>NZ_JBQEPI010000014.1:0-139315 GCF_052045695.1 Mucilaginibacter sp. 22184
AAGATAAAATAGCCCAGTAGGGGCTAAAGCTTTGTAGAAAAAAAATCTTTTGTTCCTCTGGAACAGAAATAAATGATTTAAGATAAAATAGCCCAGTAGGGGCTAAAGCTTTGTAGAAAAAAATAATTCAAATCTTTGCTCCATCGGAGCAAAACTTAACCAGTTATAAAATCTCCCTTTTACAACCTCATCCCCCTCAAAAAATCTTCAATACCCATGCGTTTTTTGCCTTCCATCTGAATATCGGTAACACTGATAAAGCCATCTTTTGCGGCAAATTTCAGGTAGGTTTTATTATCGGTAAGAAAACCGCCCGGTTGTATGGCGGGTTCTTGCTCTTGTAGTTCGGAACCGTATATCTTTAAAACTTTGCCGTTAAGCTCGGTATAAGCGGTAGGGATAGGACTGAGCCCGCGTATCTTGTTATAGATGCTTTGAGCTGGTTGTGTCCAGTCGATAAGGCAATCTTCTTTGAAAATTTTTGGCGCATGCTTCAGCTCTTCGCCGGTGAGCAAGGCGGTTTGCGGGTGCTCGTGGTAACGACCGCTTTCCACCGCTTTTACGGTTTTTACCAGCAAACCTGCGCCCTTGTTCATGAGCCAGTCGTGCAGCATACCGGCCGTTTCGTGACCGTTCAGGGTTACCTTTTCGGTAAACAGCACATCGCCGGTATCAATTTCATGCTTGAGGAAAAATGTGGTGGCGCCGCTTTCCTTTTCGCCGTTGATGAGCACCCAGTTGATAGGGGCCGCACCGCGGTATTGGGGTAGAAGTGATGCATGTAAATTAATAGTACCTTTTGGTGGCATGGCCCAAACTACCTCGGGTAGCATCCGGAAGGCTACAACCACTTGCAAATCGGCGTTGAGCGCTTTCAGCTCGGCCAAAAACTCAGGGTTTTTCAATTTTTCAGGTTGCAATACTTTCAGTCCGTTGGCTACCGCATATTGTTTCACTGCCGATTCGCTTACCTTTTGTCCGCGACCCGCCGGTTTATCCGGTGCGGTAACTACACCAACAATATTGCTGCCTGCCTTAATCAACTCATCTAACGATGCAACGGCAAACTCGGGGGTACCCATAAATACAATTCTCATGCTATTCTTTTTTTGGGGTATCAAGTAGTTAGTATCAAGTATCAAGATTTTGCCAGTATGGTTATTGAACTTTGTTTTAAAAAGTCTTGATACTTGATACTAATTACTTGATACTATCTTATTCGTATAATAAATATTTGCGCCTTACGGTTTTAAATTTGTTTAGTCCGGGTTCCCAGCTTTTGCGGATCTCCTCTTCACTTTTCCCTGCCTCAATCTGCTTCCGTAATTCGGGAGTGCCGGCCAGTTTGGTAAAATAGGCGTTAAAAAAATGCGCTTTATCTGGAAACGCTTTGTATAGCTCCATCAGTAACGATAGATCAAGCCGCCCTTTCTTGCGGATCATATCTGTACTCCGTTCTTTTAAGTCCACCCCAAAACATTCTTTGTCTTTCTGCGGCGGATCTTCGCTCATGCCCTTAATACTTACCGGGGTGAACGAAAATGTATATTTCCCTTTTAACAAAGGATGACCTACCTCCAGGAAAGGAAAAAATGTACCGCGACCCAGGCTAAATGTAGTGCCTTCAAACAAACATACGCTTGGATACAGGATGATGGATTGATCGGTATTTAAATTTGGCGACGGATTTACCGGTAACCTGTAAGGTAAAGCGTGTTTGTAATTGGCTACCTTAATGACCTTTAATTTGCACTTGATGCCATCCTTTAACCAGCCTTCGCCGTTGATCATTTGGGCATATTCGGCAATGGTCATGCCGTGACTGATGGGGATGGGGTGCATGGCTACAAAGACGCGGGGCACATTGGCTGTATCCAGTATGGGGCCATCAATCAGGTAGCCGTTAGGATTGGGCCTGTCCAGAATCATGAGCTCGATATTGTTTTCGGCACAGGCCTCCATTACGTAGTGCAGGGTTGATATGTAGGTGTAGAAACGAACGCCCACATCTTGAAGGTCAAATATCATCAGGTCGATACCCTTTAGGTCCTCCGCTGTAGGTTTATAGTGTTTGTTGCCATAAAGGGATATCACCGGCAAACCTGTTTTGGTATCAACATCATCGCTTACGCTGGCGCCGTTGCTGGCATTCCCCCTAAAACCATGTTCGGGGCCGAATACCTTTTTTATGGTAATACCGGCATGCAGCAAACTATCTACGCTCGACTTTAAATTTTTGCCAATAACAGAAGTTTGATTTACTACCATCCCAATATTTTTTCCTTTAAGATAGTTAATATACAGCGGAACCTGGTCGGCGCCAGTGATTATTCCAGTGATTATTTCTTCGTTGGGTTTAGTTTTTGCAGAGTCGCAGCCGGTGCAGGCAGCTGGGCTACCGCATGCCGTATTTGCCCATAAAACCATTATAAAAGCACATTGCAGTAAAATACGTGTTCGTAGCATAAAATATTATGTTTAAACAATTTTTAAAGTAGCAGGTTTAGCAGCAAAACCGCATATTTGCGAAGGTACAAAAAATCATTCTGCATTGAGTTTCGCCTCTTTTATATCAGCCCGGATAACTTTTAAGTCAAAACGCACCTTTTCAAAGCTGATTGTGCGCATTGCCATTATTGGTATTATGCTGGGTTTGGGAGTGATGATACTATCGCTGGCCATTGTGAAAGGCTTTAAACGCGAGATCCGTGAAAAGATCCGTGGTTTTGCCGGCGACATCAGGGTAGTGAAATTTGATCTGAACAGCTCGTACGAAAGCTCCCCTTTCCTTGCCGACCCTAAATTTGAAGGTCGGGCGATGAAAAGCCCGTTCATCACCAGGATAATGCCTTTTGCTACCAAACCGGGTATTATTAAGGCGAATAATGAAATAGAAGGGGTAGTACTGAAAGGCGTGGATAAAAACTACGATTGGAGCTATTTTAAGAAAACCATGATAGCCGGTGATGTGATCAACTTTACCGACTCGGTAGAAGCTCAAAAAGAGATCATGCTATCGCAAACTACGGCAAACCGCCTCAAATTAAAGGTGGGCGATAAACTGCTGATGTATTTTGTGCAGGAGCCATTGCGTAAGCGACAGTTTAAAATAAAGGGGATATTTAGTATCGGGGTGGAAGAGGTGGATAAAACTTTTGTCATCGGCTCCTTATCACTGATCAATAGACTTAACGACTGGAAGCCCGGCGAAATTGGAGAGTATGAATTGCACGTATCAGATTTTAACCAGGTTGACTATGCCGCCAACCGCCTGGATGAGATACTGCCTGTAAAACTACGCTCCTACACGGTAGGCGAGGATTATCCTGCCATATTTGAATGGCTCAACCTGCTAGATGTAAACTCTGTAGTGATGCTGGTGCTGATGGTGATTGTAGCGGTGATCAATATGATATCGGCATTGCTTATCATGATCCTGGAACGCACCTCTATGATAGGCATGTTTAAGGCCATGGGTGCCACCAACTGGAATATACAAAAGGTGTTTTTGTTTAATGCCACTTATCTTATTGGCTTAGGGTTGTTACTGGGTAACGCGCTGGGCCTGGGCCTGGGTTTCTTTCAGCAGCAAACCCACTTTTTTAAGCTCGACCAGGCATCATATTACATGACCTTTGTACCCGTGGAGTTTACTTTCGGCGATATTTTCCTGCTCAATTTAGGTACGCTGGTTATTTGCCTGTTAGTGCTCTTCATCCCATCTATGCTGGTAAGCAAAATATCACCGGTAAAAGCTATCAGGTTTAAGTAGGAATTTTAAGATTAGTATCAAGTAGCTAGTATCAAGTATCACGACTTTTTAATAGCAGTATTCGATAACCAACCCAGTAAAATCAATCTTGATACTTGATACTAGCTACTTGATACCACCTCTGCTACTTGATACTAAATCTTACTTCTTCCCTGTAAAATTAAATTTCAAATTTAAACCTGCCGAACCGAATTGGATCTGTTGTGAACCGAGGCCATCAATAGGGTATTTTAAGAATGGCTCGATGATCAAACGGTTGCCTTTACCCACAGGGGTACCTATACCGAAAGATACGTTGAGCATTTTGGCAAAATAGAAACTGTTGAAGCTTTTGCGGCTTACATCTTCTGTTGTTTGGGTAGAAGCCCCGGCCGAATAACCATACACCGAAGTATAAGCCTCGTTGATAAATGTACCCGAGCTTAGACCTGCCGAAATATAGGCGTCGGTTTTTTGCGGGTTAAATTCATATTTGAGGTTTACCGGGATATCCAAACCAACTAAGCTGGCATTGTAGTTTTTAAGCACCGGGAACGACGAGTTGGCGGTAAATAAACTTTCCTTATCATAAGGTGCAAAGGCCTGCGGTGTCTTAGCCAGGGCATCAAGGCTTGAAGTGGGCGGCGTACTTCCATTATAACTTAACGTATTTTGAGCCAGCATCACCCCTGTTGACAGTTTTAAATTTTTACTCAGCCTGATATCAGAAGTAACACCCGCGCCCGCGTTCACCTGGTTACGGCTGCCTTTAGCGTAGTTAAAAAATGTTGCTGCGTATACGCCAAAACGTACTTTTTTATCTACCTCATAATCCTGTTTGTTTTTTTGCGGTTGTTGGGCCTGTTCCTGGGCAAACAGCGCTTCCATACCTTTTTTAGGTGACTGTGTGGGTTGCTGATTAAGCATGATAGAACCTTTGGTCGCAGCCGGAGACGTTACAGGAGGCTGTTGCGTGTTGGCTTTGGCTATCACCGTTTTTACACTGTCAGCCGGCTTTGCTTTTTTAATTGGATCGGTAATAATTGTATTTGAGCTTTTGGCGGCAGCTGCGTATTGCTGCGCGTTTGCTTTGCTGATGACGTTTTTAGTGCTGTCAACAGTTGGTTTGGATTTGATAACAGGAGCAACCTGAGTATAAGTGGTAGCCGGCAAAGGCTGGTTTGTAGTAGTAGTTTTAGCATAAGCAGGCACCTGATTTGTTTGCGCTCCCGGTATGGCAGGAGTTGGTTTATTAATCGTTGCTTCGTGGGCAGGTTTTTTTGTTGCGGCTAAAGGGGCTGCACCAGCATCAGGAGTGTTATGTTTATCAGCCGGAGCTTTTGTTGTAGCTAATGATACAGCGCTATCTGCGGTTGTAATTTGTTCTGTTGATTTTTTTACAGGTTTTACGGCCAGCGTAGTATCCGCAGGCTGTTTTTTACCGATCATCCAAAAACCAATGCTTAAAAATAGCAGCATACCAGCCGCCGCGCTTGCCCACCATAACCTGGCAACCGGACGTTTCTTTTCCATTTCAGGAAATTTTTCCCTGAGCAGTAACCAACCTTCATCAGCAGAAGGAAACGAGGCGTCGTCAAAATTATCAAACACCTCCCTGATGCGGTTGGTTAAGTCGTTATCCAACTGCTCATCCATGGTTTTGTGTCTCTTTTCTTAACATTTTTCTTAATCTTTCTTTTGCCCGGCTCAGATAAACCCTTGATGAGCTTACCGGAATAGCGAGCATGTTTGCAATTTCGTCGTGATTGTATCCGTCTATCTCGTATAAATTAAAGATGGTAAGCTGAATTGCAGGCAGCTCATTCATCAGTTTTAAAATATCCTGCACATTTAAATTATCAACTGTGCCCACATTGCTGCTAAGGGGAGCAGCATTATCCAGATCAACATTAAGCTGAAATTTAAGGTCTTTACGCCTGCGGTCAATAGCGGTATTAACCACTATGGTGCGTAACCAGGCTTTAAAGGGTTTATCAACGTGATAACTGTGTATGGCATTGAAAACCTTTATAAAGGCGTCATTTACAGCTTCTAATGCATCGTCCCGGTTTAAACTGTAACGCAAACTTATACCCATAGCATAGCCATAGAATTGCTTATACAGCATTTCCTGGTACTTTAAGCTGCCTGTTTTGCATTGGCTGATGATCTCTTCTTCAGTAATGCGAGGGGGTGAATGCATTAAATATATTTAATTCCGCCTATAAATTTTTGTTGTTGATCTATAGTGCCTTACGTAATAAGGTGCCTTATTGATACATGTAAAAATAATATTTTTTAAATGATCAATTTTTGCCCTCAATAGCTAAAAGATCAGTAGTGTTCTGAATACTACTGATCTTTACTATCCATATAGGCAGATGTTAATAATAAAAGGCTACCTCTGTAAAGAGGCAACCTTGAAATTAAAACAATAACTAGTTTGCGGCTTTATAAAGATCATAAAACCAGACAGAATCCTGTGTTGAATTGTTATTTGGGCGTATAAACTGAAGTCGTGTCGCATTAACCCCCACTTGATATACACCGATCAAACGGGTTAATGGTTGAGGCCCCGGCACATAAGTACTATCAGTAAAACCTATAAGCTGACCATTATATTGAAAGCTTCCTCTGCTTAGCGCATGTATGGTAGAAGTAGACCTGGTTACAGTAAATAAGTTTGGCTGTCTTAGTGTTACAGAAAACAATGGGTCTTTTTTTACTGTATCATAAGCAGAGCTGTTTGCTTTTCTTACAAGTAGCTTGAAAGTTCCGCTAAAAGTGCCAAATGGCGGTGTTGGCGCAGGAATTGGATCGTTTTTAGTTGAACAGGCTTCGCCTAAAACTATCAATGCAAATAATGGCAATAATAAAAATAAATTTCGCTTCATAATCTTCATCTTTTTTACCATTACGGGGCGATTTATTAAAACGATACACCAGGGTTAAAAGTTTTTATAACTTTTTTGCCTCATCCCAAAATACATCCATCTCGGCCAGGGTCATGTCCTGTAGTTGTTTGCCGTTTTCTTTGGCTTTAAGTTCCAGATACTGAAAGCGTTTGATGAATTTTTTATTTGTTTTTTCCAGCGCGTTCTCTGGGTTGATATTGATAAAACGGGCATAATTGATGAGCGAGAATAGCAAGTCGCCAAATTCGCCTTCGGCTTTTTCATGGTCGATGGTGCTTTCATCCTCGGCGTTAAATTCATTTTTGAACTCCTGCATCTCTTCTTCCACCTTGGCCCATACCTGGCTTTTCTCTTCCCAATCAAATCCTACGCCGCGTGCTTTTTCCTGTATGCGCGATGCTTTTACCAGGGCCGGTAACGAAGCGGGTACACCACCCAGTACCGATTTGTTGCCTTCTTTCAGTTTAATCTGTTCCCAGTTGCGTTTTACGTCCTCTTCGTTTTGCACCTCTACATCACCATAAATGTGCGGGTGCCGGTTAATGAGCTTTTCGCATACACTGTTGAGCACATCGGTAATGGTAAAATCATTGGTTTCGGAAGCTATTTTGGCATAAAAAACCAGGTGAAGCATAATATCGCCCAGCTCTTTTTTTATTTCGGGCATGTCTGCACTTAAAATGGCATCGCTCAGTTCGTAGGTTTCTTCTATGGTAAGGTGCCGCAGGCTTTCCAGCGTTTGCTTTTTGTCCCAGGGGCAGTTGGCCCTCAGATCGTCCATAATATGGAGCAGGCGTTCAAATCCGGTGGCAGGGGTATTGGCGGTAGCTGGTGCTTGTAAAGGCATATGTTTAGTTTTTTATGCCGCAAAGATAAGGGTTTTGGGAAGCAAGAAATAAGAATCAGGAATCAAGATAAGAAAGTAAATTAATATGCTGTTCGAAGTCAGAGATTTCGGACAGCGCGTTAAGCAAATTCTGAAAATTTTAAAATTATGTTAATTCTGATTCAGACAAACTCACTACTCATCACTCACAACTCCCTAATCGCCCTCAACATTTCGCGTTTGCCGGGGGCGCCGGGTATTTTTTGGATACTGAAACCCAAACTTTTGAGCATCCTTTTGAGGTTACCGGTGATGGCGTAGGTTACAAATACACCGCCGGGTTTTAAAAAGCTGCTTACATGACTTATGGCAGGCAGTTCCCACATTTCGGGCTGATGCACGGCTGCAAAGGCATCAAAGTATATGATGTCGTATAGTTGGATCGTGGTAAAATCCATCAGTTGGCAATGCGCTACCTGCAATTTAGTATGGGCATCTGTATTTACCTCATTTTTTAAGGCATCGGGGTATTGTTGCAGATAGGTATCCCATAAAGCGGTGGGAATGTATTGCTCATAACCTGTTTGCGACATCATTTCGGCTGTAAGCGGGTAAGCTTCGATTCCGGTATATTGAAGCTTAATTTGATGATTAGTACAGTAAGCCGCACTCAGTAAAAAATTAAGTCCGGTACCAAAGCCAACTTCCAGGATGCTGGCTTCCTGGGCTCCGCTTTGGGCTAAAAAATAATCCAGACCGGCATTTACAAACACATGTAAACTCTCCTGCAAAGCACCATGCCGCGAGTGGTAATGCTCGCCTACCTGTGCGTTGTAGATGGTTTTAGAGCCATCGGCAGTAGTTACTATTTGTAGTTCATGGTTCATAGTTGATAGATCATGGGTTTGGGTTTTGCAGCTATTAGTTTCTATGTGATGAATGATCATTAGCTATAACGACGTTCGAAAGCCATGATCTATGAACCATCAACTATGAACTCCTCTATGCAAACTCCACAATCACCTCGCCCAGGTCATAAACCGGTACCTTGCGTATTTGAGCGGCAACAATGCTGGCTGCCGCGGCAGAGCGGTAACCGGCAGCGCAATGGATCACGATGGGTTTGTCGGTTGGTATTTCGCTAATGCGCTCGCGCAGTTCGGGCAGGGGTATGGTGATGGAGTCTTTAAATACCTTGCCATCATTTACCTCGCCATAGTTGCGTACATCCACAATATGATAGTTTTGGGGATTGGTCCTGAAATCGTCCAGGTCAAGCGTGGCCGATATTTCAGAAGCACGGGCCGGAGCCAGTAATGCTGCTTTGATATTTTTTTCGTAGCCTATTTTGGCCGCTTTTTTAATGAGGATATTCAGACTGTCTTCGCTTTCAGCTATCAGGTAAAAAGCTTCATTGGGGCTTAATATCGAACCCAGCCAGGTTTCAAATTTTTCGCCATCCTGCAGGTTAATAGCGCCCTGGAGATGACCGCTCCTGAACTGTTGTTTCGGGCGCGCGTCAATCACCAGTATATCTTTTCCAAGAGCGGTTTCGGCATTGATCCTGGCAATAGCATCGATGCTTTGCTGTAACAGCGGGGCACCGTTCTTATTCAGATCAACATCATAACCAAAATATTTGGGCGTAAAAGGCTGATCGGTTGTGAGGGTTTTAACAAAGGTCAGTTCGTCCATCAGTTGCAGTGCATAGTTTTCGCGCAGTTCGCGACCGATAGTGCTTTCCAGATCCGGACTCATGTTTTTACCGCATAACGAGCCAGGGCCATGCGCCGGATAAACCACCACGCTTTTAGGCAGCGTCATGAGTTTATGGCGGGTGCTCTGGTACATTTGTTTAGCCAGTTCTTCTTTCTTGGCGGTAATGTTGCCCACGTTCTCACGCAGGTCTGGTCGGCCTACATCGCCTACAAACAGCGTATCGCCGGTAAAAATCGCCGTGTCCTTACCATTTTCGTCTTCCAGCAAAATACAAATGGAATCGGGCGAGTGACCAGGGGTATTGATGGCTTTTAATTTGATATCGTTAAGCTTTATAACATCGCCATCGTCAAAAGTTTCATGCGGATAAATGGCGCCGGTGAGTTTGCTGCAATAAATTACGGCATTGGTGGCCTGGTGAATTTCCAGATGCGAGCTCACAAAATCGGCATGTGGGTGCGTTTCAATAACGCCCACAATATCGGCATCATGCTGACGGGCAAAGTCGTAATAGGGTTGGGGATTACGTGCCGGATCAATAACGATCATTTTACCTGTACGGATCACGGCGTATGATGCATGCGCCAGACCCTTATCATAGAACTGTTGGATAATCATATTATACTACAAAGATAATGCTTTCGGTTGGTTGTAATGTTTGCACCTTGTAAATATTAATACTATGAAAACGATGGAATATGCAGTATTTCAGATGTTTTAAGCCTTTTCCGGGTAAAATAGAAGGTTTAAAAAAGCGTGGGCCCGGTGCGATTCCCTCCCTCGGGGAGGGTAGGGAGGGGTTTATTCGTGGGGCATGGTGTATACCCGCTCTTGGCCGCGGGAAGGCCAGTCACGTTTTTCGTTGTGGTTTGTTTTTTTTGGTACTCAAGAAGGCTTCGCCGTATGTCGCCACAAAAGTAACCAAAAAGGCTTCAGCAGAAATGCTTCTTTGCCGCACAAGGCCTTAGCCCTGCAAACCGGGCAGAACCACGGGCTGCTAAACCTTACCGCTACTTCGTTCGCTTATTATCCCGCGCTTCAGGTAAGGTTCGCAATGCCCTTACAGGCGCACTACCCACCATCGTTCTACCCGCTTTCGCCCGAAGCTTATCTGCTGGCGGGGAAAAGAAGATAAAGAATTTCTTACAATATGTTTGTCATGCTGAACGGAGTGAAGCATCTTTTAAACGATATGCGTGTTTAAGAGTAGATCCTTCGTTCTTCAGGATGACAAACCTGTTAGATGGTGTGTGCATAAATCATGGTAATCCTTTAATCCTAAAAATCATGGTTCAGAAATCAATAATTCAATAATTGGCAAAACCCTACTTCCTCAAGATCTTCTCCATTGCTTTCCCCTTCGCCAGTTCATCAACTAACTTATCTAAATAGCGAACTTGCTGCATCAGTTTGTCTTCAATTTCTTCTACCCGGTACCCGCAGATCATACCTGTAATCTTGGATACATTCGGATTAATTTGCGGTGCCTGGGCAAAAAAGTTTTCAAAATCGGTTTTGTTGTCCAGGTGTTGCTGCAGTGTTTGTTGATTGTACCCGGTGAGCCAGAATATGATCTCATCTACCTCGGCCTTGGTGCGGCCTTTTCTTTCGGCTTTTTGGATGTAGTGCGGATAAACGCCCGCAAATGACATTCTGTAAACTCTTGTAAGGTTGTCCATAATATGGGTGACTTGGTATGTTAAAGTTACAAAACAGAGCTTAAAATTGACAACAAGCTGAAAGCGTGGCCAGGTGTGATTCCCTCCCCCGGGAGGGTAGGGAGGGGTTTATTCGTGAGGCATGTCGTAGAGCGCTCAATTGCCGCTAAGGCTGTTACTTTGTAGCCACAAAGTAACCAAAAGGCTTTCAGCAGAAATGCTTCTTTGCGCTCATAGCCTTTGCCCTGCAAATCAGCCAGAACCAGGGCTGCAATTATTTTGCCCTACTTCGTTCCCGCATCTCCCCGCGCTTAAGCAAAAACTTGCTATGCCCCGCAGCCGCACGGGCAACCATTGTTCTGCCCGCTTTCGCCCGAAGCTTATCTGCTGACGGAGAAAAGGAAAAGGTGATATAAAACAAAAAGTCCGGTAAAACCGGACTTTTTGTTTTATATCACTACTCACTACCCAAACTACCAAACCTTAATCCGGTCTTCCGGTTTCTTGTACATCTTGTCGCCGGGTTGTACGTTGAAGGCTTTGTACCAGGCGTCGATATTGGTGAGTGGCGCGTTGGTGCGGAACTGCTCTGGCGAATGCGGATCGGTGAGGATGCGTTGTGCTGCCGACTCGGGACGCTGCCTGCTGCGCCATACCTGTGCCCATGATAAAAAGAAACGCTGATCGGCCGTAAAGCCGTCTATCTTCTTATTTTCCTGACCTTGTTTGGTTTTTTTGTAGGCTTCGTAAGCGATATTTAAACCACCCAGATCGGCCAGGTTTTCGCCAAGGGTCAACTTGCCGTTAACATGCAGGGTATCAACCACGGTAAATGCATTGTATTGTTCCACTACCTGGTTGGCACGTACTTTAAATTTATCAGCATCGGCTTTTGTCCACCAGTCGCGCAGGGTACCGTCGGCATCATACTGCCGACCCTGATCGTCAAAACCGTGGGTCATTTCGTGTCCTATCACCGCGCCTATACCACCGTAATTAATGGCATCATCGGCCTTAAAATCAAAGAAAGGGAATTGCAGGATACCTGCCGGGAAAACGATCTCGTTATTGGTTGGGTTATAATACGCGTTTACGGTTGGCGGCGTCATACCCCAGCGGGTTTTGTCAACCGGTTTGCCCAGGCGGCTCAGGTTAAAGTTGTAGCGCCATATAGATAATGCTTTCAGGTTAGCGGCATAATCATTACGGTCGATAACCAGGCCCTCATACAGCTCCCATTTATCTGGGTAACCTATTTTTACGGTGAAGGCGGCCAGTTTTTTAAGCGCGC
Organism: Mucilaginibacter sp. 22184; assembly: GCF_052045695.1. Classification (NCBI taxonomy): domain Bacteria; kingdom Pseudomonadati; phylum Bacteroidota; class Sphingobacteriia; order Sphingobacteriales; family Sphingobacteriaceae; genus Mucilaginibacter; species Mucilaginibacter sp. 22184. Next base: position 12,161 of record NZ_JBQEPI010000014.1, read on the forward strand.
GCTCTTTGGTTTCGGGGCTCATCCATTCCAGGCGTTTAATACGGTCGCCCAGGGTACCTTTCAGGTTGTTCACCAGGTTAATCATGTACTGCTTGGCAGCCGGTGTAAAGTATTTCTCTACAAAAAGCTGTCCCAGCAATTCGCCAATGCTGCCATCAACCAGGCCGCTCATGCGTTCGGTACGTGGGGTTTGTACTTTTTGGCCGGTTAATACCTTGCTGAAATCAAAAGTAGCATTTACAAAAGGCGAACTTAATGATGATGACGCGCCTTTAAGAATGCTCCATTTAAGATAAACTTTCCAGCTATCAACAGGGGCGGCTACCAACAGCGAGTCGGCCGCTTTAAAAAATCCCGGCTGACCAACCAAAACCGTATCCTGACCACTGGCTTTTAGCTGCGGCAACAGGGTGTTCCAGTTTAAGTGCGGGGTGATCTTGCTGAAACCATCAACAGAAAATTTGTTGTAGGTAACGTTAGGGTCGCGCATGGCCACGCGGCTCAGTTGCGCTTTGGCCAGCGTGGTTTCCAGGCCAAAAATAACGTCGGCATTTTTAACGGCATCTTCGTTGCTGGTACCGGTTAGGGTAAATAGTGCTACGATGTATTTTTTGTAGGCGTCCTGGATGGTTTTGGTGCGGGCATCGGATTTGAGGTAATAATCGCGATCGGGTAAACTGGTACCGCCCTGGTTAAAGCCTACTACGTATTTGTTCACATTTTTCTCGTCCTGGCCAACGCCGAATCTGAAAAGCGGGCTACCCTCGCCATTAACACGCTGATAGGTCATCTCGCCGATTACCCCATCGAGGTTGCTGATCTGGTCGATGCGCTGCAGATCGGGTTTTATGGGGTCATAACCGCGTTTTTCGATAGCCAGGCTATCCATACCGCTGGCATACAGATCGCCAACACGCTGCCTTAAGCTGCCTTTGGGCTGTGAGGCGGATGTTTTGCTTACCTCGGCAAGCAGGCCCAGCAATTTATCGGTATTTTCCTGGCGCAGGATATTGAAGCTGCCCCAGCGGGTTTCTTTGGCGGGTATAGCGTTTTGTTTGATCCAGTTACCGTTGGCGTAATCAAAAAAATCATCACCGGGTTTTACGCTCAGATCCATATTGGCCGGATCGATAAACTTTTTGGGGACGGCAGGTTTATGTTTTGGTTTGGGAGATGTACCGCCATCGGCAGCAAAACTGTTGGCCGACAGGGCTAATGCACCCGCCAGCATCACGTAAGACAACTTTAATTTCATGTTAAATGTTAAAAATTAAAGTTAATGATTTGTAGCAGATATGCACAAACCAGCTGATAGAAAATGCTTAGCGGTTAAACCAGTTAATGAAAAAGGAAAGCTTGGATTTTTTTAGAATATCAAGCCAAAAGCGGTGCAGATCCATTGATTTCATGGCTATTTACGGTTGTCGTATTTAAAAACGCAGCAATTGTAAAATTATTGTGATGAAGGGAAGATGAGTAAGGATGGGAGGAACAAAGAGCAAGGATGGGAAGGGAGAGTAAGGCTGCCGTGCAAAATCAGACAACCCCATCGGGGTTAAAGCTTTGTAGAAAAAATTCGGTTTTAAAACAGTGCCATAGGTACTGCACGTCCGTTGCATACCTACGGCATGCCCAATGCTTGTTTTTGTTTACTACAAAGCTTTAACTCCTACGGAGTAATTTAGCTTATTGACATTTTATTGTATCTGGGAAGTAAGCCCGTTGCAGGGCTCAAATAATTTCTGTATATTTAAGTAAGCCGATCTGGTATTCTGCTCTGTTTGAAAAGCATAATTCTGTGTCTCTGAAAAAGGAATAAAAACCGACTATTTGGTATGTAGCTATTTGAAAGCCAGTTATTTTATACTTTTTAAAGTTTTAAAACCCATCAAAAATTTGTTAAAAAGTGTTAAAATGGATGATTTTGATGAGAATTTAAGCTGTTTTGATCGGTTTTTCATCTGATTTTGAGCAGAAAATTGTTAAAATTAAAGCTTTAAAAAGTTGAAAGCGTTTGAATTTTATAACTTTTGTTTGATGCGAAAAACTTGTCGCGGCAAAAAAACGGAGGGGCCTGGATCAACGCCAAAAATGCTTTTGGAATCCGTAAACTATCGGCTATGAACTAAGCGGGCAAATCCCTATTTTTGCGCGTTATGAGTATTGCTAAAACATATTTGCCTAAAGAAACCGAAGAGAAGTGGTATAGTTATTGGTTAAAGCACGATTTTTTTAAATCGGTGCCCGATGAGCGCGAGCCTTATACCATAGTCATTCCGCCGCCCAATGTTACCGGGGTTCTGCACATGGGACATATGCTGAATAATACCATACAGGATGTATTGGTTCGCCGTGCCCGTATGAAAGGCAAAAATGCCTGCTGGGTTCCCGGAACCGACCATGCCAGTATTGCTACAGAAGCTAAAGTTGTAGCCATGCTCAAAGAGCGGGGCATCAGCAAAGCCGATCTTACCCGACCCGAGTTTTTAGCTTATGCCTGGGAATGGAAAGAAAAATATGGCGGCATTATCCTGGAGCAGCTTAAAAAATTAGGTGCCTCCTGCGATTGGGACCGTACCAAATTTACCATGGACGAGGATTTGTCCGAAGCGGTAATAGATACGTTTATCCATCTACATAAAAAAGGCCTTATCTACCGTGGCATCCGCATGGTAAACTGGGATCCGCAGAGTAAAACAGCAGTATCTGACGAGGAAGTTATCCGTAAGGAAGTAAATCAGAAACTGTATTATATACGGTATGCAGTCTCAAGTCCGAAGTCTGAAGTCCAAGATTCGGCTTTAGACTCCAAACTTCAGACTTCGAACTACCTCACCATCGCTACCACCCGTCCGGAAACCATTATGGCGGATTCAGCTATCTGTATCAACCCCAATGATGAACGGTATGTGCATCTGCATGGTAAAAAGGTATTTATCCCGCTGATCAACCGCGAGATACCGGTTATCCTGGATGAATACGTGACCATGGATTTTGGTACCGGCTGTTTAAAAGTTACCCCGGCACATGACCTGAATGACTATGAACTGGGTCAGCGTCATAACCTGCCTGTTATTGATATTTTAAATGATGACGGTACCCTGAACGACAAAGCCCAGATATTAGTTGGCGTTGACCGTTTTGCGGCCCGTAAAAAAATAGCCGTGTTGCTGGAAGAAGCCGGCGCGTTGGAAAAAGTAGAGGATTATAAATCGCAGATCGGTTTTTCGGAACGGACAGACGCGGTTATCGAGCCCAAATTATCTATGCAGTGGTTCTGCAAAATGGCCGAGATGGCAAAACCCGCATTGGACTATGTACTGAACGGCGAGATCAAATTGATCCCCGATAAGTTTATCAATACCTATCGCCATTGGATGGAGAATGTAAGGGATTGGAACATCAGCCGCCAGTTATGGTGGGGACAGCAGATTCCGGCATGGTATTTACCAAACGGCGAATTTGTTATCGCCAAAAATGCCGAGGAAGCATTAGTTGAAGCCAAGCTCAAGACTCAAAACCCTGAACTTAAGGCTGAAGACTTAACTCAGGACCCCGACGTGGTTGATACCTGGTTTTCATCATGGTTATGGCCTATATCGGTATTCGGTGGATTTAAAGACCCCAACAATGCCGATATCAACTATTATTATCCAACCAACGACCTGGTAACTGCGCCCGAGATCCTTTTCTTCTGGGTGGCCAGGATGATCATGGCGGGGCACGAGTTTAGGGGAGAAGTGCCATTTAAAAATGTGTACCTTACCGGTATAGTAAGAGATAAATTGGGCCGTAAAATGTCTAAGTCATTAGGTAATTCGCCGAATCCGCTTGACTTGATCGATACTTACGGTGCCGATGGTGTACGTGTGGGTATGCTCCTTTGCTCGCCTGCTGGTAACGATCTGATGTTCGACGAAAGCTACTGCAAACAAGGCAGCGGTTTCGCCAATAAGATATGGAACGCATTTAAACTGGTAAAAGGCTGGGAAGTTGATGATACCCTTGCCAACCCCAACACCATCGCTATTGAGTGGTTTGGCAACCGCTTTGACCAGGCATTGGGCCAGATAGAAGATAACTTTGCGCAATACCGTTTGTCGGAAGCTTTAATGGATACCTACAAATTGGTATGGGACGATTTTTGCGCATGGTACCTGGAAATGATCAAACCGGTGTATCAGCATCCTATTGATCGGGCTACTTATACTGCTACCATACAATTCTTTGAAAATATATTAAAGGTTTTGCATCCTTTTATGCCTTTCCTTACCGAAGAGCTATGGCATGATGAGCTGTTTGGCGAACGTACAGAAAATGACTGTTGTATTGTTGCGCAATTGCCAATTATTGGGGAAATTAATGCACGGCTATTGGCCGATGTAGAAATAGTAAAAGAAGTTATCGCGGCAATACGTAATACCCGTAAAACAAAACAGATAGCGGACAAAGAACCGCTTGAACTTTTTGTAAAAGCCAACTCTGGTATAAATTATCTGGAGTACCAGGCCATTATAGCCCGGCTTGGAAATATAAGCCAGTTTTCGGAAGTTGCGGATAAAGTAAATGGGGCTATCAGCTTTTTAGCTTCAACAGATGAGTTTTATGTTCCATTTAAAGAGGAAATAGACCCTGTAGCCGAGCGTGCCCGCCTGGAAAAAGAAAAAGATTATCTTTTGGGATTCTTAAAATTGGTAAATGCAAAGCTCAATAATGAGCGTTTTATGAGCAACGCCAAACCCGAAATTATTGAAATTGAAAAACGAAAAAAAGCCGACGCAGAAGCCAAACTACAGATTATCCAAAAAGCACTTGACGATTTGGCTGATTAATTGCATATAAAAGTTCGCTGCAAACAGCGGTAAGCTAAAACGATACTACCTCGATTGGCTTACCGCGTTACTAAAATGTTTGCTGCCCGAATATGTGCCCAAAAGCAAGTTTTTTTAACTTATCTATCTACAAGATCATTTCAAGGGAACAATCCGTTCTTGATCAGGCACGTATACGTTTATTATATTATGGGTTTTTTCTGGTGTTTGTGGCTTCGGCTGCCTTATTAACCAGTGTTTATTTCCAGGGACAAATGATGCTGGCCTACACTTGCTTGTTTTTAATGCTCAGCATCGCTGTACTTTTTAAAGCCTTAACGTACAAACCTAACTGGCTCGCCATATCACATGCCTTACTCATTGTGGGCACTTTGCTCAATGTGAGTATCGTATATATATCGTTGCAAAGCATCAATATAGTTACGGTGCAGGTGGTTATTATCGTCATTGTATTTAGTTATTATATGCTGGGGCAAAAATGGGGGTTGATTTACTCCCTGTTGAATACGGTACCCATATTGCTTTTTTTATTTATTGAGCGTAATTATAGCTATGTGATACGCGTAAAGCCCGATAAGATAGACCAGGTAACTATTGTGATCAGTCTGTTTGCCAATTTTATTATACTCATTTTTATTCATAGCCACCTATATAATGCGTTTATAAAGAATCTGAAGCAATTGAAGGCAAGCGCCCATGAACAAAAAGCTCTCAATCAAAAATTAGAAAAGGCTATTGAGAAGGCCGAAAAATCAGCACATGCCCAATCGGAGTTTTTATCAACCATGTCGCATGAGATCCGCACACCGCTGAACGCGGTGATCGGAATGAGCAACCTGTTGATGATGGGCAGCCCAAGGCCTGAGCAAAAGGAAAACCTGGAAATATTAAAATTTTCGGCAAATAACCTACTGGCCATCGTTAATGATGTGCTCGACTTTAACAAAATTGAATCGGGCAAGCTGGTGTTGGAAAATGTGAAGTTTGATCTGGTTGAACTGATGTATAACATATGTGGCGGGCAGATGTTGAAAGCGCATGAAAAAGGTTTGCAGTTTACCCTTACGGTTGACAATGTTTTAAAGAATAAAGTTTTTTTTGGTGACCCTACACGTATTACTCAGGTGGTTTTTAATCTGGTTAATAACGCTATAAAATTTACCCCAAAAGGTGATGTGTGGGTTAATGTAGCCTGTCTGGAAGATCGGCATAATAATCTTATCGTTAGGTTTTCTGTAAAAGACACCGGCATAGGCATTCAGGAAAGTAGCCTGAAAAATATATTTGAGCCCTTTACCCAGGAATCATTAGCTGCTACACGTGAGTATGAGGGTACCGGTTTGGGTTTGGCCATTGTAAAACGCCTGCTTGAACTACAAGGAACCCACATTGAGGTGATCAGTAAAATTGGTATAGGGTCAGAGTTTTTATTTAATATGGAGCTTTCGGTATCAACAGAAGTGGTTGCCGAAAATGTAGCCAAACAAGCCGAAATAGCCGAGGAAGAGGGCTTACGAAGCATAAAGGTACTTATTGCTGAGGATAATATGGTAAATGTTATGCTGATGAAGAAATTGCTGTTGAAATGGAAAATAATACCCACTATTGCCGAAAATGGTGAACGTGCGGTTGAGTTTATGCAATACGGCAACTTTGATATTATACTGATGGATCTGCAAATGCCGGTGATGAATGGCTTTGATGCCGCCCGGGAAATCAGGAAAATGGCCGACCCTAAAAAGGCCAGGATACCCATCATCGCGCTTACAGCATCGGCACTGGTTGACATAAAGGATAGAGTGTTTAGAGTAGGGATGAACGACTATGTGTCAAAGCCATTTAAACCCGACGAATTGCTGGAAAAAATCCAAAACCTGATAAGCCTTCCTGGGTTAAACAGTTCCGGTATAAGCGGGCATATTCTCTAAAAACAGGTATTTTTTGCTGATGTGATCAATCTGGCAATAATAATGCTGCAAGCCATTACTTACCGCTAATAATGATACCTGGTGCACCATATTATACCGGGCTATCTGGTCAAAAGTTTTCTGATCAATGGTTATTGAAGGGGCCTTACATTCTACAATAAGTATCCTTTTACCTTCGGCATTAAATACAACAATGTCGGTACGTTTTTGAAGACCGTTAAGTTTCATTCCTCCTTCCAGTTTGATCAGTGCGCGCGGGTAGTTTTTGTGTTTAATAAGATATTGTACAAAATGCTGGCGCACCCATTCTTCGGGGGTAATGATGATGTTTTTCTTTCGGATCTCATCAAATAAGCTGAGCTGGCCGTTATGATCGGTGATCTTAAAAGGGTATGGCGGAAGATTAAGCGGCTGCAGCAGATCCATTCGTTAAATTCAAAAGTCAAAATTCAAAAGTAAAAATTGCAAAGCACTCTTGAACGCCAAAATGAGAAATACTTTTATTCCGCAAAAAAATCAAAAGTAAAAAAGGGCAAGCACAAGGAGAATTAAATTAAAAGGGATTTTTAGCTTTGATTTTTACACTATACCGGTTTTGAATTTTTACTTTTGAATTTTGATATTAAAAGAGATGTCCGCAGCAGAGTTATTGAAAGATCTTAAAAACCGTAAATATAAACCCCTGTATCTGTTGCATGGCGAAGAACCCTATTTTATTGATCTTGTAAGCAATTATATTGAACATAGTCTTCTGCCCGAAGCAGAAAAAGGGTTTAACCAAACCGTGGTATATGGTAAGGATACCGATATGATGACGGTGCTTAACGCTGCCAAGCGCTATCCAATGATGGCCGATTACCAGATTGTATTGGTAAAGGAGGCGCAGGAGATGAAGTGGGGTAAGGATGACGACAGCAAAAAAGGCATCGATCCGGTATTGAGCTATCTTGAAAATCCCTTGCCGAGTACCATTCTGGTATTTTGTTACAAGTACGGAAAATTTGATAAGCGAAAAAAAACATATAAGGCCATCGAAAAAAAAGGGATCATTTTTGAATCGGCCCCTTTATATGATAATAAGATACCTGCCTGGATAGAAGGTTATATTAGCGATAAAGGCTATAAGATCAACTCGCAGGCATCGGCCATGCTTTCGGAATACCTGGGTAATGATCTGTCGAAAATTGCCAATGAGCTCGAAAAACTGATGCTGAATGTGGCTGCCGGCCAGGAGATCACGCTTAAGCATATCCAGGATAATATTGGTATCAGCAAAGAGTATAATGTATTTGAGCTGCAAGCAGCCCTGAGTAAAAAAGATGCCTATAAAGTTAACCAGATCATCAATTATTTTGAGGCTAACCCCAAAGCCAACCCTATTGTACTGGTGCTGGGTAACCTGAATAATTATTTTAGTAAGGTACTGGCCTATCATTACGTGAAAGATAAATCGCAGCAAAACCTGGCCCGCGAATTGGGTGTAAACCCCTTTTTTGTAAAGGATTATGAACAGGCCGGTCGTAATTATAATTATCCAAAAACCATGCAGATCATCAGCTATCTGCGCGAGTATGACCTGAAAAGCAAAGGTGTGGAATCAAATGCCCCGCATGGCGAATTGATGAAAGAACTGATGTTTAAAATTCTTCATTAAATTATAGCTTGTTGTTTTTAGCAGGGTTTAAACACGTAACATTTTTGTTAGGTGTATCAGTTGAATGTTGTTGCACGTAGTGATCAGAATTTGATCAAAAAGGGGCTTTAAAGTGGCTTCCGTGAAGTTTAGATATCACCAAATTATCTCCAGAAGAAAGTGATGTACCTGATTGTAAATAATCTTTTACAATCGGTTGCGGCGTAACGCGTAAGTTATTTTATAAGTTCACGTTCAGAAAGTGTCCTGCAAGACTTTCGCAGAATGGTGTTTAACTTAATTAACTGCTATGATACTTTTATTTTGCGGCCTTTCAGGAGCCGGCAAAACAACATTGGCAAAAAATGTTGCTGCCGAATTAACAGAGCTTGGAATAAAGATCGAAATTATTGATGGCGATGAATATCGACAGGAAATCTGTAGAGATCTTGGATTTTCAAGAGCCGACAGGAGTGAAAATATCAGGCGACTGGGATTTGTAGCCAGCCGTTTCTCAGCACAGGGTATTGTTACCATTATCAGCGCTATAAACCCGTATGACGATGTAAGGCGCGAATTGGTTGACAGGTATGAGGATGTAAATATAGTGCATGTTGATTGCCCGGTTAATAAACTCATCAGCCGCGATACTAAGGGCCTTTACCAAAGAGCGCTTTTGCCCGAAGGGCACCCCAACAAATTGCAGAACTTAACAGGTATCAATGATAGGTTTGATGTACCGTATGATGCGGATCTTTATATCAATACCAGCGAGAACTCTGTACAGCAAAGCACATCTTTGCTGGTTTATTTCATACTTAACAATCTTTATGCTTCGGAGAAAATTCCCAATAAAATGACAGATAATTTTTAAGCTACCCCTGCTTAAGTATTTTAAAACGATCGTCCTTTTATAAATTATGCAAAAACGAACTCTTATCATCGCCGGAATGCACCGTTCCGGTACCTCGCTCATCTCAAACTGGCTTACCAAATGTGGTTTGCAACTTGGTGAAAAACTACTTGGCCCCGGCTGGGGAAACGAAGATGGCCATTTTGAAGATGTGGAATTTTTAAAAATGCATGAAGAAGTTCTGAGCAGCAACAATCTGCCTCCTTCTGGTTTAACCGACTTACAAATTGATGGTTTCTCTATATATGAAAAAGAGAAACTGAAAAGTATTATTAAAATTAAACAGCAATTGTATGATCAGTGGGGGTGGAAAGACCCACGCACATGTTTGTTTCTGGATGTTTACCAGGAGCTGTTGCCCGATGCCTGCTATCTGATCATCCTGCGCGATTATCAATCAGTGGTGAGCTCATTATTGCGCCGGGAATTTAAGTCTTTGGATAAAAAATACATGAGTCGTAAATATTTATCCAGATTGGTTTGGGAAAAGATCAGGAGACAGCGCAGACTATTAAAATTCTATAACGAGTATACTTCAAAGTTTTTAAAAGTATGGATAGCCTATAACCAGGATATTTTAAATTGTATCAAAAAATTAAACAACGATTCTTTCGTGGTGGTTAACTATTCCATGTTAAATAAAGAGGATACCAGGCTTTTTTCATTTCTTGAGAATAACTGGAACTTTTCATTAAAATATTTCAGGTTTAAAGATGTATTTAAAGAAAATCAGATAGGTGAGGATATTAACATTGATATGCACATTACTGATAGAGGGCTTATTGAAACCGCAAACCGCCTGCAGGACGAATTAAAAAGTTATATGCAGTTTTCATAAAGAGTGTTTAATCTTTAAAAAACACAATACGGTTTACCGACCATTTCCAGGTTTGTAATATTTCAGCATTAGTTAAGTGGCATACGTCCTTTAAAACAGTTATGGATTCAATACCAAAAAATACGCTCAATGAATTAACCATATGATCAAACGCATCTGGAGTTAATGTTGATTGTAAAGGTTTAAGTGCTTCCCTGATCAGGATGATCCTCCGCCCGGCTCTGGATGGGGTTTCCTTTCGGATAACTGATTCGCCAATGATGGAGCTTAAAAAAAGGCGAAATTCGATTTCATTATTAGTGAATAAATTAAAGTGGTAGTCAATCAACCGGTCTAATCTTCCGTTCAGATCGGAATTACTTAAATCTGCAAAGAGATCATCATTTGTTTTTGCCTTAAGCTGCAAAGATGCTTCACGCTTTAAAGCCTCCGAACTTGAAAAGTATCTGTAGGCCGTGGCTTTTGAAATTCCGGCTTCGCGGGCCACCATATCAACACTTATCTCGATACGTTGCTTTAATAGTTCATTTGCTTTTGAAAGAAGAACCTCGCGGGTTTTCATTTTCTGACTAACTCGCCCTTTGTCTAATGATAGTTTGCTCATTATGATACTTTTTTCTCATAAAATTTCTTATTCAAATTAAAATTAATACTTTTGTGAGACATTGGTGTCATAAAATAGTGTAGTATGGCAAATAAATTGAAAATCAGGGGTATTGATTTGACTTATGAAGATCTGGGTACCGGTGATGTTATTGTATTTATACATGGGCAGCCTTTTAACCGGAGCATGTGGAATTATCAATCGCAGGTATTTAGTAAATTAAACCGGCTCATTATTCCTGATCTGAGGGGGTATGGCGAAAGCGTTACCACAGAACCGATAGTGCTTTTAGATGAGCTTGCTCTCGATATTATTTATCTGCTGGATGAACTGGCTGTCCAAAAAGCTGTATTTGTGGGGTTATCAATGGGCGGGCAGGTGGCTTTGGAGATATACAGGCTTGCCCCGCATTTAATGAAGGGGTTGGTACTGGCGGATACTGATGCAAGAGCCGAAAATGCCTCCAGTTATTTAAGCCGGAAGCAACTTGCAAAAAGCCTGCTAAATTATGGTATGGAAAAGTATACCGCCGAAAACATAGGGCATTATCTTTGCCAAAATACTTTTAATATTAAACGAGAAGTGTTAGATCATCTTCGCCATATGATGATCACTACGGATGCTGCCGGTGCTGCAGCTGTTCAATTTGGCCGTGCCGAAAGAAGGGATCATACGGAGATTCTTTTAAATATCGACTTCCCAACATTGATCATTGTTGGCGATCAAGATGTATTTACGCCTGTAACCACTGCCGAGCATATGCAAACCCGCATGAAAGGAGCCGAACTTGCGGTTATAAAAGATGCAGGCCATATACCCAATATGGAGCAGCCTGAACAGTTTAATCAATTGTTAAAGAATTATCTGGATAAGGTTTAATTGGATAATAGTCTTTGTAGGGGGAGAAAAAGCTACTGCTCATTTATCCAGGCTTCGGCTGTTATTACATCGGCAAAAAACTTAATAGTTATCTTATCTGGAAGGGTATTCACACTTTTGCGAGCCGATAATTGACTGAATATACTGGGCGAATTAACCCATGCAAAATATCTTAAACCGGCTTTCTGCATAGCCGGGAACCATTCCTGGGCAACCCAGTCAATAGCTTCAGACCAATTGCCCAGCACATGAATATTATTATTAAGTATTTTGTAAACATTGTTTTTTGCCATCATGGTTAACATACGTTGACAGCTGCGGTGTACCGACTCCGGGTTTTGAAAACCGGTCCAGTCGGCATCAATACGGGAGTGAACGCTATTGTAGCTAAGCGTAATGGCGCTGTCATGATAGTACAGATCTCCCTGTATAATAGGGGCCTGTTTAGGAATCTGATGCGTTAGCAGTCTGAAAAAAAAGGTAGAACCCTCACCAGGTATGCTTTCAATCCAAAAACTGCCATTGTGCCTTTTCAAGATTTCGGCTGAAATAAATAGCCCCAGGCCCAGGCCTTCAAAACGCATCGCGGTATTATCTACACGGTAATACCGTTCAAACAGCCGGCTCAGGTTTTTTTCTTCAATACCAATACCAAAATCCTGAACGGATACGATCAGGCTGTTATCATCATGTAGTACGCAGCTAACGATTACCTTATTTGCTTCAGGGGAATATTTGATGGCATTGGTCAGCAGGTTATTTACCACTTGTTCCAGTCTAAAACGGTCGCCGGTATAGATTATATTTTCCGTGCTTTTCAGCATTATCTGATGAGATGAGGTGGTATGCTGAACGCTATCAATGGTGTCTTTGAGCATTTCATGGAAATTGAAGCTTTCCATATTGTAATCCATCTTTCCGGCGTTGATGCGTGACACATCCAGCAGATCGCTGATCAGTTTTTCGAGGCGCAGTACATGCGCGGCCGATTTTTGGATAAGATCATTAAGCTTTTGGGGATCATTGATACGCATCATGAGCTGATTAAAGGCTTTGATGCTGGTAAGTGGTGTTTTTAGTTCATGACTGGCAATAGATAAAAACTCATCCTTTTTTTGCTCATTGGTTTTTTGGATATCAATGTTGGTATTGGTACCCAGCCATAATTTGATCTCTCCATTTTCAATAAGGGGTACTGCCCTGGCCAAGTGCCAGCGGTATTGCCCATCCTGAAATTTTAAACGAAACTCCACCAGGTACTCATGCCCCGTTCTAAGGGCCGTAAGCCATTTCTTTAAACACGTTTGCTGATCATCCGGGTGTATAAAAGTTTGCCAGCCCTGGCTAATGATATCTTCAGCATTTCGCCCAAAATCATCACAGATCACCTCATTTACATAATCAAGTTTGCCATTGGGGCGGGCTGTCCATACTTGTTGTGGTATGGCATTTAATAAAAAGCGGAAACGTTCTTCATTTTCCTTTTCCTTTTGCCTCACCAGCACGGCTTCGGTAACTTCAAAGGCGAAAACCATAATACCGTCTACTTTATCGGCAGCATCATACCTGGCCTGATAAATAAATGTAAAATAACGATCTTCCACCGGACCGTTGACCTCACGTGCCATAGGAACCAGAAGTTCCTTGCCCTCAAAGGTGTTACCGGTTTTATATACATTTTTTAAAATATCGTATATAAGGTGATCTTTAAGTTCTGGTAATGCTTCAAATAGCGGTTTCCCGGTAAGTTGACGTCCCGGAAAGAGCTTTTGATAAGGAGGGTTAACCAATTCAAATACAAAATTGGGGCCGTCGAGTATGCAAATGCCGGCAGGGGCCTGCATAAAGAATCTTTTCAGGCGTTCGGTTTGACCAGAAGCTTCTGATTGCGCGGTTAGCAACTCAAGAGTGCGTAACTCAACCCTGCTTTCTAATTCGTTATTTAATTTAAGCAGGTTTTGCTGAGTCTGAAACAGTTCTTCGTTTGTGGTGCTCAACTCTTCATTGGCCGATTGTATCTCTTCGCTGGTAACCTGTATTTCTTCGTTAGCGTGGGCCAGCCCCTCATTAAGGGCTAATAGTTCATTACTGGTTTGCTCCAGACGTTTTCTGGCCATAACCAATTCGGTTATATCATATTTGAAACTTAAAACGCCGGTTATGTTATCCTTTTCATCGCGGATAGCCTGGTAAATAAAATTAAAATAATGATCCTCTGGTGGCCCGCCAATTTCGCTAACCAGTGGTACACAGATCTCGTTACCGATATAGGTTTCACCCGTTTTATATACTTGTTGAAGTGCATCCCAAACAGGGAGGGCAGCTATCTCAGGCATAGCCATAAGCAAGGGCCTGCCCAATATTTTACGTCCCGGGAAAAATTCTTTTTCGTATAGTGGATTTATAAATTCATATACAAGATCGGGCCCCGTAAAAATGGCAATTTGGGCGGGGATCTCGTCAAATAGATTCTCCATTTGTTTGCTTAACTGACCCGCCTTGGCTGCTGCCTCCTTCTCTTTTTTCACGCTGGCAATCAGATTCCGTTCGGCGATAACTTTCTCGGTAACATCCTGGGTATGGTGTATAATGTAGCAGATATCGCCATCAGGGTCAAGTACAGGGGTGTGCGCGGTATCCCAATAACGCTCCTGTAATTTACCTTCATGATCAGGTGTATCAAAACGTGTTATGGGCAACTGATGGGGTTTATTGGTTTCCAATACCTGCTCCAATGAAAAAACTATACCTCCCTCGTCTGTTGCCCAATCTGGTTTTTTGGGGAAAACATCATACAGGTGTTTTTCGAGGAGCTCGGCTCTCATTTTACCTGTTAATTGCAAATAAGCGTTGCTGGCAGTAAGTATGTACAGTTCCTTTGAAAGAATAAGATAAGGGTGAGGTAAGGTCTCAAAAACCCTTAACATTTCTGGTGGCAAGGCGGAACTGTGTTTAATGGGCATGGGTAATACAAAGTGAACAAAAGCAAGATTACTAAACCTAAGGTAATTATTAAAATATTATCTTATAAGAAAATGTTTTGATGCAAAATAAATTTAAATGCTACATCTGTATTAAGTAGCATATCCAGGTTTACAATCGGGGAACAAAAAATTGATCTGTAGGTTCAAAATCCTTAACTTTAATTATGATATATGATTACCTGGAAAGCGTTAAAAAACAGTTTGCCTATTATAAAATACTGGGCGAAAAAACATTCGCGCAATTAACTGATGAACAGTTGAACTGGCAATATAATGCGGAATCAAACAGCATTGCCATGATTGTTAATCATTTGTCGGGAAACATGCTTTCCAGGTGGACGGATATTTTTAATACAGACGGCGAAAAGGAATGGCGTAACCGGGAGGCTGAATTTGTCACTACAAATCCGGGGCGTGATGAACTTTTAGAACGGTGGAACAGGGGCTGGGAATGCCTTTTGAGCACCCTTGAACAATTAACTGCCGATGATCTGGAAAGGATCATTTACATTCGCAATATGGGGCATACGGTTGCCGAGGCCATTAACCGGCAACTCGCACATTATCCGTACCATGTGGGGCAAATTGTTTTTATTGGTAAGATGCTTTGTGATGAAAAATGGAGTTCATTGTCTATCCCTAAAGGAAAATCTGACGCCTACAACGCTGATAAATTTGCTAAAGAGAAACATAGGGAGCACTTTACTGATGAGTTCCGGGAGGATAAAAATTAAACTATTAATTGGGTTTACGAACAACAAATGTTTTGGCTATCTGGTCATGCCAGCATTGCTGCATGGGGCTCCATATACAAGCTAAAAAGCCAATACCACATAGCAAGCTTGATATTAATTTACTTAGATTACGTTGCAGTGCCTGGCTAAAAGTTAAGCGCTGCCCGTTAATATCAACAACCGCCATTTTGCAAATTACTTTACCTATGCTGCCCTGTAGTTTCGTGGATTCAAAAATTGAATGGTAAACCATAAAAATAGCGGCGAATAATAGATTGGTTAATAATTTGGTGGAGGATGTTTCTTCTGTGTTCATATTAATTGCATTTACACCTCCTCCCCAGACAAGTTTTATCAGGCCAAACATACCACCGACTATCGCAGCGGCTACTACTACCATTACATTATCAATTATATAAGCCAGCAACCTCCAGCCAAAATTAGCCACATTGTTTACCGTAGGTACATGCACGCCAATTGATTTAAAATATTCATCAAACTCCGGGAGCTCGGCAGCTTCCTGCCAATCGGTAGCCAAAGGTGATAGCACCAGTTCGGTGGCACTCACTTGCATATCCATTAATTCGGTATGGCTGTAGGGGCCGTGTTTTTCGTTGTCTCTTAAAATGTAGTATTCATTGATCATGATATGCAGGTTTGAGGTATTGAAAAATAAAGAAAATATCTGTTCAGCGCAACAAAAAAATGAATAAAAACAAGATTGCTAAGTTTAAAGTAATTGTTAACTATTACCTTGTAAGAAAATGGTTTGATTTACAATGGATGTTTATTTGGGTTAGCGCCGGAATAAGTGAGGCCGGTATAATGTGTAACAATGGCTGTATCGTTAAATCTAAAACATCATACAAGTTAATCAATGAAATATAACATCTTTTATGGCGTCATTTTATTTGTAGCCTTAATAGCTTTTGGTTATTCGACCAGTGCGCAACAGATAAGGCTTAAAGCGGGAGAGCAGAATATTGTTACCTCCGATGGTATTAAACTGGCGGTCAAGGTAGCGGGCAAAGGGCCGGTATGTATATACATCCATGGCGGTCCAGGGCAGGATTATTTGTCGTTCGAAGAAATGGGAGGCTCCAATCTTGAAAAAAGGCTCACCATGGTTTACCTCGACCAGCGGGGCTCAGGCCATTCTCAAAATGCGAAAGATTATAGTTTGAGCCGCTTGGTTGATGATATTGAAGAAACCAGGAAACAATTGGGAGCCGATAAAATTTACCTGCTAAGCCATTCATTTGGTGGGGTGTTGGCCGTTAACTATGCTCAAAAATATCAGGGGCATGTATCCGGATTAATATTAGCTAATTCTACACTCCACTTTTTTAATAACAGCTCATTAAGAGAACAGATCATGTATTCTTATCGCCTGCTGCATAAGGATACGACAATTACCAATGATAATACACAGGAACTGTTGCAGCAAAATTCTCTTGTAAGAAAAAAGTTAAACAAAGTACACCTCGGGTATAAGTTATTGGCAGATAGCATAAATACTATCGAAAAAATGGATAGCATAGAATCGAACTATAAACGTACTTCTGATTTTGGTTATGCCGTTATCGCCCATCTGATAGATACGACCAAACAAAACCGCTATCCGGAGTACTGGAAAGATTATGCTCCTATCAGCAGTCAGATCCATGTACCTGTACTGGTTATTACCGGCACACGCGATTACGCCATCGGAACCGCACATTATAAAACTTTCAGGTTCCCCAATCAGCACGTAGTGAAGCTGGATGGATCACATATGCTTTATTATGAAAAGAATGCCGCTTTTACGGCTACTGTATTTCGATTCATAGATAAACAGGACAGGTAGTTTAGGCGTGATGTACCGGTTTTTCCGGGAACAAAAAAGTCTTACAACAATTGTTATAAGACTTATGATAAAGGTTTAAGGTGGGAAAATCTTTAAAAATTATAACCCCGTTGTTTTACACGTTCATGAATCAGCGCGCCGGCATCGGCATCGAGTAAGATTTCGCAGTTGGGGTGCAGTTGTACCACCGAGGCAGGTATATCGGTAGTTACCGGACCTAAAATTGCCTGTTCAATGATTTCGGCTTTATGAGCGCCTTTGGCTATCAATATCAGTTTGCGGGTATGCATAATGTTTTTCACACCACGGGTTAGGCCGCCCAATACAATATGTTCTGGTACTTGTGTCTCGCGGCGTACACGGGCTTCAAAGTCAGGATCCATAGGCGATACCCATGTCTCGCTTTCAAAAGGCGTACCGGGCTGGTTAATGCCGATGTGGCCGTTACTACCAATACCCAGCATTTGCAGATCGGCGCCACCGCGTTCGGCCAGGCGTTTTTCAAAAAGCAGGCTTTCGGCCTCAAAATCATCGCTCAGTGTAGGAGGCATAATGAAATTCTCGTCGGGTATACCCAAGGGACCTGCTATTTGGTTCAATATCATGGTATAGCAGCTGCCCGAGTATTCCCTTGGCAGGTTGGTGAGCTCATCCACATTAAAAAGCGTAATGCGAGATACATCAAAGGGATATTGCGTATAGATATCAGACACTATGCGGTGCATGTCGATAGTGGTTTGCCCGGTTGAAAGACCTATTACAGCCGTGGGTTTCTCCAGCATTTGACCAATAATGCGCCAGGCCGCGGTTTCGTTAAATTCTTTTTCGTTTTTGGTTATTGTGATTTTCATCTTATTATTTTGCCTTTACAGGTGTTTTAATTCTTCCTCAAAAAACGCGTCAATAGCTATAATAGCGCTCGTTTCATCCTCCCCGTCAATAATAATGGAGATGGTTTCGCCGCCTTTGATGCCCAGGGAAAGGATGTTCATGAGGCTGCTTAATTTTACCGTACGATCACCCTTTTTTATGCTGATGAGTGAGCTGTAGTTTTTAGTTAGTTTTACCAGGTTGGTTGCTGGCCGGGCATGTATGCCTTCGGCTGCGGTAATGATATAGTCTTTTGTTATCATAGAGTTATCTCCTGTAAATAAGCTGTGATGGCTGTTGAACTATCCATCTCCATTATATGGCTATGTATCTGTTTGGCTTTTGTCAGATCACTGTGGATAATGATGTTCTTGATTTCGGGAATAGCTGCCGCACTCATGGAAAATTCGGTAAGTCCCATGCCCAATAATAAAAGGGTTGCTTTAGGATCTGATGCCAGCTCGCCGCACATACCTACTTCCACATTATTTTTATGACCCTGATCGATCACATAAGCAATAAGCCGAAGCACCCCGGGATTGTAGGGATCATACAGCTCTTTGATCTGCTCGTTCATGCGGTCGACGGCCAGCGTGTACTGACAAAGGTCATTGGTGCCGATGCTAAAAAAGTCCACCTCTTTAGCGAGCAGATCGGCAGTGATTGCAGCTGATGGTATTTCGATCATAATACCTACGGGGATATTTTTATCGAAGGTGATACCCGCTTTAGATAACTCATCTTTGGCTTGTTGCAATATGACTTTGGCAGCCCTTACTTCCTGTATATTGGAGATCATCGGAAACATGATCTTTAACCGGCCAAACGTGCTGGCCCGTAATATGGCTTTTAACTGCACGATAAAAATATCCGGACGGTCCAGACAGATGCGAATGGCCCTGTAACCCAAGAAAGGGTTTTGTTCTGCCGGGAAATTAAAATAGGGGAGTTGTTTGTCGCCGCCAATATCCAACGTGCGTACAATAACAGGTTTGCCTTTGGCTTTTAGGGCAACGGCTTTATAAAATTCAAATTGCTCTTCTTCGTCGGGTAAAGCATCTCGACCCATAAAAAGCAGTTCGGTACGCAATAATCCGGAGCCTTCAGCGCCAAAACCGATAGCCTGTTCCATATCATTTGCATCGCCTATATTGGCAAATAGTTTAATATTGATACCATCGGTAGTTGTCGCAGGTGTATCTTTTAACGACCGGAGTAAATTGTTCTGTGCCTGCAAGTTGTCTTGTTTTATGCGGTATTGGTCAATTGTATTCTGATCAGGATTGATGATAATAGCCCCGCTTTGTCCGTCGAGGATTAAAAGATCTCCATCTTTGATCTCCGTTAAGGTTATACCGCATCCCACAATGGCCGGGATGCCGCGCGATGTGGCAATAATAGCTGCATGTGATGTACGACCACCTACTTGTGTGGCAAAGCCGGCAACATGCGTAGTATCCATGCTGATGGTATCCGAAGGCGTAAGGTCTTCGGCAATAATGATGGTATCCGCTTCGTAGGTTGTAGTAGTGTCTGGAATTGATGAGTTTAAGTTTCTGAGCAGGCGATCACCAATATCCTGAACATCGGCAGCACGCGCGCTCAGGTATTCATCCTCCATATTTGTGAAAAGTTGAACCGCGTCTGCGATCACCTCGATCACCGCGTCATTGGCATTCTTCTTTTCTTTGGATATTTTTTCGGTTACGTCCTCGCTGATCTGTGGATCTGTTAAAAGCTCAATATGCGTTTCCAGAATTTCCAGGCCTTCTTTTCCCTGAGATTGATCGTAACTGTTGATCATAGTTTCAACGTCTTGAACTGAAAGAGCTACAGCATTGTTGAACTTTTCTATCTCGATAGTAATATCAGCATCATTCGCTAATACAACACCCGACAAGGCCGCTTCCTGCTTTTTTAGTAAGCTGGCTTTGCCAATGGTAATTCCGGGAGATACGCCTATGCCATTGATCGTCATACAAACAAATGGATTATACTGCCTGCAAAACCTAATACCAGTAGGCCCAGTAGCAGCCAGGTGGTTTTAACTTGTTTTTTTACAAAATAATATACCAGGAAGGTAAGCCCTAACGGTATCATAGCTGGTACTATTTGATCCAGGATGCCCTGTACGCCAACGGCCGATGATGACGAACCAATATTCAGCGGTGTTTTGATATTCATGAGTGTGGCAGGCATAGCGCCTACTACCATGAGGCCCAGTATAGCTGCGCCGGAGGTAAGCTTATCCATTACGTTACCTTTGCTCAGGTTCTGCAAAAATTTGGTGCCTGCATTGTAGCCTATAAAAGTGAGGTTATAGCGCAGCAGCAGATGTGGTACATTGAATATGATCAAGAAAAGCAGAGGGCCTAATATATTCCCCTTGATAGCCAACGAGGTACCCACGCCCGCGGCGATCACCTTAAAAGTTCCCCAAAATAAGGAGTCGAACACACCGGCCAGTGGTCCCATGAGTCCCAATTTTACTGAGCTGATAGATTCTTCATCAAAATCTTTATCTAGTGCGTTTTGCTCTTCCATGGCGGCGGTAATGCCGATGATGAGCGTAGAGCCATAAGGACTGGTATTGAACAACTGCAAATGCCTTTTAAGCGCTGCGGTCATAGCCTCTTTGGTGTGATACAATTTTTTGAGCACCGGGATAATAGCAAAGGCAAAGCCGGTATTTTGCCAGGTTTCGAAGTTGAAGTTGGCCTCCAGGGCAAGCGATCTTAAAAATAGTTTTCTTAAAGTGCCCTTGCTTAGTTGATGTTGAGGTTCAGCGGGTGTTGTTTCGACAGGTGTATCATCAAAATCAAAATCATCATCGGGGGCGGAAGATGCGGTTGGTTTGGGCGCATCCTGTGTTACGATAAGCGCGATGATCACCCCTAAGCCGCCAATGGCAATAATGGGAAGCTTTAAATAGGCCGCCAGCATAAAGCCGAGGAAAAAATAAGGTGCTACTCGTTTGTTAAACATCAGGTTCATGAGCAGGGCAAAACCCAGCGCTGGCAGCATGTTTCCGGCCACCTGCAAGCCCGATTGTACCCAGACAGGGATCAGATCAAGGAAGGATTTGATAGCCGTTGAACCTAATTCCAAAGCCACAAAAATGATGATACCCATGAGTGCCGGTTTTAACAGGCCCGACAGGATATGTAATCGCTGGACGCCTTTATAATCGCCAGCCTCGGCATATTGATTGAATTTTTTATTGAACACCGCCCTGAAAACGAACAAGCCGCTGATCACCATTTCGGAGAGAATAGAAATGGGTACGGCCAAAGCCAATGCGATAGCAGGCCCTTTGTGCGACATGATGGCGAACGCGGTCCCCAACACCCCTCCGGTAATAATATCCGGTGGAATGGCCGCGCCAACTTTAATATTCCCCATAAAGATCAACTCCAGCGTAGCACCTATCATCACACCCTGGGTAACATCGCCCAGCACTAATCCCACCAATGGCCCCAGGATCAGCGGGCGACTTAACAGCGTAGTGCCCAGGAAATCCTCAAAATGTCCAAAAACGGCTATAAGTGTGAGTAGCAGATAGGTGGCCAGCATCTTAAATCAGGGTTTCTATCGGGGTTTTGTTATCAGTCGGTACTTGTCTTACTTCCAGTTCAATGCCTTCGGCTAAAAGATCGCGGATAATGGCTACATCATCATCAGTAACCGCCAATGCCTTGGCTATGGAACGCGCGCCTTCTTTGGTGCGGATGCCGCCAAAGTTGATGCTCCTGATCTCACTTACACCGGCGACCAATGTAGCCGCATCTTTTACGGAATTGACCAGTACCAATATTTTCATGTTCTGCCCGCGCGGATCATTCAAAAATGTAATAGCGTCGGTCAGGGTTTTGATCAGTAATTTGGCCGAAGCCGGTTTGGCCAGGCCCAGGGTCATTTTTAAAAATTCGTCGGTGGCGGCCTTATCGTTGGCTACCAGCAGGCAATCAGCGCCCAACGCGGGTGTCCAGGTCATGGCCACCTGTCCGTGTACCAATCTGTCGTCTATGCGGGTTAGCTTAATCATTTTGTTGTGTTATCAGTTTGTTTACATATACCATTTGCTCTTTACCATCGATAATGGCTGTTTCTATTATCTCGGTAACCGGGGTGCCGGCATCGCCCATAATAATCTCAATTAATAAAGGCAGGTTAAAGCCCGATACGATATGTACATTGTCTTTCAATGCTTCGCGTATCATGATGTTATTTACACTGCCGCCCAGCAGGTCGGTAAATATCACCAGCTCATCTCCGGCAGTAATATGAGTTAAAACGGCAGCCAGTTCGTCTTCTACGCTGATATGATCATCTAGGTAGGCCTGAATCAGGAATATGTTATCGGTTTCGCCAATGATCATATCCAATGACGATTTTATTCCTTTGGCAAAAGCCCCGTGCGTAGCAATTAAGAATTTTCTCATTTGTATCTATATTCAAATCTCATTGATCTTTTGCGATTTGTAGGGCCAGTAAATCAAAAATTTTAAAAGAAATAAGCCATGCGACAGTATGCTTATCCAGGTTATAACACTTTGCAAGTATGCTATAAAGTTAAACGATTTTATAGTTTTGGTGCACTACATTACCACTACTGCGATCTGAAAATGATGATATTAACAGGGTTTAAAGGAAGAAAAACGCATAGTGCCGGTACTACAGAAAAAATGCAGAGCAACAGAGACAGAGAGTGAGCCAGATTCGTCTTCCGATCTTTTGTAACTAATTTGATATAATATCTTGTTGGCAATAGTGGTAGTGGTGATGTAGTGTTGGTAAAATAGCAGTTGGGGAAACTAATATCGAGCTTTGTTCAGGCTGATCAATGCTGCTTTATACCCTGTTACATTCAATTACCAATTGTGATACCTTATCTAAAATTAACACCAACCGTGAAGAAGTTCTTTTTATTGACGCTTTTTATACCATTAATTTATCATTGCGGCTTTGCCCAGGCCCCGGATGCTCCGTTTGGGGCTGCCAGGTCATTTTATCAGCAACGTTTGGATGATAAAGAAGCTGTTTATTTTACGCCTGATAAATACCCGGTTAAGGCCGATGGTAAAACTGATGTCTCCGATGCGCTGCAGCAGGCCATTAAAGACCTGAAGGATAAAAATAATTTCGGCGTGCTGTTTATCCCCGAAGGGAAATACCTCATCAGTAAAACCATATTTGTACCCCGGGCGGTGCGATTGATAGGCTATGGCAAAACCCGCCCGGTAATTATCCTGGCCAAAAACTCACCGGGATTTCAGGTGGCAGATACTACGGATAAAGGCAAGGCCAAATACATGTTCTGGTTTGTAAATAATATATCCAAACCCGGTGAAGAGATATCCGACGCAGGGGCTTCTACCTTTTATAGCGCGCTTTCCAACATCAACCTTAAAATTGAAGATGGCAATCCGGCAGCCGTGGCTTTGCGCACGCATTATGCCCAGCATAGTTTTATTGCCCATGCTGATATTGACGCAGGTAAAGGTAAGGCTGGGATGTTTGATGTAGGCAATGAAATGGAAGATGTACGCTTTTTTAACGGTGATTACGGTATCCTGACCACCAAACCATCTCCAGGGTGGCAGTTTATGATGGTGGATACCTATTTTGAAGGGCAGCGTAAGGCTGCCATCAGTACACAGGAAGCCGGACTAACCATTGTGCGCATGCAGGTAAAGAATGTGCCTACGGTGATCGAGATCCATCCTAATTATCATGAAAAGTTGTTTGTGGAAGATAGCCGGTTTGATCATGTGAGCGGTCCGGCTGTGGTGATCAGTAATGAGGATAATGCCTTTAACCAGATCAGCCTGCGTAATGTGGATTGCCGCGATGTGAAAACATTGGCCAGTTATCGACGCAGCAAAACAATAACCGCTGGCCAGGGCGCTACCTACAAAGTAAAAAACTTTATATACGGTTTGCAGATGGATAACCTGACCGCCGACCCGGTGCATAAAACCATAAAAGAGATACAACCACTGTCATCTTTCCCGCCGCCGGTAAAAAAGGATATTCCGGATTTCCCGGCGATAGGTACATGGGCCAATCTGCAAACATTAGGTGCCAAAGGCGATGGCGAAACGGATGATACCAAAGCGATGCAGGATGCCATTGACAAATATCCTGCTATTTATATACCATCAGGAAGATACCGGATCACCGAAACTTTAAAACTCAAACCGAATACGGTGCTGATCGGTTTGAATCCAATTGCTACACAGATTATATTGAAAGATAATACACAAGCTTTCGGCGGTTTCGGCGGACCTGTGCCGATGATCGAAACCGGTAAAGGCAGCAACAATATTCTCACCGGGATCGGTTTATCATCGGGGCGAATCAATCCGCGGACAGTGGCCTGTAAATGGATGGCCGGCGAAAACTCCTACCTGAACGACGTGAAATTTTTAGGAGGTCATGGGGGGATGAATAAACCTGGTGAACAGGCTGGCCCTGGTTTATATCGCGGTAACGACAGCGATATGTGGGACAGCCAATACTGGAGCCTTTGGATAACCGACGGGGGCGGCGGCACATTTAAAAATATCTGGAGTGCCAATACCTACGCTACGGCCGGGGCTTATGTTTCCAATACCAGCACACCAGGACGTATTTATGCGCTATCGGTAGAGCACCATGTACGCAACGAAGTCCGTTTTAACAAAGTAAGCAACTGGAAGGTATACGCCCTGCAGCTGGAAGAAGAAAGCCGCGAAAGCACCGAATGCCAGCCGTTGGAACTGGAAAATTGTACCGACATAACCTTCGCGAATTTGTATATGTTCCGGGTTATCCGGGTGATCAAACCTTATCCATATTCTATCCGCAGCTGGAATAATAAAAATGTGGAATTGTTGAATGTGCATAACTACAGCCAGATCAAATACACCACTACCGATCCGCTGTATGATGTCGGTACCAATACTACGGTGCGTCCATGGGAATTTACACGCCTGGTCATCAATAGTACCACAACAACCAGCGAACAACCCGTTCAGGGCAATGTGCAAAAACTGGCGTCGGGTTTTGAGTTTGCCAATAGTCTTTGTGCCGACAGCAAGGGCAACGTTTACTTTAGTGAAGCCAGGATGAGGCGTATTTATAAATGGGATGCGAATACCAAAACTATCAGTTTACTTGCCGATTATCCCTGGGAACCACTTTCGCTGGCCTGCGATAAAAATGATAACCTGCTGGTGGTATTTAAGTATACCCCTAAGCCCGGTTACCTGATTGATGGCAAGCCCGAAGAATTTAAAAATCCGGCTGATGCATCAGGTACATCTTTTAGCGGCTGGGGTAACTCAGGCTTTGGCAGTTTGGTTTATTCAGTAAATACAGGTAATCCGGATGAGAGTATTCAATTGTTGCAGAAAGAGGCCATGCCAACCGGCAAAATTATATACCAGGCGCTTTACCCGGCGCATCGCTGGCGTGATTATCATGATTTTAATACGGTATCTGTTAATAAAGCAGCCGAATGCTGGGTAGCGCCGGATGGAGTTACCATTATCCCTGTGGTATATGATTTGGCCCGCTCCAGTGCCCTGGTTGCCGCCTATCCCGGTAAACCGGTTTATACTACGGATGAATATGATAAACGTACAGTACAGCTCAATGTAAGTAATGAAGGCTACCTGAGCGAACTGAAATATTTTGCCGAACGGGGTGAATTTGATTCGGCAGTTGACGCAAAGGGGCATGTATATATTGCCGATGGACAGGTGTATATTTATGACAGCACCTGCAAACAGATAGGTGTGATCAAAGTGCCTGAACGCCCTACATCGCTTGTTTTTACTAAGAATGGAAAAACTTTGTACGTTACCGGGCATAATGCGCTGTATTCCATTGCCATAAATTGATAAATTTATATAACCCTAATACCCCAATCTATGAATAAAACAACATACCGTTTCCTGATCTCTCTACTGGTTCTGTTCCCAACCATAACCTTTGCGCAGCGAGTTAAAGTGGTAACCAACCAGGTAGGTTATGAAGATACCAAAGCTAAAAAGGCTGTTGTGGTGACAGACAAAGCCTATGCCATCACCACATTTCAATTGGTGGACGCGGACGGCAAAGTTGTATTTTCTGGCAAGCCAGTATACAACGGTAACGTAAAGGGATGGAAAAACAGGGAGTTCTACACGCTTGATTTTAGTGGTTTTGCTACTGCGGGCACCTATCAGGTGCAGATCAGTTTATCAGGTAAAAAGATAAGTTCCTACCCGTTTAAAATTGGGAAGAACGTGTTGGAGCAGGCTACACTATCTGATGTAGTATATTACTTTAAAGGACAGCGTGCTGCTGGCGAAATAGATAAGGCCGATCATCATTTGCTGCTGGCTGGCAGAACTAAGGATACCATTGATGCCCATGGTGGCTGGTATGATGCCACGGGCGATTACGGCAAACATTTTTCGCATCTGTCATTCTCCAATTATTTCAATCCGCAACAGATACCATTGGTGGTATGGAGTCTGCTGAAAACCAAAGAGATCCTCGATAAAAAAACAACGACTGATTTCAGGCAGATCAACCGCCGTATTTTGGATGAAGCGACTTATGGCGCCGATTACCTGGTACGGATGCAAGTCAAAAACGGTTCTTTTTATCGGTCGGTATCGGCTCCCGGTCCGGGTAAGCTGGCCAAGGACAGGGTGATCCGGGCCGAAGATGCTTCTTATCGCATCAAACAAACCAAAGATCAGCCATTTAGTAACAGTGCCGAAAATAAGGACTGGCACCGATACCAAACCAGCTACCGATCGGGTGGGGGTATGGCCATTGCCGCTTTGGCCATGGCATCAACCATCAAAGTAAACGGCGATTTTACCAGCGAACAATACTTACAGGCTGCTGAAAACGCCTTCCAATTCCTGGAAACCAATAACAAACTCATGACTTTTGACGGCCGCGAGAATATCCTCGATGATTATTGCGCCTTAAGCGCTGCCATTGAATTGTATAAGGCCACCAAAAAGCCGGAATATTTAACGGTTGCAACCAAAAGGGCAAACAACCTCATCAACCGGTTATCTGCCTGGAAAAACTATCAAAATTACTGGAAGGCCGATAGTACTGACAGGCCATTCTTCCATCCTTCAGATGCGGGCTTACCGGTTACCAGCTTGATCTATTATTATCCATATGCTGATCAGGCTATGCAGGCATCCATCAAAAAAGCCGTCAAAGCATCATTTGATTTTGAGCTGAAGCTTACCCATGAGGTGAATAACCCGTTTGGCTATAGCCGCCAATTGGTGCAGGATACCCTGGGTAATAGGCGCACCTCGTTCTTCTTTCCGCAGGGTAGCGATGCTTCTCCATGGTGGCAGGGTGAAAATGCGCGCTTATCTTCTATGGCCACCGCCGCGCGCCTGGCTGCCGGTTTGTTTGCTGATGATAAGGCTTACCATGATCAGCTGGAAACTTTCGCTGTTGATCAGTTGAATTGGATACTGGGTTTGAAT
Source organism: Mucilaginibacter sp. 22184 (assembly GCF_052045695.1). Lineage (NCBI taxonomy): Bacteria > Pseudomonadati > Bacteroidota > Sphingobacteriia > Sphingobacteriales > Sphingobacteriaceae > Mucilaginibacter > Mucilaginibacter sp. 22184. Next base: position 39,719 of record NZ_JBQEPI010000014.1, read on the forward strand.
CCCTTTGATGCCAGTATGCTGCAGGGCACAGGGCATAATAACCCGGCCTATGGTTTCTTTGGTACGTTTGAGTATACCAATGCGCCCGGCGGTATTGTAAATGGCGTAACCGGCGGATTGACTGATGAAAATGATATCGATTTTAATTTATCCTATGCCCAGATCCATAAGGATTACGACTGGCGCTGGGCCGAACAATGGTTGCCGCACACCGCCTGGTACTTGTTGGCTGTGGCCGTACACGAATAATTAGCTAAGAAGAATATGAAAAAGTTTTGTTTGATAACCATTATTGCTTTACTGACCCTGTCACGGTTTAGCTTTGCACAGGTAACGCATACCACTTTAGCTACGGGTGCATCTGCTCCGGATTTTAGTCTGCCTGGTATTGATGGGAAAACGTATACGTTACAATCATTCAAAGATGCCAAAGTGTTGGCTGTGGTGTTTATCTGTAACCACTGCCCAACATCGCAAGCCTATGAGGATAGATTGGTGAAACTCACCAGCGACTATGCCTCAAAAGGTGTAAAAGTGGTGGCTATCAATCCCAACAACCCGGCCTCGCTGCGTTTGGACGAATTGGGTTACAGCGACCTTGGCGATTCGTTTGAGGACATGAAAGTACGCGCTAAAGACCGTCATTTTAACTTTCCTTATTTATATGACGGCGAAACAGAGGTCGCCAGTAATAAATATGGTCCGGTAGCTACGCCGCATATCTTTATTTTTGATAAGGATCGTAAACTCCGTTATAATGGCCGTATTGACGATATGGAGAATCCGGCCAAAACGCCACGATCACTGGATGCCCGCAACGCTATCGATGCCGTACTGGAGGGTAAGGAAGTAGCGGTTCCGGTAACCAAAACCTTTGGCTGCTCAATCAAATGGGCCGAAAAGCAGGACTGGATCCAGAAGGCGGCCGTAACCTGGGCCAATGAGCCCGTAAAACTGGACACGATTGATGCCGCGGGTATAGCCAATTTGGTGAAAAATAAAAGCGATAAATTAAGATTGATCAACTTGTGGGCTACCTGGTGCGGCCCCTGTGTGGCCGAATTTCCGGAGCTGGTGACCATCATGCATCTCTACCGTGATCGTGGACTGGAATTTGTTACCATCAGTGCCGATGATCCATCGCGCAAGGATAAGGCCTTGAGCTTTTTGAAAGGCAAACAGGCATCCGGCCCCAACTATATTTATACCGGCGATGATAAATACAAGATGATAGAGGCTGTTGATCCTAAATGGGATGGCGCCTTGCCATACACCATGCTGGTTGACCCGGATGGCAAGGTAGTTTACGGCAAGCAAGGTATCATCAATCCCGAGGAGCTCAAAAAGATCATCTGGGATGACCAAACGATGGGGAGGATATATAAGTAGCACCCCACCCAACCCTCCCCAAAGGGGAAGGCTTTTAAAAAGCACGCGTCATTGCGAGCGACAGCGTGGCAATCCTTAAAATACAGAGCGGCTCTGCACATCGGGGATTGCCACGTCGTTCCTCCTCGCAATGACGCCGTGACTATACTGTTGATCAGAATCTACTTCGTTATATCAATCAAAAAGTCATACAAATTAACTTCCGTTGCTAAACCCAGCTTTTTGCGTACGCGATAACGGCTGATCTCGACACCTTTGAGCGAGATATTCATCAATTGGGCAATTTCCTTAGAGGTAAGGTTAAGCCGCAGATAGGCGCACAGTTTCAGATCGGTTGGACTAAGCCCCGGGAAACGGGTTTTCATAATGGAAAGGAAATTGTTGTGTACCTGATCAAAATAAATGGCAAAGTGGTTCCAGTCGTCGTCCTTTTTTTCGGTATCGCTTACCAGTTTAAAAACATTCCGGAATTCGTGGGTCAAATCGGGCATGTTCACTTTTTTGATGGCAGCTACCAGTTCTTCCCGAATGTTGAGCAGGATACGGCCGCGCTCCACCAGGTGCATGGTAATGGTGGCCAGTTCCTTATTCTTATAATTTAGTTCCGATTCCAGGTTGTTGTTTTTCAGGGCGATGATCTCTTTCTCATTCCTGTCGAGCTCCAGGCTGTGCAGATAGCTGAGGCGGCGTTGTTCTTCTTCGTGTTTCTGCCGGTGCAGGTCGAAGCGTTTCCGTTGCTCTTTAATAGTAAGGTAGATGGCGAAAATTACCAGTAAAAGATAAAAAAGATAGGCCCAGATAGTTTGATACCAGGCAGGATCTACCACAAAGGTATAACTCACCGGCGCCGAGGCATTCCCCAGGTTATTGCGTACCCTTACCGAAAAAGTGTACTGGCCGTAAGGTAAATTGGTATAATCCTTCTCGGTTTTTACCGACCATTTTGACCATTCATTATCAAAGCCTTCCAGCTTATAGGAAAACTCTTCGTTGCTCTTTTGAGCAAATAAGGTTGAAGAGTATTCAAAATGAAAAGAGTTCCAATGGTTGGATAAGGTAACGATCTGCTTTTTGCCCTGAACGGTCGCCACATCGTTATCTTTCATAAAGTAACCGCCAAATATCAGGCTGTCCTTTTCGGCAATGGCCTTTACCGTGGTCAGCAACACATTCAACTTTGTTTCCGATTGTACGTATTGCCGGTAATTTAAATGAAACACGCCGTTGTTGGAGCCCACGAAGATGTTTTCCTTATTGTATGGATAAATATATCCGGCCCCTTTCACGGTTTGGCCGGCAAGCTCCGGGAAATAGATCACCGTATAAGGTTTACCAGCCGATGGCTTGCTAAAATCTACCACACCAACCCGCTGATCGCTGATAAACCAGACATTACCTGTAGAATCAGCGGTCAAATGTTCTATATAGCTATTGTCAAAAATAGGTTTGTAAAATGCCGATGGCTCAAATCTGTTTTGACTGACATTATATTCATAAACGCCTTTTTCAGTGGCTACCAGTATTTTACCCCTGATAAAATAAACATGGTTGTTTAATACCGATGGCAGTCCGTTACGATCGGTGTATTGTGTGTAGCGGATGATCTTTCTTCTATCGGCAGATAACTGGATCTTATAAACCCCACGGTAAGCGTGCGATGCCCAAATTACATGATCGTCATTGTCTTTTGCCAGGGTGGGTAACGATTCATACAGGGCATCCATTTTAACATCGGCCTTAAAATCATTCCCATTATTTTTGATCAGTTGTAAACCGGTATAAGTACCTGCAATAATATCAGGCGAAGAGGGGATAGGTACAAAGCGCCAGGCACCTTCCCGGTTGGTGATCTGTTTTACACGGTTGTTATCAACCACCAGGGCGCCATCCTCATGCCCAACCAGCAGGTTGTGGTTTATTTCACGCAGGCTCCAAACCTGGCCCTTGGTGTTTTCTACTTCGGTAAATGTGCCTTTATTGTTGCTTATATCTTTTTGCCGTGCATCAAGCGGAACATTGTATAATCCGTTTGAAGTGCCGATGAACAGTTTTTGATTAAACACGCTTACCGCATTGCTTTTTAACTGGTTATCCTTATTGGCATAAATACGCTTAACCGAGGTGTTATAATTGATAAAATCAATGCCGCTTTCCAGACCGAGCCAGAGGTTCTTGTCGCGGTCGAGCAAGAGGCCAAGCACGTTATTATTTTGCAGCCCTTCGTTGTTGGAGAACCGTTCTACCACGTTGCCCTTGCCGTCAATAATGATCAGGCCGCGGGCTTTGGTGCCGATGGCATAACGATCGTCGCCTATTTTTTTGGCGCAGTTCACCAGGTCGTTCTGTAAAATGGGGTCAATGGCGGTAGGTTTTTTAATCAATGTCGATCCTGTGAATAAAAACAGACCTTGTTTTAAGGTGGTGAGCAGCACCGTATCACGGTTGTAATCCATCACCCCGGTAATATGCAAACTGGCAGTTGGCAATGGGGTATGACAGAGTTGCCATTGATGATCTTTAAAGAATACAAGTCCTTCGTCCTTATCCTCGGCAAATAATTGCGAACCGGCTTTTGCCAGTAACCGCCAGCCACCCGGCGCGTCGAATGTTTTGATCTCGTTATTATTGTATTCAAAAACACACTCAATGGTACGAAAGAAAACTTCATTTTTGAAGAGTACAATGCTCCATATATCGGCAAATTGCCTGGCCTTTTGCGGCATCAGGTGTTTAATGGAATGGTATTTTAAGATCCCGTTAGCATCTGGGAAAAAATAACCTATTTCGTCCTGTCCGCCTACAAATATCTTTCCATCCGGGTCAATAGCCAGGGCTTTGATAGTGCCCTTATTGGGTAGGGGATATATTTTCCAGTAACTGCCATCAAAAGTTAAAAGTCCGTCGTTATTGGCAAAATACAGTATGCCATTGCGGTCCTGTTTTACATCCCAGACTTCGGTACTGGCATTATAATCGGTATGCGTATAATTTTTGATAGCAGGCACACCAATGGTGGTTTGTGCTCCGGCCGTAGAAACCAAAACGCGGCAAATAACAATCAATAGAATGATTTTCTTCATCAACAAAGCTTTCCCCTGGGGGTATTTTAAAATGTTTTATAAAACCGGCGGTATCAGGCGGGCACGGTAACTGGATTAAAAAAGGTAATTTAAAAAACATTTAAATATAAAGCATAAAAGTTTTGCTTGTAGTGGAGCTATAGATCGATTTTCAACAGTATTGAAGTTGTTTGAAGGCTTTTGTAGTGTTAATGTAGATGCGATGGGCATTGGTATTACAGACACTTGTGCTGACATTTGAAAGCGCTCAAAACATTTTTCACATTCTATAAAATTACAGATCATGTATTTTCAATTACTCAAGCAGCTCATTACCGGCATTATCATTTACCTGTTTTTTGCCTTTACCGGAGCTTACGCCCAAACCACAAAATTTCGGGCGCTGGCGGTATTGTCGCGTTCGGATGATCATGAAAAAATGATGATGGCCGCTAAACCTTTCCTGGAAAAACTGGCGAAGGAAAGCCACTTCACTATAAATATTACCGATGATACCAGTAAGATCAATGATGCAAATCTGAAAAACTATGCCGTGTTCGTCATGGTACAATTGGCTCCTTTTGATATGTCGTACCAACAGCAGGACGCCCTGCAGCGCTTTGTAGAACAAGGTAAAGGCTGGGTTGGTATTCATGCTGCCGGTTTAACCGGGAAAGATTTCCTGGCGCCTAATACCCGCTATTGGCAATGGTTTGAGAGCATGATGGGTAATGTGGTTTATTCACCACACCCGGCCTTTCAGAAAGGGACAGTAATTATCGAAGATCTCAGGCATCCGGTTACCAGGAATCTGCCTGCCAAAATGGAAATTGAGGACGAATGGTACGAGTACAATAGAAGCCCACGCGGCGAGGTGCATGTGCTGGCTACTGCCGATGAATCTTCCTACAAACAAGTGAAACCGATGGGCGACCATCCCATCATCTGGACAAACGAGCATTTTCGGCGGGTGGTATACATAGGCATAGGGCATTCACCGGTATTGCTGCAAGATCCAAATTATGGGGTATTAGTGAGGGATGCGATTTTGTGGGCAGCGAAGAGTAATTAGTGAATTGTTGATTTAGTGAATTAGTGATTTTTCTTCCCCCATCATCAGATAAGCTTCGGGCGAAAGCGGGCAGAACAATGGTGGCTTGTGCGGCTGTGGGGCTTAGCAAGTTTTTGCTGAAGCCAGGGAGATGAGGGAACGAAGTGGGGCAAAATAATTGCAGCCCTGGTTCTGTCTGATTTGCGGGGCAAAGGCCACGAGCGCAAAGAAGCATTTCTGCTGAAGCCTTTTTGGTTACTTTTGTGGCGACATACGGCGAAGCCTTCTTGAGTACCAAAAAAAACAAACCACAACGAAAAACGTAACTGGCCCTCCCGCGGCCAAGAGCGGGTATACGCCATACTTGTTGAAGAATAGATCCTTCGCTCTGTTTAGGATGACAAAAATAGTTGTATAAGGTCCTCTCTTCTTTTCCCGTCAGCAGAACAGCTCCGGAATCAATAATTCACTAATGACTCTTCGCTGCCCAGAATATCGTGTTTCTCACGAGGGTAGTAAAGGTGCTGTCCTGAAAAAGCTCGGGGAAGTGCCCCATGGCTATGTATATGTTTTTGGCTTTGATGTGCTCGTTGGTCCAAATCACCGGGTGATCGCCCATTTTGATGGGCTTGTCGGGCACATAGGTTTTTTCGTCAATGCTGGCCAGTACATGCACATTGGGACGCGGACTTTTATTGTACGTATACCATTCATCTTTGGTAGTGAACGATGCCGGTAGGCCAGCCATAATAGGGTGGTTTTTGTCCTCAACAGTAAGCAGCGCGGTGGTGCCGCCGTGTATGGTGTCTTTAAATTCAATGCCACCCATAAACTGGCAATACCATTGCCACATAGGGTAACCATCAAACACACCCAGCAGTGTGGGGTGATGAAAACCCATCCAGCCGCCTTTACCCTGTTCCAGGTACTCGGTAAAAGCTGCCTGGGCTTCCGGTCCCCAGGGGTAAGGCGGGTAATCTAGCTGGATAAACAATTGATATTGCTTTAAAAAATCTTTGGTTATGGGCTTGGTATCGGTAATATAATCAATGGTGAAATTACTGTCGATAGCCAGCTTATCCAACCATATTTTGGCGGCTGCATCAAACAGGGCATGTCCGCCGCCAACTTCGGCAATGGCAATAGCCCGGAAACGCGGGTGTTTATTTTGTGCAACACTAATGAGCGAATTGCCAACAACGAATAGTAAAATGATAGATGTAATTTTAAATGTTTTCATAGCATGACCTTAGGTTTAGGTCGGGCAATTATAGGAGAAACTTTTTGTCCAAAAACGGCAATCAGTGTATCGTAGTGGTAAAGTAGGGCAGCTATAACGGCTTTTTACAAGGGCAAATTAAGATATTTGATTGCTGTAGGGCCGCTGACGTAGAGGCCTTCATTTGATTACCTATAACCTATATGAAAAGAAATCCGATTATTATCCTCTGCTTCATGTTATGCTGTTTAGTATTGCCGGCATTTGCATTTGCCCAGGCAGATACCGCGAAGATTGATATCCCCATGAAAAATGGGAAAGTGAATTATGAAAGCACTTCAAAAAACATAGCCGGTAAAGCCGAATTGCTGAAGCGGGCAAGTAAATGGTTCAATACCGTATTTCCGGATCAATCGGAGAGTAAAGCTGTTATCGATCAACAAGCCGGAACCATTAATGGCTTTGGATTGTTTAAAGTAGTCACCAGCGATTCGGGAAATTATTATTGGTTAAAATTCAATGTGGCTATCGCGATAAGTGATACGGGGTATACCTATCGCGCTTATAATTATTACGAAAAGCCTATAGAAAAGGGTATCACAAATGAATACTCCAAAATTGAATACCGCTGGTGGGATTACCGCCAGGGCCACCCTTGGTCGGCAGAGGATAAAAAGTTGTTTACCGGGTTAAATAACAATTCGCGTACGCTGCTTACCTCGTTTAAAACCATTATGGATAAATAAAACCTTACATACATTATACAAAAACACATGAAAAAATTATTGCTATTTATTTGCCTCGGCTTATTCATTTGCCTTAACCTTAGCGCACAAACCAAACACTTTAAAGTATTGGCTTTGTACGAGAACGGCGGGCATCATATTGATTTTTCGAAACGCGCCAAAGTATGGCTGGATAAGCTGGCCACCGAAAAAGGTTTTACTATTGACTATATTCAAAATACCGATAAAATAGATGATGCCTTTTTAAGCCAGTATCAATTGTTTCTGCAGCTGGATTATGCACCTTATGCCTGGACAGATAAAGCTGTAGCCGCTTTTCAGAAATATATTGATGAAGGAAAGGGTGGTTGGGTAGGTTTTCATCATGCTACGCTTTTAGGCGAGTTCGATGGCTATCATGAATGGCAATGGTTCTCGAACTTTATGGGCGGTATCAGCTTTAAAAATTACATCGCCACATTTGCCAAAGGAAAGGTGAATGTAGAAGACAAAAAGCACCCGGTGATGAAAGCTGTGCCCCCCTCATTCCTGATACAACAGGAGGAATGGTATACCTACGATAAAAGCCCCCGATCCAATGTACACGTGCTGGCCAGTGTTGATGAATCGACGTATGATCCACAAGGCGATATCAAAATGGGCGACCATCCGGTGGTTTGGACAAACGAGCAGAAAAAGGCCCGTAACGTTTATATTTTCATGGGGCATTCACCAAACCTGTTGGATAACCCGGCCTGGGTGAAATTGGTCACTAATGCTATTTTTTGGGCTGCAGGTAAATAATGTTGATAGTAAATAATCAGATGATGTTAAAAAAAATATTTTGCCTGCTGATAGCTATTGCTTGCTGTACGGCAGCGTTTGCGCAGGGCGCTAAATTTAAAATGCTGGCTCTTTACACCACCACGGTCGAATCGGATCATGTTGACTTTGCCAACGATGCCATTAAGTATTTTACCGATCTGGCGGCTAAAGATGACTTTACTTTTGAGGCTACCACCAACTGGAAAAATCTGAATGATGAAAACCTGAAGAATTACCAGCTCATCATCTGGCTGAATGATTTTCCGCAGAACGAAGAACAGCGCGCCGCTTTTGTAAAATACATGGATAATGGTGGCGCCTGGATCGGCTTCCACGTAGCGGGCTACAACGATAAGTATACCAAATGGCCCTGGTTTGTAAGCTTTTTAGGCAGCTCGGTTTTTTATAATAACAGCTGGCCTCCACTACCGGCAAAGTTGGTGGTTGATGATGTTAAACACCCGGTAACTCAGGGTATCCCAGCTCATTTTGTAGCACCTATAAATGAATGGTACGGCTGGAAACCAAGTCCGCGGTTAAATAAGGATATTAAAGTTTTGGTAACGCTTGATCCGGGCAATTACCCTCTGGGTAAAAAAGATATTATCCGCGATGGAGACATCCCAGTAGTGTGGACTAACACCAAATACAAAATGCTGTACATTAACATGGGCCACGGCGACCAGATATTTACCTCTGGTATCCAAAACAAACTGTTTGAAAATAGCATATTATGGCTAGGGGTCGGAAAGTAATTTAATCAAAATCAGATGTTTACTGCCACTTAATCGTTTCTTCATAAAAGTTTTTTGTTATTGTTTTATCATTGGACAATTAGTTAAAAAAATACCCCAAGTTCAATGAAAACAATTTTAAAAAAAAATTAAAAGAAAAAACTTTATCCTCTTTTGTTTTGCAGTCACATTACTAACTGCCTGTACTAAAACCTATGTCGGTCCGGATAATAATCAGCAGCCTGGTTTGGATAATCCACCCCCACCAACACAAAATACAGTTAATAACCCTGTGACTTTAAACTTGCTGTTCGGATATAAAATCAATAACCTATATCCCACACGACTGGCATTACCCATAAGTAAAATAGGTAATCAGTCTGTTAATATTAAAACTGTATTTGATACCGGCAGCGAGGGGCTTATTCTTACCGCTCAAAGCTTTATTCCTTCAAATTTAATTACTCCGGATGGCATAAGCATGAATGGAAAGGATCAGATAGATATTAACGGTATTACAATTACCTCGCACAGAGATTCTGCTACCTATGGTGATACTCCCAGTGCTGAGCGAGTGTATTATGGTCAAATTGCCTACGGCAGCATTGTTATTGGCGACGCCAGCGCCAATTTAACCACCAGGCCAATGCCATTTTTATTAATTTATAAGGGCATTGTTAAAGCAACGGGTAACGCCACCACGGTAGACCCTAATCTTGATGGAATATGTGGTGTAGAAGCTCAAAGTTTATCCACTCAGGATATCGTTACCTCACGAAGAGATATGCGTAGTCCATTTGCCTACATTAACTTTGGTAACGGCGTTTCGCCGGGTTTTAAATTACGATCATACAGCAATTTTTATGATAGTACAGTTCCAGGGCAGGCAACAGCCGGTAACTTACAGCTAAACAGTGCGGCCCTATTACAGGTAGGAGTAACCAACAATATGGAGCAAGACTTTATTATACAACAAAAACACATAGCAACCAGCGGCCTGGTCTTTTCACCTTTTGTTAATGGTAAATTTACAATTGATGATCAAACGTTTAATGGTGAGATGTTATTTGATAGCGGTACCCCGCAAGGTGTTATAATTTCTTTTCCCGAGAACCTGGGCAATCAGACACAATTGTTAGATGATCAAACCAATGTTAGTTTTATCTCTAATGAGGGATATAACTATTCCTATATAGCAGATAGAGGGGCGCAGAGTACAAAGATGATCCCGGCAGCTAAAATTGAAAGATCAATAATAGGATTACCATTTTTTGCCTACAATTCATTCTTAATTGATTATGCTAATCATTTTATTGGCTTAAGAGCCCGGTAATAAAAAAAACTACTTATAATACTTAACAAACTATAAGTATTATAAGTAGTTTTTTCTTAAATATTATCTCGCCCTCAATCTTGCATCTATCTCATTTAATAAATATTCCTTTTTATCATCAGCATATTCCCAAAACATTACCCCGGCCAATTTATGTTTAATGAGGTAATGGCATTTGGCTTTTATCGACCATTCATCATCGTATGATATAAATTGCTTGGTGCTGGCATTGAACAGGTAAGGTGCTTCGGCATTACGATCGCGGTAATATTTAAAGCCTTTTTGGTTGAGCAGACTGTCTTTGATCAGTGTATAGCCGCCCACATGTATATATTCCGCTCTTTTCATTCCTAATCCGTTTTGGGCGATATCCAGTACACGCGATGAGCGTCCGTAGAAAGCTACTCCCAACACCAGTTTACTGGCAGGCACCCCAGCTGCAATAAAATCAGATACGGCCTTATCTGCATAATTTTCGGTCTGGTACTGTTTGGATGCATATAGGTTGGTATGATGAACTGCTATGCCTAAGCTATCCTGAAAATAATCATACGTCATGAGATTTATATAGTCAAGATATTGCTGGGCCTTATCCATTTCGGTATGATCTAAAAAACGTTTAAAACCGCCAACAGCAGTAGTCAACAGCAGCTTTTTGCCGGCCTGTTTTTCCAGTATATCCAGGTCATGGCGTAGGGCCTTAAACATGAGCGTATAGTTTACTTTATCCTCGGGGCGATAAATATTACCCACGTTGCCCGCCATACCGGGGTACTCCCAGTCGATATCAATACCGTCAAGGTCAAATTTTTTAATGATGGCCACTGCGCTGGCCGAAAAAGCTTCGCGGGCAGTATCTGTGAGTACGGCATTGGAAAAATTGCCGCTCCAGGTCCACCCGCCTATGGATATGAGCACTTTAAGAGCAGGATTACGCTTTTTAAGCTGCACCAGGTTCCTGAAATTGATGGTATCCGTTCTCTCATGACTTAAAAAGGCCCGGTTGTTTTTTACGTTTACGAAGGCGTAGTTAATGTGGGTCAATTTTTCGGGGTTTACCATTTCCATATTGGCTACACCTTTGTAACCGCCAACGTACCCAATAATTACATATTTAGGTTTCTTGGCTGCTTTTTGTGCCTGGAGCGTAATTGCAGGCAGTAAAAATGGCAATAAGCAAAGCATGGCTTTGGCTGCCGCCTGTTTATAAAATTTTAGGTTGATCATTTTATGATGAGGTTTAAGTATGATATGTTAAACTTTAAGTCTGATCCGCTTTTTTTCCATGAGTCCAACCAGTGCAATTAATATAAATGCGGTAGCCATGGAACGGGCTAAGCCAATAATGCCCGAATTAAAAATATCCGGATAATTAATATGAAAAAGCATCAGCAGAAAAACCTGGAAATAAGGCATCAGATAGCAGGTAAGTGTGCTGGTACCCGCCGGCCAGATCCATGTGAACCAGTTCTTCTTTCCCTTTACATCAACCAGGTAAATCATCAGCTCAAATACCAGAATGGAGATACCGCTGCAAATAAATATCCAGGCTGGTGTGGAGCGAATCTTAGAGATACCTTGCGTGTAGGGGCGTATCACCAATCCAAGCACGATCAGTAATACTCCGGTAAGCCCAAAAATGAGCCACATACGTTGCGTTTTACCAAGCGTAACCAGGCGAGCATATAATTCAGATATCACAATGCCGCCCATGGTTAAACATAGGGACGAGGCATCGCCAATGAGGAATAATCTTTTATGGATGATGCCGGTATGGCGAGCTATATTGACGGCCACAAATAATAATAGTACCGGAAAAATGATATTTAATTTGCCTTTGGCAAGTAAGTAAACTAGAGCGCATATGAGATAGGCCCAGCCAATGATGCCCAGTATTCCCCACCATTCAGGTCGCATGCCGGTAATTTCGCCGTCGTCATTTCCTTTGTATACAATGGCCATGGCAATCAGTATAACTATACCCAGGCCCTGTAAAGTGTATCTTTTGGCTTTGCCCAAGGTTTCGGGGTAATCCAACCATATCAGGAAAAAAGCCAGCGTGATGAGTATGGCCCAAAGCGCTTTAGGCAACACGGAGGTATTGCTGTAACTTTCCAGGTTTACATGATAAAACCCCATAATCAGTAAGGCGGAACTCCGGGTAAGTATGTAAACTAAAATAGAGGTAAAGGAATCGCCTTTGTTGAGCCTGTTTTTGATAGCAAAAGGTAATGACAGACCTACAATAAACAGGAACGCCGGAAATATGGTATCGGCAAAGCCCATGGCATCGGCTTTACCGGGCGCATGGTCTATCCATTCGGGAATGTTTTTTACACCGCTGGCATCATTAACAAATATCATTAATAGCATGGTGATGGCTCTCAGCACATCGATAGATAAAAGGCGCTTAGGTAGCTGTTGCATTTACAAGGGTTTAACTGTGAAATATGAATAGGTACGCGTATTAACTTTTAGCCAGCCAGGCTTGCTTTAGGCACGAATTTATTTAAACAAATTTGTTTTGTATGCCTTTAAGCAAATCTAAACCGGAAATAGTGCGGATTATATTAATGGAGCACTACTTTACCACTACGATAGCTAAAAACAGGCGAAATGCGGCTTGTTGATGTAATAATGGGTTTAGCGATTGCTAACCGGCGAGGCATAGGCCTAAGATAGCGTTAACAAAAAAAGCAAGACAATTTCATGTCTTGCTTTTTTGAGTATAGCAATGTTCTTACATAGAGCTACATCTTAGGGGCTGGTTATTTTTTATCTTTAGTAGCAAGAGCCCGCGGAGTAGTTACTTTTTTATCTTTAGCAGCAAGAGCCTGTGGAGTAGCTACTTTTTTATCTTTAGCAGCAAGAGCCTGTGGAGTAGCCACTTTTTTATCTTTAGTAGCCAATGCTTGCGGAGTGGTTACTTTTTTAGCAGGAGCTTCTGCATCTATTTTTGCAGCTAATGCTTTTGCCAGATTTTTTGCGGCTTTTTCAATGGCCTTGTTCACTTTTTTTAAATCTGATTCAAATTCGCCTACCACAGTTTTGATTTGGGCAGACAGTTTGTCGTTCAATTGTTTCTTAAGCGTCTTACGGGCTTCTTTAACTGCGGTTTTATTTTTATCGTTTTTCATATTACTGGACAAGGAAGTTCTAAATTATTTTTCGGCACAAAGCTAAGTTAATAAACAGTGTTTTTAATATTATGTTTATGTTAATAAAGATAGCTAATGTTAAGTAATTATTAATAAAGCAAACAAGCTATTCTATTCATTTTTAGGACACTAATATTAACATCTTATATTAATTGTATATTATCAATAGGCCGGTATTAGTTGGCATTTTAATTAAATTGGTGAAAAAATGAGCGAGTCAGTCGATATTATCGTTTATGTAAGAAAAATGATTTTTTGAAAGCTTTTGGGTTAATTGATAACTTAGCAGCGCTTATATTGTTTTCATATCATGATCAAAGATTTAAACTCGTTAAACCAGGTAGCCGAATTCCATACCACTTTTAAACATCCTATTGTTGCCGAACCGGCTATTCCGTCAAAAGAACGCAGTCAGTTGCGTATTGAATTGCTGGCCGAAGAGTTAAAAGAGCTTCAACAGGCCGTTGATGATAATAACCTGGTTGAGATAGCCGATGCACTTTGCGATCTGCAATACGTTCTATCAGGCGCTGTACTGGAATTTGGACTGGGTCAAAAATTTAAGGAACTGTTTGATGAGGTGCACCGCTCCAACATGAGCAAAGCCTGCAAAACCATCGAGGAGGCTAACCAAACTATTGAGCATTACCGCAATACAGCCGGTACCGAATCACACTATAAAGAGATTGACGGGCTGTTTTTAGTATACCGTACATCGGACAACAAAACCCTGAAATCCATAAACTATTCACCTGCCAATTTGGGCAGCATTGTAGGATAATCATAAATAAAATAAACAACTTGCCAGAATCAGTCCCAAACCAACCCGAAGCAAAAGAAACTATGCATCCGCGTAACCAGCACCGCCTGGGGTACGATTTTAAAGCGCTGATGAGGGCTACGCCGACTTTACGGCCTTTTGTTACAATAAACCAGTACGATAACCAAACCATCAACTTTGCCAATCCCGATGCTGTAAAGATGCTGAACAAAGCATTGTTAAAGCATCACTATCAAATTGCCGGCTGGGATATTCCGGAGGGCTATTTGTGTCCGCCTATACCTGGTCGCGCCGATTATATCCATTACGTGGCCGATTTATTGGCTACATCAAACGGAGGTGTAGTACGCAAAGGCAAAAAGGTACGTGTGCTGGATATTGGTGTAGGCGCCAACTGTGTTTATCCCATCATTGGCGTGCAAGAATACGGTTGGAGCTTTGTGGGGATTGATATTGACGAGACAGCTATTGAATCAGCGCAAAAGATCATCGATAATAATGATCAGTTGAAAAAAACTGTTGAATTACGCCTGCAAAAACACCGGGCCGATATTTTTACATTCGCCATAAAGCCCGGTGAGTTTTTCGATCTCACTATGTGCAACCCGCCGTTTCATGCATCTGTAAGGGAAGCGGCTGAAGGATCACGCCGTAAATGGAATAACCTTGGCTTGCATACTGCGAAAGGCAAAGAAGAACCGCTATTAAACTTTGGCGGGCAGAATACCGAATTATGGTATCCAGGTGGCGAGGCTGCATTTTTAAAGGCTATGGCTGCGCAAAGTACCCGCTTTGCCAAACAATGTTTATGGTTTACCTCATTGGTATCAAAAAAGGAAAACCTGCGTGTTTTGTACAACGCTCTTCAAAAAGCCGGAGCCAAAGAGGTGCAAACCATCAATATGTCGCAAGGACAAAAAGTTAGCCGCATCATGGCCTGGACATTCTTTGCATCCGAGGAACAGCAGGAGTGGCTTAACCGTTGATTTTGTTTGATGATTTCGCTGATGTCTTTTTATTGAGCTGGGATTAAGTTTTCGAATTAAGGGATTACCAAAAGATAAAATCGTGGTAATCCCTTAACGGCGGAGCCTTCTTGAACACCAATTAAAATTAACTCGTGAAAAATCATATAAATCAAGGTTCAGATAATCAACGAAATCAGCGCAATCAAAATCATCAACGGTCACACCCGTAAAAATGTCTTTTTCTGATACAGGTAATAAAGAAAAACCCATTTCACCATGATAAAGCACACTGCCATCACCACAATATTATAAGGGTCACCAATTAATTGACCTATCCAGCCAAAAAAGGCATTGCTGGTGTATTGCCATTTGATAAAATGCCCGGAGATATAGATGAGGATGGAGTTCATGCCGATGACCCTAAAAAAGAAGGCCCACTTTTTATAACCCAGTACATCAATAATATAATAAAACAGTGCCATCAACAGCAGGCTCAGGCCACCGACGTGCATCACGAAAGAGCTTGTCCACAGGTTTTTATTGATCGGGAAATCGAGGTTCCAGATTTGTGCGATGATGAGGAATATAACCCCGGTAACCGCCATGATGGCTACTTTGCGGGTTTGAGCCAGTCCTGTTTTTTTCAGGAGCTGACCTGTTAATATACCCAGTAATCCGGTGCTGATAGCCGGTATGGTTGAGAATAAGCCTTCGGGATCATGAATACCTAAATACAGTTTGCCTGGTAATATCAAACGATCCATATACGAGGCGAAATTGCCCTGCATGGTCAGATCGCCATGTGGGAAACCCGGTGCCGAAGCAAATTTGAGCAGCAGCCAATAGCCGATAATAAATACCCAGAACCATATCATTTGCATACGTTCTTTGCTGTAGATGTAAATAATATTGGCAAACATATAAGCGATACCAATACGCCCGAGCACACTGGCAAAACGTATTTGCGATATAGGCATAATGTTTAGCCCATTATTGTAAACAATGCCCAGCAGCACTAATATGGCAGCCCTTCTGATTACTCTTAAGGTTAATTGCTTTTTGCTTTTGCCCTTTTCCAGTTCGCGGCCTACCGAGAATGGCGTGGATACACCTGCCATGAACAGGAACAGCGGAAATATCAGATCGTACAGATGAAAACCGTTCCAGTCGGGGTGGGTAAATTGTAGTGCTATGGCCTCCCAGAACGGCGATTTGGTGGTTTTGGCCAGGGTATGAAAAATCTCTTCGCCGCCCATAATCCAAAACATATCAAATCCGCGCAGGGCATCTAATGAAAATAAGCGGGTTGACGCCTTGTTGATATCATCGGCATTGCCTGCCGGTGCGGTTGAGGTAGTGGCCATATTGCAAAAAGATTTTAGTTTGGTACTAAAGATATAAAAAGCACACTATTTAAAATATTTTTTTTAGTTAAGTATACTTTGTAAAATGAAATTGTTACGTAGCGTTGTACCTTCGCGTTTTGAATGAGTGCTGCATGTTAGAGATCATATACCGCGATGAACATCTTATCGCCATCAATAAACCACACGGACTGCTGGTACACCGGTCGCCCATAGCTGCTGATGCATCGGAGTTTGCCCTGCAATTACTGCGCGACCAGATAGGTCAGAAGGTAAACCCAACTCACCGTATCGACAGGAAAACCGGTGGGATATTGCTGTTTGCGCTAAATAAAACTGCTGAAATTGCCATGCAGCAGCAGTTTATGGAAAACCAGGTGCGTAAAAAATACCTGGCTATTGTTCGCGGGCATACCCCCGATCAGGAAGAGATCGATTACCCGCTGCGCAAAGAGAATGGCACGCTACAGGATGCTTTTACCCAATACACTACTTTAAAACGTGCCGAGCTGGATATAGCCCTGGGAAAGCACCCTACATCGCGCTATTCGCTGGTTGAGGCTGTACCAACTACCGGACGCATGCACCAGTTGCGCAAGCACTTTAGTCATATTTTTCACCCCATTATAGGCGACCGTACCCACGGCTGCAACAAGCAGAACAAGCTGTTTAAAGAAACCTGGGATATGGAAACCATGTTACTTCACGCCTCGCACCTGGAGTTTACTCATCCGGTTACCGGCGAGACCGCACAAATTGATGCTGGTTTGCAGCCCGAATTTAAGCGGGTGATGCAAATTATGGGTTGGTAATGGCTTCATTTGTAGTGTGATAAAATAAACAAAATCATTTGGCGATTGTCTTATATCTAAACAAATCAAAGAGATGATCAAAGCGGTAGAATATAAATTATACACCGAAGATGGCGAACGTACCATCACCATAAAGCCAGTAAATCAAACCATATCTGGAGGGACTTTATATATAACCGGCGTATTTAAACTAAGTGAGGGAGAAGTGGGTTTGGGCGATATTGTTTTTGACGACGACCTGCGCGAATGGGAATACACCGGCTTTGGCGACTTGACCCATGAACAGGCAGCCGAAATAGCCACCTATATACAAGACGAAACCCGCCATGAGCTGGAAGATGAGAAGGTGGATGAATAAGCTAGGACGATAGTGGTGAGTACGTTTTTCGCGCGTCATTGCGAGCGTAGC
The DNA here is from genome assembly GCF_052045695.1 of Mucilaginibacter sp. 22184. Taxonomy (NCBI): domain Bacteria; kingdom Pseudomonadati; phylum Bacteroidota; class Sphingobacteriia; order Sphingobacteriales; family Sphingobacteriaceae; genus Mucilaginibacter; species Mucilaginibacter sp. 22184. The sequence goes on from NZ_JBQEPI010000014.1 coordinate 57,546, forward strand.
GTGGCAATCCCCGATTTGTAGAGCCGCTCTGTATAGTTTGGGATTGCCACGCTACGCTCGCAATGACGTGCTTTTTTTATTGCCTGTAAATTGATGCTTCACTCCGTTCAGCACGACAAAATTTAAAGGCCTATTTTATTTAGCTTATCTTTGCGCATACTCCAGCACAAATAATGATCAAGCAAGCACTTCTGAACCTTAAGATAAACGCGTTAAATCCCATGCAGGAGGCCGCTATCAGCGCCGCAAAAAAAAGCGATGTAATACTACTGTCGCCAACGGGCTCGGGAAAAACGCTGGGTTTTTTATTGCCATTGCTGGGTTTGCTGGATACTAATATTCCTACCGTGCAGGCGCTTATTATGGTGCCATCGCGTGAGTTGGCTTTGCAGATAGAGCAGGTTTTTAAGGCCATTGGCAGTGGTTTTAAAGTAAACTGTTGCTATGGTGGTCATCCCGTAAAAATTGAGCGGAACAATCTGTCGCAACCGCCTGCGGTATTAATTGGTACACCTGGCCGTATCGCGCATCACCTGCGCCGCGAAAGCTTTAGTACAGACACTATCGACACCCTGATACTGGATGAGTTTGACAAAGCGCTGGAATTTGGTTTCCAGGAGGATATGACCTACATCATTAAACAGATTCCGGCCATTAAAAAACGCATCCTCACATCGGCCACTAAAATGGACGAGATCCCGGCTTTTACAGGTATGGTAAAACCTACAACACTGGATTATCTTACCAATGCTGCTTCCGCACCGGATATCAAACAAAAAGCTGTTATAGCCGAAGCCGCTGATAAGTTGGATGCCCTGTTTGCCCTTATTTGCAAAATAGGCGACAATGCTACACTGGTGTTCTGTAATCATCGGGAAGCGGTTGAACGTATTAGCGACCTGTTGTATGACCGTGGCCTACCGCACGATATATTTCACGGAGGGATGGAGCAGGAAGATCGCGAGCGGGCTTTGCTCAAGTTTAGGAACGGCAGTCATCGGCTGTTAATAACCACCGATTTGGCATCCCGCGGGCTGGATATTCCCGAAATTGAACATGTGGTTCATTACCAGCTACCGCATAATGAGGAGGCTTATACGCATCGTAACGGTCGTACCGCACGTATGCATGCCAAAGGGACATCATACCTGATCCTGGCACCCGATGAAAGACCTTCTTACTTAAAAGAAATGCCCGAGATTGAAGAATTGCCCGAAAACCCGGTGATACCACCGTTATCGCCATGGGCTACATTGTACATAGCTGCGGGTAAAAAGGATAAAGTAAATAAGATAGATGTTGTAGGCCTGTTACTTAAAAAAGGCGGATTGGATAAAGATGATGTAGGCCTGATAGAGGTTCATGATTACGCCTCATACGTAGCCGTAAAACGTAACTGCATTGAACGCGCGGTACAGGCTGTAAAAGGCGAGAAGATCAAAAACAAAAAAGTTAAAATAGATATTTCAAGATAATAAAACTGAGAAGAGCATGAGCAATAATGATATCATGAAAAAGCTACGTGTAGCGATGAAATTTACCGATGATGATATTGTAAAAGTTTTGGCACTGGTTAACTTCCGTATCACCAAAACGGAACTGGGCGCTATTTTCCGCGCGGATGACCACCCCAACTTTAAGCCCTGCGGCGATCAGATCCTGCGTAATTTTCTGAACGGCCTCATCATTCACCAACGCGGCCCCATGCCTGATAAAAGGGCTCCAAAGGTGGAAGGGAAGTAGGGGGTTAGGTTTTACGTTGGACGTTTTATGTGGTACGTTTTTCCTTGGCGCCGTTGATTAGCTTCAATCTATAATTATCGGAAATAAATAAAAAGGTTGTCATTTCGATGAGCAGAGGCCGCCCTGAGCGTAGGGGGCGAAGAGAAATCTTGTACAATTTGCTCGTCCATGCGTATAAGATTTCTCCTCGTACCTCGTCGAAATGACAATGGTAAAAAACAGAAAGAGCGATGATAAAATCATCGCTCTTTCTGTTAAATATCAAAACGTAAATGTATCACGTCTAACCTAATCTTATCGCAGGTCAACAAGCTCAACACCAGGGTGTGCTTTGGCATCCCAGGCAAATGTGGCATCGGTAACGGGGGCATTTGGTGTAAAGCTGCGTACCGTGTAGTTGTATTTATTGCCGTTTTTATCGAACAGTTGCGCGCTGTAGATCTGTTTTTTTACTTTGTCTATCAGCAGGCGAACCTTGAAAATATTTTGTTTTTCGTTTTCGGGGGTCAGGTCAATGGCCTGGTATACTTTGCCGGCTATTTTTTGTTCGCCTGTGTACAGGTATTTGTAGCCATGCTCATAAATAGTAAATATTTGTGATGGATTGTTGATACCATCCCCACCTTTTGGCGCATCGCCAACCTGTACTTCTTTATCTTTTTTAAGGTAGGTCCACTGGGTTTTGCCATCGTTGATGATCTCTTTATCCACATCTTTGGCACTGGCAGAGGTATACAAAGTTACCCTGTATTTGCCGGATTTGGCTTTTGAAGTTAGCGTGCCGCTCTGGGTTTCTTTAACGCCTGCCTGCGGATTATCCAGCGTAAAACTAAAATCTGTTTTGATCACATCGTACGATTTGTACTTCTGACTTACCTGGTTCAGTATGGCTTTGGCCTGGGTATCTTTTTGTGCGAAAGCCGTACTGTAAGTGCTTATCGCTAAAATGGAATATAAAAATAATTTCTTCATTGTGTTTTTTACGTCAACAACTATCAGGGGGAATAGTTATTGGTTTAGAGCAAATAAAATTTAATAGGTTTAATCTTTAGGTTTTTGAAGTGTTTCCAGGTAACGTTCCAGGCTGTATTCATCAGGGTAAAGCACATCGCGAGCCTTGCTGCCTTCAAAGGCGCCTACAATACCTGCGGCCTCCAATTGGTCAATGATTCTGCCAGCGCGGTTATAACCCAGTTTCATTTTACGTTGGATAAGTGAAGTTGAACCCTGCTGATGCAATACGATCAAACGTGCTGCTTCTTCAAACATCGGGTCGCGGTCATCCGGATCGTATTCTTTAGCACTGCTGGTTTCACCTTCGCCTACATATTCTGGCAGGAACATGGCGGTAGGATAACCGCGCTGTTCGCCAATAAAGTTGGATATAGCTTCAACCTCAGGTGTATCCACAAAGGCGCATTGCAAACGGATGAGGTCGCTGCCAGTACTGAACAGCATATCCCCGCGACCGATCAGTTGATCTGCACCACCTGCATCAAGAATGGTACGTGAGTCGATCTTGGACAATACCCTGAATGCCAAGCGCGATGGGAAGTTGGCCTTAATGGTACCCGTGATGATATTAACTGACGGGCGTTGCGTGGCAATAACCAGGTGTATACCCACGGCACGGGCCAGCTGGGCAATACGAGCGATCGGCATTTCTACTTCTTTACCGGCGGTCATCATCAAATCGGCAAATTCGTCAATCACCAATACGATGAAAGGTAGGTAACGGTGTTTTTCCGGATCGCTGATCTTGCGGTTCACGAATTTGGCATTGTACTCTTTCAGGTTACGTACCTGTGCGTCTTTTAGCAGATCGTACCGCTGATCCATCTCGATACAAAGCGAATTGAGGGTATTTACCACCTTCTTGGTATCGGTAATAATGGCATCCCCTTCATCAGGTAGTTTAGCCAGGAAGTGTCTTTCAATTTTACGGAAGAGTGTGAGCTCTACTTTTTTTGGATCGACTAATACAAATTTTAACTCAGCAGGATGTTTTTTGTAAAGCAATGAAACCAATATGGCGTTAATACCAACTGATTTACCCTGACCGGTAGCACCCGCCACCAGTAAGTGAGGCATTTTGGCCAGGTCGGCAATGAATACCTCGTTGGAAATAGTTTTACCCAAAGCAATGGGCAGATCCATGGTGGTGTTCTGGAATTTCTCTGTCGATAGGATAGAACGCATGGATACCATTTCGGGGTTCTGGTTGGGTACCTCGATACCGATGGTTCCCTTGCCCGGCATTGGCGCAATGATACGGATACCCAGGGCGGCTAAACTCAGGGCAATATCATCCTCCAGGTTTTTGATCTTGGAGATACGTACACCCGGCGCAGGGATGATCTCGTACAGCGTAACTGTTGGCCCGATGGTAGCTTTGATCTTATCAATCTCGATGTTATAATGGTTCAGCGTTTCAACAATTTTGTTCTTGTTGGCTTCCAGCTCTTCGGCGTTAACCGATATTTTGTTCGATCCATGGTTCTCCAGAAGCTCCAGGTGCGGCATTTTGTACGATGCCAGGTCGAGCTTATGGTCGTAAATGCCAAATTGGCTTACCAGGTCCTTAGCCTTGTCATCGTCGGTTTTTTCGACATTGAGTTCAGGCAGTGGACGATTGGTGTCAATAGTAAGCGGAATCTCGGTTTCTTCCTCGGGCTCATGTGATGATGAAGGCTTAAGCACAACCGGCTCATGATAAATCGGCGTTTGTTCCAATGGTTGCTGCTGTTGCCTCGGCTCGGGCATAATGGTTGTTACATGCGTTTCCTTGATGCGGTTATTGCCCCGCGGCCATTCTAACGGAACAGAGGGTTCCTCCTCTGTCAATTCAACAGGCTCGGGCGATACTTCATCAACGGCTATTGGTGCTGCCGGTCTGTTTTTACGTTGCGGAAGTTTAAAATCAATATTATAAGCAATTACCAGTACGGTAAGGGCAGCAAATACCAGGAAGCCACCCGTACCCGCCGGACCGATCTGCGCATCCAGCAAGCGGTTTGTCCAATAGCCAAAACCGCCCTCCAGGTAATGCGGGTAATCAATAATAAAAGCGTGGAAATAGGCTATAGTAGTGGAAATAAAAACAATGCTAAACAGGGTATAGCCCAATGTTTTGATGATGGAAAACAGCCTTACCTTAAACAGCAGGCGATAACCAATCACAAAAAAGATGAATACAAACAGGAACGATGCCACACCAAACCATTCATAAATAAACTGGTTGCTGAGCAGGGCTCCAAATTTACCCAGCCAGTTTTGCGCTATCTGCGGGTTGCCGGTATCGGCAATTTCCTGTACGGTTTTGCCGGTGGCCAGGTTGTGCCAGCCGCCGTTTGTGGTGGATATATAGCTCTGATCTTCCTGCCAGGTGAACAGGTAGGAGGTGAAAGCTATCAGGAAAAAGATCGACATTAAAAGCGACAGTAAGCCTGCTATTTTAACCGTCTTGCCATTCTCCATATCCAGGCGTGGCATGCTGGGCAGCCTGCGCTTTGCTACTCGTTCTTTTTCAGCTTTTCCCGTTTGACGGGGCTGATTATCGTCCTTAAAACTATTTGATTTAAACTGATTTCCTTTTACCGGCATCGCTGATGTAACATCCTTTTACTGCAAACTTACACAAAATTTCACGGGATTTCGGATGTCGGATGTTCGATTTCGGATGTGCAATTTCGCATTTCAATAAATATAAAAAGGGGCTTCTTATCTTCAAACGTAATAAATCCGAAATCCTACATCCGAAATCCCAAATCAGAGTAAATCCAAAATCCCCTTCTATAAAGTTAGCAGATTAAACAAATTATTTAATCGTATTTTTATTTTTTAGTATTATTGAAAACCATCTGGTACGATCCTCGTAAAAGAGCCATATTAAAAGCATAGCCTGTGTAATTGCGGCTTGCACCAATGTACGCCATGAGTATAGAAAAGCTGGAAGAATATATTACCACTGCCGATTTAAGTAAGCTGGAAGCTTTGCTGATGCAAAGCCCCGCGCTGGCCGCTACCCTAACCAGTCACCAGGTTTCGCCATTGATGTTGTCATGTTATTACAAAAAGCCGGAGGTTACCGATGTATTGTTACGCTACGTAAACCAGATCAGTATTTTTGAAGCCGCCGCCGCTGGAAAAACAGAAGTAGTAAGCCACTTTGTAGAAACAGCCCCCGATACGATTAACGATTATGCTCCTGATGGTTTTACACCGCTGGGTTTGGCTTGTTATTTTGGTCATGAGGCAGTTGCCCGTTACCTGGTAAGCAACGGTGCCGATGTTAACCTGCCATCCAACAATGGTTTCCGGGTTGCTCCTATACATTCGGCCTGTGCGGGTAATTATACCGCCATTGCCCGCTTGCTGGTTGAAAACGGTGCCGAAGTAAATGTAAAACAACAGGCCGGCGCTACGCCAATACATTCGGCTGCGCAAAACGGTAATATCGATATGCTGATCCTGCTGCTGGAACATGGCGCCATCACCAACGTGCGCATGGAAGGCGGCAAACTCCCCGCCGATCTGGCCCGTGAAAAGGGTTTTGAAGAAATTGCGGAGATATTGGGTTAATAGTTATTTTTATTTGTCATCCTGAGCGGAGCGAAGAATCTATCATCGCGTTGTATGGCGCATACCCGCTCTTAGCCGCGGGAGGGCCAGTTACGTTTTTCGTTGTGGTTTGTTTTTTTTGGTACTCAAGAAGGCTTCGCCGTATGTCGCCACAAAAGTAACCAAAAAGGCTGTCAGCAGAAATGCTTCTTTGCCGCACATGGCCTTTGCCCTGCAAACCGGGCAGAACCATCCCGATAGCTATCGGGACCAAACCTTACCCCTACTTCGTTCACTCATTGCCCCAGCTTCAGGTAAGGTTCGCAATGCCCTTACAACCGCACAGGCCGCCATTGTTCTGCCCGCTTTCGTCCGAAGCTTATCCGCTGACGGAGGAAGGAAAGAATATAAACACAAAAAAGTTTGTCATCCTGAGCGGAGCGAAGGATCTATTATTGGACATTTAATTTACGAATGGATTAAAAAAATAGATTCTTCGCTCCGCTCAGAATGACAGTGATAAATATTACTTCACAAAATGAACCTGCATGGCTGTTACCTGTTTAATGCAGCGGGCGGGTTTTTTTTCGTCTTGTACAATAATGCGGTAGGGGCCATCGGCGGGGGCGAGGGGGGATCCGTCAACCTTATCTGCCAGGATAATGGTTCTGTCGGTAAAGCTTTTGTCCAGTTCGGCCAGGGCGAAGATCACCTGGTAACCATCGCTGGCTTCTACCAGGAGGTATTTGGTCAGGTTTTCGCCTTTCAGTTCCGGACCCAGGGTAACGCCTGCACCTTTCAATATTTCCGAAAGGATAACCCCAGTATAGGTATGGTCTTTGCCGTCCCGGTCTTTACGCACCACGGTGGTTTGGGGGAATTTCTGCAGATAGGCTGCGTCAACGGTTAATGGTGTACTTACCTCACCGCTTATTTTGATGGTTTGTGCCTGTGATATAAAAGGGATAGTTGTAAAGCTTAATAAGGCTAAACAGGCTATCAGGAATTGTTTTTTCATGGGTATAAATTTACTGTTTTTTGTTTTTGGTGTGGAGTAAATGCGGATCGGAAAATGCGGGATTGGTGATAAATGCCGAATCGGTAAACATGTTCAAAAAAGCGATCAACTGTTTTTTCTCTACTGGCTGTAGTTTCAAACTCTTGCCTCCAGCTTCGTTGGATTCGCCGCGCAAGAATGCGCTTAACGCTGGCGATTGCTCGATGTGTTCGCTGTAATGATCAACTACTTCTTCCAGTGTTTTAAACCTGCCATCGTGCATATATGGTGCGGTGAGGGCGATATTACGCAAGGTGGGTACTTTAAAACGGCCACGGTCGGCCGACAGTCCGGTCAGTTTCTCCATACCGGAGTCTTTGGGCATACTATCCAGCCCGTTATTATGAAACAATTCCATATATGTTTTTGGTCCACCGTGGCAATGAGTACAATTGGCTCCGCGGATACCTTTTTCGGGCTGGGGCGCTGTATTAAATAATTCTATTCCTTTTAACTCATCGGGTGTAGGTTGGTAAGCACCGCGTAAGTACTGGTCATAACGTGAATTAGCTGATATCAGTGTACGTTCAAATTGTGATATCGCTCTTACTATCCTGTCGCTGGTGATTTGGTTATCTCCATAAACCAGTTTAAACAAAGCGGGATAATTGGCCGTTGCAGCGAGCTTTTGTGCCGAAACATTTAAGGATTGCCCCATTTCATGTGTACTGGTCAACGGGGTAACAGCCTGTTCTTCCAGACCATTGGCCCGGCCATCCCAGAAAAATTTACGCCCCCAAAGCAAATTTACCAGCGACATGGAATTGCGCGGCGTAAGCACGCCATCCACTCCCGGACTAAATGCCCGTCCATCGGTAAAAGCTTTATTTTGCTCATGGCAGCTGCCGCAGGAGAGTTTGTTATTAGCCGAAAGTTTAGTTTCATAAAAAAGCATCCGCCCCAGGTAAACCCCTTGTTTAGTGGTTGGGTTATCCGCCGGGATCTGGATGCGGTTGCTAAAGTTGGCCGGATATACCAGGTTGTACGGGCCTGTTTCGATGCCCCCATCTACATAACACCAGGCGGATAGGATAAAGAAGATCAATAGTAAAAACATAACCCGACCTTTCTTGAGTCGGTGCCGATTTAAGAGCGGGTTATGTTTGGGTTGGTTCATGAACAAATTTACTTAAATAATGGCCTCGTGCGATTCCCCTCTTAAGAGGGGCGGAGGGGTGTGTCATCTGCACAAAGAAACACACCCCTGCTACCGCGCTATGCTTTCGCGCCCCCTCTCAAGAGGGGAACTAAGAAGACTTATCAATAACTAAATATCACATTCGCAAAATAATTGCGCCCGGCTTCCGGGAAACCTTCAACCAGGGTATAATTCTTATCGAACAGGTTGTTTACACCGCCTTCTATCGAAAACCCTTTAACCAATGTTAAATGCGCCTTTACATTGGTAAGCGCAAATTCACCGGATATCGTTCCATAGCTGGTGCTGTATCTTTTGGAGTTATACTCTTCCGAAGCCATCACATACAGCTTTTTGATGGGCGAGTATTGTATCGAACCAAATACCTTGTTCTGCGGTACATCTGTGAGATAAATAGATGGGCTCGACAGGTTCTTGCGTTTCAGGTAAGTATAGTTGGCATCTATCCGCACTTGGTCGGCAATGGGGTAGCCAATAGCCAGCTCGGCACCATAATACTCCGCACGACCCACATTTTGAACCTGCGACAGGTTGGTACCTGTTTTAGGATCAACCTGTACATTGTTCACCGTTTGTATCAGGTTGCCAATCTTGCTGTAAAATACCGATGCCTGTACCGATAGTTTGCCGCTTACCATCGTATGATAGCTCAGATCATAATTCAGCGCGTTCTCTGCTTTCAGATCAGGGTTAGGGATAAAAGTGCCGAATTTGTAGGAATACCTATCCTTAATGGTAGCGAAACGTGTTTTGCGGGCCACCGAAAACGTAACGGCATTAGTACTGTCAATATCATACTGCAACAAACCTTGCAAATTCCAGGCGCTGTTACTGTTGGCAGGCAACTGGCTCACTACATTGTTGGTATATTGCTGGGCATCAATGCTATGCCTGTTCATATAGCTTACACCGGCGTTGGCTTTTAAGGCCGATGTGATATGGTAAGTATCCTCGGCACCAATAGTAAAGTTATTATCCGCGTCGCGACGAACAGGTTCGCCTACATTATGCTCGCGGTGCACGTCCTGTTTAAAATGACCGGCCACGCTAAAGCTATTGTCTTTTAACGAAGTGTTCTCAAACATGATACTACTACCCAACGTGTAATCATTGTAAATGCTGGTAAATGCGTAAGGCTTGGTTTGGGTGCTGTACGATGCATTGTCAAAACTTTGCAGGTTGTTTTTAAACTGGTCATAATACCAGCGCGTTTTAATTACGTTGGTACTATTGATGCGGTTATTGCTGATGAGGTAAAGGCTCTGCGTATCCCAGTTTGGCCATTTCCAATACCTTGGACTTTTAAACAAGGCGTTCGCGGCATCGTCACCAGCATAAACCGGGGTGCCTTTGGTGCCATGCTGATAGCTGTAGCCCACGGCATATTCCTGGTTGGTGGTAGGGGTAAAGCCAACTTTACCGCTTACGGCGATGTCATTGTTATACGAGTTATCGCGATGGCCACCGTCTTCATTTTTAGTAGGTGCAAAATCATGTGATAATGGGTACCAGTTCCGTTTTAACTGTGATGCCGAGATCTCATAATAAACCTTACCCAGGTTGGAGCCTATATTGGTATTTAACCTATAGCCTCCGCTTAACCAGCCGGCAATGGCGTTTAACTCAAATGGTTTTACCGGTTTGCGACTGATAAGGTTGATGGCACCACCCTCGGCATTGGGGCCGTACAGAACCGAAGAATAGCCTTTGGCAACCTGGATTTCTGATAAATTGAAGGTGTTAAACCTGGCCAGATCTACATAACCATCATAAGGTACATATAGCGGAACGCCATCCAGGTAGATAGGAACAGAACGAACATCGAACCCACGGATACTCACCGCCGATTCGTTCCTGGGGCCAACGGCTGTCAAGGTTACACCGGGAAGCAGATTTAAGGCGCTGGATACAGTTAAGCGGTTATACCGGTTAATGGTACCCGAGCTGAGCTTATCAGATCGTAAACTATCTTTTGTGCCGATGATATTAACTTGTCCAAGCTGAAAAATGTGTTTGGACGTGTCCCTGTCCTGGGCATTTGCTGCAAAATGAAATGTGATGAAGGAAATTAAAAGAGTAATTAAACAGGGTAAAGGTTTTTTCATGAATAATTCATTATATAAAATAAAACATAACGCAAAATGGCAATTTTAGCTGATTTTTGAAAGGGAAATCAGGCGTTTTATTGCCTGAATGATACTTCAGGTAACTAGAGGCTTAGATTTATGGAATTTGTGGTTAAAAATGCCTGTAGTTTTTGCTGCAACTGATGGAAATGGTCGATAACTTTTAAGCCATGTTCTGTTACCACAGCATTGCCGCCACCTTTGCCGCCCCGATGCGATATGACCAGTGGTTGACCAAAGTGTTCGTTCATATGGTTTACCAGGTCCCAGGCTTGTTTGTACGACATTTTCATTTGCAGGGCTGCCTGCCTGATGGAGCCTGAAGCCTTGATGCGTTCAAGCAATTCCACACGACCGTGCCCAAGAATCTTTTCATCCCCGGTTTCTATCCAAACCCTGCCGTTCAATTTAAATATAGGATCACTCATTATGGGTAATGAAAGTAAGGCTATTTTAATAAAAAGGCAAATCCAAGCGGGGCTTTTATGACAGCACTGGCTCGTTGCTTTGAGTACCGGTCTTATCGGTATCACTTACAGAACTGGGTTGCTGTTGTTGCAACTCTTCAAAATATTTCTTTTTTACCACAGTGGTCATTTTATGGTCGCCGGTATGGCTCCATCCCGGTGGCATCACCATATACAGGAATTTGTTTTTGATGCCCGGTGCCCGATATACATCCTTGGCCAGGGCCACTATCTCGCCAAAATAAGCATCCAGGAAGCTGTTTTTGATCATCGGTCTGCTAATGCCGTATTCGATAGGGATGTTACGATCCTCCACCTGATAGGTGCCAAAAACCTTATCCCAGATGTTGAGCAGGTTACAAAAATTGGTATCCATATAAAGTGGGTTACGGGCATGGTGCACGCGGTGGTGCGATGGGGTAAGGATGATATTGTTGAGGAAACCCAGGCGGCCATCATGCACCAGGTTTTCGCCAATGTGGATCATGCCACCCCAAAAACCATCAATAAACATAATCACAAACAGCATGGCCGGTGGCACACCCAGTAAAATGCAGGTAGTGGTGCGGATAAAATCGGCATAAGGCCCCTCCAGAAAGAAATGGGCATAACTTACCGAAAGGTTCATGCTTTCGGGAGCGTGATGCGTGGAGTGCAGGCACCAGAACAGCCTTACTTTGTGCCCGAAATAATGGTATAAAAAATGGCCGAACTCCCACACAACGTAGCCGTAAATAAACCAGTACCAGGTAAATGTGAGTTTAAATATGGCATACTTTTCAAACAAGCCAATGCAGATACCTACCATGGCAATAGATATTACCCGGCCAATAAAGGCGTTGAACACGTAGGAGAAAAAAGTGAGCTTGTAGCTAATCACTTTAAAACGTTTGTAAAATGCCGCCCTGATGATCTCGATCACCAGCAAAAAAGGCATAATGGGTACCAGCAAAGCGGTAAAGCCTTCATAGGTAAGCAGTTTATCATAATCGCCCGATTTGAGGATCTGCAGTAAATGATTAAAGCCAAAAAAGCCTGTGAATTGATGCCATACAGCGTTTAAGAAGTCCATCATTTAATATTTTATAATTGGTTTATTGATTTATAACGGAATTAATATGTCATTATGTATATACATACTAATTTTTATAAAAGTGCATAAAATTTATCTGACGGGCAAGTAAAATCTGCAATTTAAAGGAGTTTAATTTTAGAAATGAAGTAAAATAAGTAAAAGAACGTTTGTCATCACGAACGTGGTATGAAGAGGGATTTTCTAAAATTGATGTGCCAGGTGTTGGGCGCTCAAACAAAGATGTTTTATCTTGCACATTATTTTTAAACATGGATATTAATTATTTAAAAGGTGATGCCACAAAACCCGTTGGGGATGCGAACAAGATAATAGTACATGTTTGTAATGATATTGTCGGCTGGGGTAAGGGCTTTGTAATGGCTATATCCAAACGCTGGCCGGGGCCCGAAAAACAATACCGCGAATGGTATAAATCACAGCAGGGTTTTGCGCTGGGCCAGGTACAACTGGTACAGGTTGAGCTGGATATATGGGTGGCCAATATGATAGGGCAACATAAGGTTTACAAGGACGAAAATGGCAACCCGCCTATCCGTTATGAGGCTATCCGGGAGTGCCTTCAAAAAGTAGCCGAATTTGCATCTGAAAATAATACTACTGTACATATGCCCCGGATTGGCTGCGGTTTGGCCGGTGGTACTTGGGATAAAATAGAGCCTATAATTTTCGATGTACTTATAAATAAGGGAATAGGGGTAACGGTTTACGATTTTTAACAGTATCATCGTATTCCCTTAAATAGGTCAAATAAATACTAATGTATTTATTTGACCTATTGGCTATATCAGGTATAGGAGCTTTAAAAAAGCTTAGTTAAATATAATTAAAGCGGCGCTGGCTGCCTTAATCTTCATGTTAACCACTTTACTTGTAGCTCCAAATGAGTTATTGGTAACAACGCCCGTTACTTTAAATGTACCATCATCATCTACAGATGCACCGTTGATATTTATTCCAGACTTGCTTGATAACGAAGGTGCATTTAACAGGTAGGTGGTAGTGGTTTTTATGGCACTTTTACTATTAACAAAAAGGTCAATATCTTTAGTTTCATCTTTATTGATCACAACCATCGCATTTTTACCGTCTTTACGGATAAAGCTGTACGCGTCCATGTTTTCTGCATTGGAGAAATCGGTTTTCAGAAATTGTTTAATCTGCGCCTGCTGAAAAAGTAACATGGCATAATACAGCGGCCTGGCTACATTTTTATTATTAACGGTGTTAATAGGTGAGTAAACATATTGGCTTCCGCCTCCCGTATGAAAATTAACCCCTGCAATACCTTGCTGAGCTAAATAGAATAAGAATTCGGTACCCCATATTGATGAACCAAAAGCGTTACTGATACCATCTTGGCCGCCATGATATACAGAATTACATTCTGTAAAGCGAAAAGGTATGTTATCAGCAATAACTCCCGGCTTTAAATATTCTATGATATCCTTGAGCCAGGTATCAAATATCATTAATTTTTTCATGGTAACACTGGGGTTGCCGGCAGGGCCCATGCGGTAATAATGCAACGAGAAAAGATTGATTTTACCGGCTCTGTCCTTTAAAAAGGGTTTCCCCCAGCCAGGTTCATTTGTTTCGGGGCCCGAAAAAATAATACCCGGCACATTGCTTTCTAAACGGTTTGCAAATGAACTATACTCATCAATAAATGTGTTATAGTTATAGGTTTTAGACCTTAAACCATTTAACGGAAAATATTCCGGCTCGTTCCCGATAGCAATGCTGCTTAATGATGTTCCCAGCTTTGCTTTTACGTAAGCCGTTTCCTGGGCGTCATTGTTAAATTGCGCCTCATTAAAATTAAGGCCCCAGATAGTATTCCAACCGGTGGCCTGGCTAAATTTCGTAAACCGGTCAACATCGTTGGTAAATACAAAATCCTGGGTTGATGAATTTCTCTTGCTGTTTGTCCAGGCAATCTTATCTACCGTGGCTCCTCCGATTCTGATTAACCCGGGACCTAAGTTTTTGAACAGGTTAATAAAAGAAGTATTGGAAACATTAAAATAAGTGGTGTCTGTTAATATCAGCTTTTCGAAACTAAATCCTAAGAAGTCATTGGGTACAACCGGGCCGGTGGTATTAACAGATAAGTTAATGGAAACCGCGGAATCGGGCTTTACAATGACACTGTCAGGTGTAGTTTGACCGGGTGTGCCAACTTCAACAGTTTTTTGGGGTACATCACTTTTTTTACACGAAAAAATGGGCAATAGCAATGCCAATAGAATAAACTTTAGGGGAAAGTTTTTGTTCATGATTTTTTTTGCGCAAAATGCAACTCTCTTATTAAGAAATGATGAATTTGTAAAAAATTAGATACAAAAAATAAAATTGTTTAATGTATTGATAATCAGTAGTTTGAATTTATAAACTTCTGTTTGTTGTAAGGTTTTTATTGCTTTGAGTTGTTTTTGAGCCAAATTAAGCTCTTACGCTTAGGAAAAGTTTGCTGTAGCTGTTTAAATTAATGGTTAGAATGGGGATGCTAAGCGCTGAGATTTTAAAACATACTCTTTCTGTTATCAACCGTTGTCACCTAATGTGTGGGCAGATTTTTGTATATTTATAAATGTAACAGCCCGGCCGTTTTTTAATAAACGTGCCGGGCTGTTGCGTTAAGCCAAACAGAGGAGAAAAATCAACTGTTTTGCATATAGTTATTTGATAGTTAATTATTTAATACTTTTTAAATTTTCAAAAGCCCCTCAAAATGGAGTTGGAATTTGTTAAAAAGTGTTAAAATCGATGGTTTGGGGTGAAATTTCGCTCGCTTTTTCACCCTTTTGATCAAAAAAGTGTTAAAATTTAAGGTTTAAAAAGTTTTTGATCATGGTTTCCAGGTGTTGTCTTTTTTATCAGTATCCGGATCATAGGTAGTACCTAACACCAATTGTTTAACCGGTTTTTTAGCTACAAAGGCAACACTGGTAGTTTTGTTGCCTTTGGCCCAACAGGCAATGCTTTGATGCACCAATTGCATACTGCCATCATTATAATATACGGTAAGATTTACAGGTACGGGTTTGGTGCCTATGCTGGTAATAGTCACATTATATTTTTGCAGCTGATGGTTTACCTTGCTGATAGCCAGATTGGGCTGCCCGTTATCAAAAAACCAGCTTTTCCAGAACCAGTTGAGGTTTACGCCCGAGCCTGCATTGATGCAGTTAAAAAAATCATAAGGCATAGGATGCTTGCCATGCCATTGGCTGATGTAGTAGTGCAGGGCCTTTGTAAATAACTCGTCGCCCAGCATATCTTTCACATACAGGTAACCAAGGGCAGGTTTGGGATAGCTGTCAATAAATTTAGCCACGCCGATAAGCTGGGGGGTAAGGGTCATGATAGGTACGTCCTGTTCATTCCCGGCGGCATTTTCGGTTGCTGCAATGCCATAAAAGTCAACAATGGAATGATCGATAACCGGACTGATAAGCCATTCGCCAATGGTAGCCCAGCCTTCATCCATCCAGCCATACTTGGTTTCGTTGGTACCCATGTAAAAAGGGAACATGGTATGAAATATTTCGTGGTCGGTGAGTTCAATGGCGTCGGCGGTGTTTTCTACTGGGTTATCATTCACCATCATGGGGTATTCCATTTGGTCGAGCCCGTCAAATACGGTTTCATGAGGATAGGGGTATGGCCACTTCGGAAACTGGTAACTCATGGTTTCCACGGTTTTGCGGGCGTAGTTAATTACCTCGAAATAGTCCTTATGATTGGGGTTAAAAACTGCATCAACACGAGTGCGGCGATTGTTTTTGGGATCAACCACCAAACTTGATGCTTTCCAGATGTAATGGTTGCTTGTGGCAAAAACAAGGTCGGTTACACTGTCAGCTTCAAATTTCCAGGTATTGGTGGGGTTATTTTTAGTAACATCGGCAGCCTGGATATCGGCCTGGGTAATAATATCGGTTACCTTATCGCTGATGCCGGCCTGGTTTATCAGCTTTACATATTTGGGGTTATATACCTGTTCGGGATTTTTTAGGTCTCCGGTGGCCCAAACCTGGTAATTGCCGGGTACGGTAATCTCGGCATTGAAATGGCAAAAATCGTTGTAAAATTCCTGCGAGCCCAGGTACGGGAGTTCGTTCCATCCATCGATGTCGTCATAAACGGCTATTCGTGGAAAAAAATAAGCTACGAAGAAAGCACCGGTATCAACCTTTCCGGTACGTATATGTGATGTTTTATTGAGTGTATAGTTGTACTCGATATCAAAATGAGCCTTTTGCCTTGGTGATAAAGGGATGTTCAGTATCATGTTGGTGCCCTCCATATGGTGTTTGGCGCTATCTTGTAATTGATTATTGACACTTATCGATTTGATTTGTACACCATCGGTCAGATCCTGTGCTGCAATTGGCATATCGCGAATAGCGCCTTTTTTATATAAATTAGGATATAGCTTAAATAGAATGGTGTTAAGTGTATCCGGGCTGTTGTTGATATAGTCAATAGCTACAGTGCCGGTAATATTGAGGTTTTTGGGGTTAAAGTTTACTTTAATGTTGTAGTTGGCTGTATTTTGCCAATAGTTTTTGCCGGGAGCTCCCGTTTGCGTACGTGTGCCTTTGGTGTAAGTATTTTGCAGATTCGCGGCTATGGGCAATGTGACCTGGGCGTAAGCGATGGTACCACCAGATAACCATGCTATGGCGAGTAATTTTTTGAGGTTAAGCATTAAGCGAAATTATATCAGTTATATTTGAAGGTAAATATAATAAACTGAACAGGCAGCAATGCATGCCGGGTAAATAAGTGATTTTAACATATTTAAGTTTTACGGATAAATACCGTTATTATAACCCATATAAATAAACCAATGACCGCAGAAAAAATGATCATGATAACAGGGAAACAATACCTGGAATTAAAACAAAGGCTGGAAAGTGGCGATGGACTTACCTATAATATAGGTACGGATAAACACCCGGAGGAAGTAAAAATTATCAATATGTATATGGATACCGATCCCGACTTTACGCGTAATCCCCGGCAGTTTGCCAAAATGCACGAAGACTTGCATATACAGGTAAAACTGGAGTATATAACCGAGTCTTAAGTCCAAAATCGGGAGGTCAAAGCCTTTGTTTTTCTGACTTAAGACTTAGAGCCTAAGACGTCCGACTTAAAAAACTACCATCCGCCTTTAAAACCTTCGGTTAAGGCGTTTTGATATTTTTCCAGATCAAAGGAGTATAGGTACGGAGCTTTGTGAGCTCCCCCTTTTCGGGGCTGTTCGGCCCGGTTCAGGATTCCAAAACCCAATATACGGCGCTGAAAGTTGCGTCGGTCCAGCTTTTTATCCAGTATGGTTTCATATAACTTTTGCAATTCAGGCATGGTAAACTCCCTGGGCATCAGATTGTAGCCTATAGGCTGGTAACTGAGTTGTACGCGGAGGGTTTCTAACGCTGTTTTGAATATCAGCTCATGGTCAAGCAAAAATTCAGGCATATCATCCAGGTCGCGCCAGGTACAGGTTTCAGAAAACTGATCTGGTTGGGGAACAACGCCAAAAAAATCAACCAGGGCGTAATAGCCTATAGATAGGAAACGTTTCGCAAACCAGTTTTGTTCATCGGGTACAGTTTCTTTGTACAGATCATGATGGAATTTCGCGCGATCAGGATCTCCAAAGATGTGAAATTGTTGCAAAAATATTTTATCAAGACCGGTACGTTCTTTCAATATACGGTTGGCGGCCATTTCAATAGGTTCCTGTTTTTGTACAAAACCGCCTGGCAAAAGCCATTTATTTTCATCATGAGGCAGCAGCAGCAATACCTTCATTTGCCCTTCATGAAAACCAAAAACAACGCAATCGATAGAAATATGATCGAGATAATTTTTACGCGCGTCTTCGCTGTATTCAATAAGTTGTTCTTTAGTTAACATTTTCGCTATTGTACAAATAAAGTTTGATTATTTAATTATAATAATTACAATTGTGTACTTTATACACCATTGTTTTTGTTTTATTGCAACCAATTTTAACCAGTAACTTTCAATTAAAAGAAGTAATTAATATTCAGTTACATGGCTTTTATTTTGTTCATATTTGTTTATCCAATTCTATTATATCTAAATTAAAAAAATGAAAAAGTGTTTTTCAACCCGAATCGCCAACAAGGTCATTCCGCTTTGTTTTGTGGCAGTGCTCCCTTTTTATAAAGCATCGGCCCAAAGCAAAACCGAGGATGCCAAAATGAATACTTACGTTAATGGTTTACTGAGTAAGATGACTCTTGATGAAAAAATAGGGCAACTTAACCTGGTAACTATTGGCGCGGCAACTACAGGGTCTGTAGTAAATAAGGGGGTTGAGGAAAAGATAAAAAATGGCGCCATTGGCGGTGTGTTTGGTATTTGGGGAGCCGATCAGGTGAAACAGATTCAGGACCTGGCGGTAAAGAATTCCAGGTTACACATCCCGCTTATTTTTGGATTGGATGTGATCCACGGTCACCGTACTATTTTTCCTATTCCGCTGGGATTGTCAGCATCCTGGGATATGAGCCTGATCAAACGATCCGCACAGATCGCGGCTAAAGAAGCTACCGCCGAAGGTTTGAATTGGGTGTACTCGCCGATGGTTGATATAGCGCGCGATGCGCGCTGGGGTCGCATTTCAGAGGGTTCGGGCGAAGATCCATGGTATGGTTCGCAGGTAGCTAAGGCCATGGTACAAGGTTATCAGGGCAGCAGCATGAAAAATGCCGATGCAGTGATGGCTTGCGTAAAACACTTTGCCTTATATGGCGGCGCCGAGGCTGGCCGTGAATACAATACTGTAGATATGAGCCGTATTAAAATGTACCAGGATTATCTGCCTCCATATAAGGCGGCTGTTGATGCAGGTGCAGGTAGCTTTATGAGCTCTTTTAATACTGTTGATGGGGTACCAGCTACCGGCAATCAGTGGCTGTTAACTGATGTATTGCGCAAACAATGGGGTTTTAAGGGCTTCGTAGTATCGGATTACACCGCTGTTAATGAAATGACAGCGCATGGATTAGGCGATCTGCAAACGGTATCGGCCCTGGCTCTGAAAGCTGGTTTGGATATGGATATGGTAGGCGAAGGCTTTTTAACTACACTTAAAAAATCATTAACTGCGGGTAAGGTAACCCAACAGGAAATTGACCTGGCTTGCCGCCGTGTGCTGGAAGCTAAATACAAACTGGGATTATTTGATAATCCTTATAAATCAATTGATGCAAGCCGTGAAGCTAAGGATGTGCTAACAACCGAAAACCGCGCCG
Organism: Mucilaginibacter sp. 22184; assembly: GCF_052045695.1. Classification (NCBI taxonomy): domain Bacteria; kingdom Pseudomonadati; phylum Bacteroidota; class Sphingobacteriia; order Sphingobacteriales; family Sphingobacteriaceae; genus Mucilaginibacter; species Mucilaginibacter sp. 22184. The sequence continues at coordinate 77,052 of NZ_JBQEPI010000014.1, forward strand.
AGGCACGCAATATCACTAAACATTCATTTGTGTTGTTAAAAAACAGCAATCAGATTTTGCCATTAAAGAAAACAGGTTCCATTGCATTAGTAGGCCCATTAGCTAACAATCAGCGTGATATGTTGGGCACCTGGGTAGTTGCCGGTGATTGGCAAAAATCAATCAGCGTAATGCAGGGTATTAAAAATGTAGTAGGTGATGGGGTTACTATTAATTACGCGAAAGGTGCCAATATTACTGAGGACAGCTTATTTATACAAAGGCTAAACTTTTTTGGCCAACAGATGGTAGCTGTCGATCCTAAACCAGCCGATGAATTGCTGAAAGAAGCAGTTGATGCGGCTAAAAAATCGGACGTGATCGTGGCTGTGGTTGGTGAATCACAAAGCATGTCGGGCGAATCATCAAGCCGCTCAGATATCGATATTCCAGAAAGTCAGAAAAACATGTTGAAAGAGTTGGCCAAATTGGGTAAGCCATTGGTTATCGTATTATTTAATGGCCGTCCGCTTACTTTAACCTGGGAGGACAAACATGCCAGCGCTATATTAGATGTTTGGGCCCCCGGAACTGAGGCTGGTAATGCTGTAGCTGATGTATTGTTTGGTGATTATAATCCGGCTGGCAAAATTACGGCTACTTTCCCGCGCAGTGTAGGACAGATACCTATTTATTATAATCACAAAAACACCGGAAGGCCATATACCAGCGGGCCGTCAAAATTCAAATCAAACTATCTGGATATTTCCAATGATCCGCTTTATCCGTTTGGTTATGGTTTAAGCTATACCACTTTTGGATACAGCGATGTTAAACTCAGCAAAACAACGCTCAAAGGCAATGAGAGCCTTACAGCAACCGTCACAGTAACCAATACTGGTAAATATGCGGGCGAAGAAGTGGTTCAGCTTTATATCAGCGACCCGGTAGCCAGCATCAGCCGGTCGATAAAAGAACTGAAGGATTTTAGAAAGATAAGCCTGCAGCCAGGTGAGCAAAAAGAGGTATCATTTACGGTTAGGCCAGAGGAGCTTAAGTTTTATAACAGTCAGCTTAAGTACGATTGGGAGCCGGGTAAATTCATTATCCAGATAGGTACAAACTCCAGCGATACCCATACAGCTTCGGTACAGTGGGATAAGTAGAAGGTGTTGATCCTGGTAATTTAGAAAGAGCAGCGATATTATAATATCGCTGCTCTTTCTAATTTTATAGAAGGAGGGAGAATAATATACCGGCATTTATAAATGTTAAATTAACAATTAAATAAAGGATATATATTTATATAAATGCTTTTAATGCAGGTTTTTATAATTATTTAAATGTTGCAATGACATTATTAATGTTTTAGTGTGGCATTTTGACACTTAATAATGAGTTGCTAATTGAAAAAAATACAACCCGAAAACAATAAAAAATATGATCCTTTTGGTATTACTTGGGGATTATTATGAGGTGTTGTGGATTTTTTAGGTTTTATTATAGTTAACAGTAACAATTTTACATTGTTACATTTTTATAATAATGAATGTTTTGTTAGTAATTTATTAATAAAACATCCTCAAAATGCTATGTTTAACTGCTATAATGATTTACTAATAATTAATTTGTAAATCTTCATTTCTTACTTGTGTAAACAATACACTCTCTTTAAATTAGTTGAGAAGCCAATATAAATTTCTGAAGAAGCAGAAATTACACTGAATTTAATAGTATTATAACATTTTAGTTTTAAATGTGCTCAACCCAAAAGGAGGAGCAGAAGCGGATGATATCGGGGAATAAGTTTAAAATTTATCACGGGAAGATCATATGATTAAACCTTTACACTCTGTAATTTTTCAATCTTCAAAATTTAAATGTCGCTACTTTAAAAGGGACACGATTAGGTTTTCCGTACCGGATAAGCAATTCATCCTTATATTAATGGTCCTATTACAAACTTAAAATTTTGTTTATCTACATAAATCTTAAATCAAAGATATTAATCAACTAAATCTCAATCTCATGTTTAAAAATTTACTCTTAAAAGGAAAGATTCCCTGGTTTTTCCTTACACTACCCGGAACAGATTTGTATGTACTTATCAAAGGTACAATTACAAGCACTTTACCAAGACTAATGGCAAATTTACGCTGAGTTTAAATCTGGGTAATGCACCTTTTTTCCTACATCTGTTATATCAAAACATTAAAGTAAAAGCGGGCCTGATGGTATCAGGACTATTTGCGAGCCGGAAGCAATGTGCTGACCGAAGTTGTTGTGATAGGTTACTGTTCTTAACGGAATAAGAAACATCACAGGTTCGGTTGCTATTGTTGGCCTGGCTATAAAAATCTTAGATTGTAGAGATCTGAGTTTAGTTGATCAGTGTTTGTAGGAACATTGAGTAGCGCTCCGGGGTGAGATACGGAGCGCTTTTTTATTTAATGCATTGAACTAACTGTGGCGATTAAGTCATAAGCCAAACTTAAATTGGTACCGGCATCCTTGCTCCACCTTATTTATACAATCAGTTTAATTTTACGAGGTGATTGTGTGATCTTCTGATCTTTCTCCATCTTCTTTAACAAGCGGGAAATCACTTCCCTTGAGGTGGCCAGATCGGCGGCTATGTGCTGATGGGTGATCACCAGCTCGGTTGATTTATTTATAGCTACTTTTGTTTTCAAATATTGCAACAGACGGTCTTCAAGATTATAGCAAATTACTTGTTTGGTGGTTTCCAGCAGGTCGTTATAATGTTTCTGATATTCATGCAGGATCATCTCGCTGAATGCCGGATATTTGAGCAACCATTCGCGGGCTTTATAAATAGGAACCAGTAAAAGGAGCGACCGCTCCTCCGTAATACCCGAAAAACTCACTTCTTTTTCATTAAACAGATGGGCGAAGCTAAAAATACAGGTAGAACCCGGGTTGATGTAATACAGGAGGAAGGGCAAGCCATCCTCCTCGCTGTAAACTTTTACCGTTCCATTGATCAATATGGGCAAATTTCGAACCAACTGACCCTGCCTTACCACATATTCATCCGGCTCAAATGATTTAAGTTTACCAAAGCTGATCAGTTCGCCGAGCAAATCTTTTCCAAATTCGGCCAGACATTGGCTTATCAGATTGGTTTCAAATTCATCCATTTTTGCTGCAGTTCATTATCTGCAGCAAATTTACCTTGTTGTAACGATGTGTGCTCATTTTTTCCAATAATTATTCGCGGCAGCAATGGTGGCAAATTCAATAGCTACGGTTTGACCTATGGCAATAAGCATAGCAGCATCTTCGGCGTAAATTGTGGGCGTAATCTTTCGCGTACCGCCGCATCCGGCTGGGTGATCTTAATTATAAGACGCGACATTTTAATGGCTAATGCCCTACCTTCTTCAGGTGTTTCGGTTATCAGGGAATTACCTGGTATTAGTTGTACACTGTCTGACATAATTCAAATAAGTTAAATGATGAATGTTTGTTGGTCAAAGTAAAGGTAATAGAAATATGAAATTGGTGACTTTAGTTACAATCCACGATTTTTTAGGCCTGTTGTATGGCTTTTGTCATGTTTTGTTTTGACCATGGCGATACGTTGCCGCCATCAATACAAAACCTAACTTTGTTTATAAAATATGAACACTGCTGATATACTGATCGTAGGCGCCGGTGCCGCCGGACTAATGGCTGCTCGCGAACTAGCCAACACGGGTAAAAAGGTAATAGTACTGGAGGCGGATAACCGCATCGGGGGGCGCATCCACACACAATATGATGCTACAACCGGAGAATATACAGAACTAGGGGCCGAGTTTGTACATGGAGATCTGCCGGTTACCATAGGCTTATTGAACGAGGCGGGTATATCTTATCGTTCTGCTTCGGCAGAGATGGTACAATATGATGAGGGTGCCTTTGTAGAAAATGAATCATTTATTGAGCATTGGGATTTGCTGATCGACAAATTGAACAGCCTGCAGCAGGACGTCAGTATTGAAGAGTTTATGCTGAAAGAGTTTCCTGATGATGAATATGCGCGGATGCGTACCTCGGTGAGGCAATTTGTATCAGGCTATGATACCGCCGACCCACAGAAAGCCAGCAGCTTTGCCTTGCGGAAGGAGTGGCAAAGCGAAGATGACAGCGCGCAGCACCGGGTAGCAGGAGGGTACGTGACTTTACTGAATTACCTGGCTGGTGAATGCAAATCCAATAACGGTCAAATATTTCTGAACGCCATAGTAAAGGATATTTATTGGAGCCCCGGGGAGGTAAGTGCCATTACAGCTGACGGTACAGCTTACCACGCCCAACAAATAGTGTTGGCTGTACCGCTTGGTGTTTTGAAAGCTGGTGAAGGCCAAACAGGCGGAATAGCTTTTCATCCGCCGCTTAAAACGCACGCCGAAGCTATACAGGGGATGGGTTTTGGTTCGGTGATCAAAATATTATTGGAATTTGACGAGGCTTTCTGGTACAGTGAAGAAACCGAAGCACGCATTGGCCGGAGCCTCGACAATATGGGCTATCTACTTTCGCAGGAAGAAATACCTACCTGGTGGACGCAATTTCCGGAGCGATCCAACATATTTACCGGCTGGATAGGAGGAGCGGATGCCGAAGCCAAAAAAGAAAAGACGGATGAAGAAATACTGGTGCAGGCCTTGCAGTCGCTTGCCAATATTTTCCGGCTGAGTGTGGAGGAATTACAGCAAAGACTTAAAGCATGGAAAGTGGTAAACTGGACAGCCAAACCATTTACCCTGGGCTCATATGCTTATGATACGGTTAACGCGGCTGTCTGTCGCAACACGTTAAACACACCAATTGATGACACTCTGTTTTTTGCTGGCGAATATCTTTATGAAGGCACCGCCATGGGTACCGTAGAAGCTGCTTTGACCAGCGGAAGGGGTGTGGCGGAGATGATTATATCATAAATTTATTAAGCGTAAAACGATGTTATTTCGAATGGAGAGAGAAATCTTCTGCATAATGCCTTGACAATTTTATAAGATTTCTCTCTCTGTTCGAAATGACAATTTTGGCTAAAAGAGTAGGCTTCGATTGCCCCTGTATAAAGCGGCTAAGGCTCATCAAACCAACATTTCTCTCTGTTCCAGCTTGGTTATAAACCGTTGAATTCTCTTTTCTCTTGTTTCGGGTGTTTTTGCCTGATGCAAATGGTAGTATATAATAAAAAGGTTGGTTCTGTTAAGCGTATCAAAAAAGGCCCTGGCTTTTGTATTATTGTTTAACTCTTTCATAAAATCCTCCGGAATGATCGCCTCCTGTTGCGGAGCGTAAGCTTTTTCCCAGCGACCATCAGCTTTGGCCATATCTACCTGTGCAATACCCGGAGGGCGCATTTTTCCACTGGTGGTTAACCTTTGGATGTGCTCCGTGTTCCGGTAGGACCAAGTACTTCTGGCCCTTCTGGGTGTGAATTTTTGAATAAAGGATACCTCATCCAATTTCTTTTTAATCCCATCTATCCATCCAAAGCAAAGAGCCACATCTAAGGCCATCGCGTAATTAATGGATTTTATGCCCGAGTCCTTTTTGAATATCTTCAGCCAGATGCCATCTGTATTTTCATAGTTCTTGTCCAGCCATTTTTCCCATTGTGCGGAGGTTTTAAAAGAAAGCAACGGTAGCTCTTTTTTTGATGATGGAATGGTTTGTTTCATGAAACAAAGAAAACCGAGCCACATGACAGCCCTATGTCAGTAGTGCAAAAAGATGTTATCGATTAAATGAGAGGTGAAGAGGTGTTGATGAAGTGATCAGAACATTCCCTACACCCCTTCAAGAGAGGAATCTCAATGCCCCGCTTTTTTAATTATCCTAACGCGCCATAGGATGAAGCCGGGTGATGGCATCCATTAACATACTTAATTTACGCCCCAAACTGCCGTAAATGATGGTCGATATGTTTATAAACAAAGGGACCGATCTGTTCGCGGGTCATAGAACCAAAAAATGGATGTATAAAGCCTGGATTGGAGAAATTAGCATAATCCCTGATCTTGGCGAGCCATTCCGTCCGCTCTGATACCATGTCGCCATTGCCGGTAATTCTAAGTTCGGGAAGAGTAGGGGTATTTCTCGCCAGGGGCGATTCATCTTTCATAACCCTGCGTAAAGCCATCCGGCCAAAAATACGACCGATAAATGCACGTTTGTATTTTTGCCTGCCTTGCATCATGTCTTCCCAAAGGTTGCAATGCCTTACCATCTGGTAAACATTCATTTTGCCCCATTGCGCCTTGCTGTCTCTGTTTAATGAATTCACCCTGCCAATGAGTTCATCCCTTGTTTGCTGGTCGAAGATCGATTTCATAGCTTAAGATTCAATTTGTGCCAATGAAAACCAGTTGCCAGAATCGTCTGTAAACAAGGCTTCATAGCCATAAAACTCTTTTGTTGGTACCTTTTTGAATACCACTCCTTTAGCCTTTAATTCTTCGTAGGTTGCCAGCAGGTCGTGGCAGGTGAATACGGCCGCACCGAAGGTTCCTTTTTGGATAAGGTGGGTCATGGTTTGTACGGTTTCCTTATCAAACATGCCACCTTCGGCAACCAGGAACAGGGTTATTTCCAGTTCGGGTTGTTCGGGCGGGGTTACGGTCAGCCACCGGGTACCTTCGCCCATGGGGGCATCTGTGTGTACCTTGAAACCCAGCTTGTTTACATAGAAATCGTATGCGCGGTTCTGGTCAAGAACATAAATGCACATGTGCGTTACTTTGGTGATCATTTTTTGTATGTATTTGGTTAACAATACAAACATGGGCAATGCATCACATTATTACCTCTTGAAAATTGCTATTTTTTGATGTAGCCGTGCGATTCTGCAAAGCAATTTGGAACAGCAGATAAGGGATTAGCCCGAATGGCCTGCTGCTTTGCTTTTTGACTGTTTTGAAACACTGAAGGTGTTTTACCCACCACTTTTTTAAATACGGCTGTAAACGATGTGGGACTGTCAAAACCGATGCTTACACAAACGTCCATAATGGTATTGCCTTCGGCCAATAATAAGCGGGCTTTGTCTATCCGCACTTGGGTAAGATAATGATGCGGGGTTTTACCGTATATGGATTTAAAAAGCCTGATAAAGTGATATTTGGAGAAGCATGCTTCATCGGCTATGTTGGAAATATCAATGTTTTGGGAGAAATGACTGTCGATGAATAGTTTGGCTTGCACTATCCGTTTATACAGATACAGTTTCTCGTATTGTTCCATTTGGTTATAAATTAAGTATTCTGAACCAGAATTTACGGAATTTAAGAATTAACATAATAATAAATTCGATTGCTGAATCCGAAATTAAAAATAAATCAAAATTCGAACATCTGAAACGACGGCGCCCTCAACGAAGTTAATTCGAAATCAAGATGCTTTCCAGTAATTACCCGATACGATGATCATGTCAAGCATTTTGATGCTGTTATCGTAATAGTCGTAATCTCGGAGTTTAAAGGCAACCAGGTAATCCCATAGCTTATTGAGCCATTGTTGGTTACGCTGATCAACCGTGGCTGATACGGTGAAAGGGGCTATAAAACTCAGCGCTTCAAAATACCGGCCTTTGATATCATTCCCGGCCAGGGTATATCCTGCCGAAATATTATCGGGATTGCCATTGGTGGTTTCGCGGATCCAGTGGTTTATTTTATCGGTGAAAATCTTAGCTCTTTGGTCACCATATAATAAATAGTCGCTGGCTATTCGCCAGGGTACGCGGCAGGCATTGTAGTTATAATAACCATCGTATGGTGATTCGAGATAATTGCGTTGTGCCGGATGATGGGTTTTATTGATGCCGCGGATAAAATCGGGCACCAGGCCGGCATCGGGGCTGTATTGGGCTTGCATAGTAGAGAAGAGGTGATAATTATTATCGATTGCTGATTTCCATTTGCCGTTATGTAAAGTGGCTTCAAAGGCTTTAAAATGGGCCGGCATAAAGTCGGATGAACGCATATCGAAGTAGTCGGCGCTATCATATTCAATGGCGTCGCTCAGCAAAACGGAATAAGTCTTGGGGTTGATCTCGTGCTGCATAATGGCCGCTATGATGCTTTGCGCTTCGTGCAGGTAATTGATACTGCCGGTATTGCCCCATTGTTTGCCAGCCAGCAGCAGGGAATAGGCAATATCCATATCGCCATCGGTAGCGGTGCTGTGGTCAAGATCTTTACAGCCTTTTACCTGAGCCCAAGCCATGAGGTAGGGGGATGTTTTAGCCGGGTGGGCTTTGAAATACCGGTAAAGGCCGTCAAAAGTATGTCGTGCAGATGGATCATAACCGGCCATCAGTACGGTTATAACCATACCGTAGCCCTGACCTTCGGATACACATTCTTTGCCTTTTCTTTCAAACCAAATATAATATTGATCAGGTTTGCAGCCGGGTTTTACGTAGCGCTTTTTCCACTGATTATAAAATAGTTCTACCTGTTTATCCAATTGTTGTTGGGACAGGTGGTTGGGTTTGATGCTGCCTTTGGTGTAGGAGTAATGCTGCGGGAAGGGCATGGAGACCTCACCCAAATCCCCTCCTTTGGAGAGGGCCGGGGTGAGGTTTCCAATACTTATACCCAGTACAAAAAGGAGGTTAAACCACCTGTTCCAGTAATTCTTCAAAATGCTCTTCTTCCATACACATTTGATTCTCGGCAAAATACAGTTTCAGGCAGGCCAGGAAATTCTGGATAACCGGGTTATCCTTGCAGGTAGCGGCATACCAAGTGCGTTTGGCTACGCTGTGGTGTAATGGTTTGGCCACTACGTTCCGGTTGGCCAGGTAAGGTTTCACTATCCAGTCGGCCATTACGCTGATGCCCAGGCCCGCGTTTACCATCTCGATGGTAGCATCGGTGTAGTGGATGCGGTTGAGTGTTTTGGGTTTTACGTGTTGTTCCTGTATCAGGGTTTCAATAAGCGGGGTATCCTGGTAGCTGGGATCATAAAGGGCCAGTATCAGGTCCTGATCCTGAAAATCGCAGATATTGATTACATCCTTTTTGGCCAGTGGATGATCTGCTGGTAAAATAGCATTTAGGCGGTCCTCAAAAATAGGTTCGTAAGTTATTTTGGTGTTCACCATCTGGGTACGTACAATACCCAGATCCAGGTCGCCTCGCATGAGGTATTCCAACGGGCGGCGGGTGGCATCCGATACGATGTTGATATGGATATCCGGCCACTGGCTTTTAAAATCTTTGATAACACCGGGCAGCCAGTGGTAGGCCGTATAGCACTGCATACTGATATTGAGCTTGCCGGTTTTACCGTTTTTATAGTTGCGGATGTCCTCTTCCATCGAGCGTATCTCGGCAATGATCTTCTCAGAACTGCGCAAAAAGCGATAGCCAATCTCAGACAAATGTAATTTTTTGCCTTCGCGGTGAAAAACTTCAATATCCAGCTCTTTTTCCAGTTCCTTTAACTGGTGGCTCAGGGCCGATTGAGTAAGGTGCAGCGTTTCGGCTGCTTTAGTTAATGTGCCCTCTTTTGATATGGTATCAACTAAGCGGAAGTGGTGGAGTGCTATGTTCATTATGAATTTTACTAATGATTATGACAAAATTAATTCATTTTTTTCATACATCCTATAGCCCTACCTTTGCCGTGTATAAAATACACGTTATGTATAAGCTACCTTCAAAACAACTACTTCTGTTTTTAGGTGTTTTATTTGTCTTCCAGGCTCAGGCTCAGCAAAAAGTTTTAAACATCAAAGATGCTGAACAAATGGCACTCGCTAACTACGGTACCATCAAATCCAAAGCTAATCAGTTAAACGCTGCTAAGGCATTTCTAAAAGAAACACGTACAGAATATCTACCAGATGTAAGCATCTCGGCACAACAAGACTACGGAACGGCTAACGGCCAAAACGGACCTTTGTATGGTTACCGTGGTTTATCCGTAGCATCATCAGGCCCCGCCCAGGCTAATCAAAACTGGAACGCGGCATTTGGCTCCTTGTATTTAAGTAACGTAAGCTGGGATTTTTTCAGCTTCGGTAAATCAAAAGAACGGATCAAAGTACAAAAGAACATTGTTAACCGTGAAGAGACGGATCTGGTACAAGAGCAATTTCAGCACGAAGTTCGTGTAGCCAGCACCTATTTAAATCTACTGGCGGCTCAGCAACTGGAAAAGGCACAGCAGGATAACCTGAACCGTGCTATGGATCTGCAAAAAGTTGTGGCGGCCCGTGTAAAGAATGGACTGAATCCGGGTGTGGATTCGGCTTTGGCCAACGCGGAGGTATCCAACGCCAAAATCTCGTTGACCAATACGCAGCAAACTGTTCAAGATCAGAGCAACCAACTTTCGGTTTACCTGGGCATCCCGGCGCAAGATTTTTTATTGGACAGCGCCTTTGTAACCAAACTGCCTACCACATTGGATGCTACAAGCGCGGTACAACTGGCAGACCACCCGCAATTACGCTATCTGCAGAACCGCATCGGCGTAAGCGATGAGCAGGCCAAATACCTCAGAACTTTCAGCTACCCTACATTTACCTTGTTTGGTGTGTACCAGGGCAGGGGATCAGGTTTTAATTATGATTATACCACCAACCCAAACAGCGTTAACAGTAGTTATGGCGCCGGGGCCAATCCAACCCGGTACAATTATCTGTTTGGTGTAGCCATGGTTTGGAATATTACCAGCCCATTCAGGGTGCATTACCAGGTACAATCGCAAAAATATACCTCAGCGCAGTTCAAAAATGACTACGACCTGGTGCAGCAGCAACTGACGGCACAGCTGGCATTGGCACAAACCCGCATCGGTAATTCATTGAAGAACTACCGCGAGGTACCGGTTGAGGTTTCGGCCGCGAGCGATGCTTACAAGCAGAAATATACCTTATATAAAAACGGACTGGCCAACATTGTTGATTTTACCCAGGCTCTTTATACACTGAACCGTGCCGAGGTTGACCGCTACATTGCCTTAAACAATGTATGGCAGGCACTGCTGTTTAAATCGGCAGCTACCGGCGATTTCGGCATATTCATTAATAATTTTTAATAACAGTAATACACATTTATAATGGGAATGATCAAAGGGGCGCTACAAAAACCAATTACCATATTGGTTATAGTTGCCGGACTGTTTTTTTTCGGGATCAATGCGGTACGTACTATCAAGATAGATATCTTTCCTGATCTTAACTTGCCGGTTATCTACGTATCCCACCCTTACGGAGGTTTTACTCCCGACCAGATGGAGGCTTATTTTGGTAAGCAGTATGTGAACCTGCTGCTTTTTGTTTCGGGTGTTAAAACCATCGAAACCAAAAACGTACAGGGTTTAACACTGATAAAAGTTACTTTTTACGAAGGTACTAATATGGCACAAGCCGCGGCGGAGGTCACGGCGTTCACCAACAGGGCCCAGTCGGCATTCCCGCAGGGTTCACAGCCTCCGTTTATTTTGAGGTTTGATGCCTCTACGCTACCGGTTGGTCAGTTGGTACTTAGTAGTCCTACCCGATCAAACAACGAATTGCTTGACTTCGCCCTGGTTTATATCAGATCAGCATTTACATCGGTTCCGGGATTGGTAGCACCTGCTCCTTTTGGTGGTAACCAGCGAACCGTGGTAATCAAGGTTGATCCTGGATTGTTACGCTCGCACAACTTAACACCCGATCAGATCGTGGCTGCTTTGCGTGAGAATAACCAAAACACCCCCGCGGGTAACGTACGTATAGGCGACTATAACTACCTGGCACCGGCAAATACTACCATCAAAAAGATTCCGGATTTTGGTAATATCCCACTATACAAAAATGGTGTACAAACAGTTTTTTTACATGATGTAGCTACTGTAGAAGATGGCGCGGACATCACCAACGGTTACGCACTTATTAACGGTAAACGTTCGGTTTATTTGCCTATCACCAAATCGGCTACGGCTTCAACCTGGGATGTGGTGCAGAATTTGAAAAAAGCGCTTCCCCGTTTCCAGGCTTTGGTTCCGGATGACGTAAAATTGTCGTTTGTATTTGACCAATCGGTTTACGTAATTAATGCGGTAAAGAGTTTGGCCGAAGAGGGCGCCATAGGTGCGGTACTCACTGGTTTAATGGTGTTGCTGTTCCTGGGTGACAAACGCGGTGCACTCATCGTAATATTAACTATACCAACCTGTATTATATCAGCTATATTTTTCCTTTCGCTTTTTGGGCAAACCATCAATATAATGACGCTGAGCGGTTTGTCGTTGGCTATTGGTATCTTGGTGGATGAGTCGACAGTAACGATCGAGAACATACACCAACACTTTGATATGGGTAAACCCAAAGCCCTGGCTATATGGGATGCCTGTAAGGAGATCGCTTTTCCTAAATTACTGATCTTGTTCTGTATCCTGGCAGTGTTTGCACCGGCCTTTACTATGAAAGGTATTCCTGGAGCGTTGTTCCTGCCGCTGGCGCTGGCCATTGGTTTCTCCATGATCGTATCTTACTTCCTGGCGCAAACCTTTGTACCTATCATGGCCAACTGGATCATGGTAAACAAACATGAAGACCACAGCCATGCAGATGGTTTTGCTTTGGAAGATGAAGGCGAACCATGGGAGCAAAAAGAAAAAGCCATGAAAAGGGCTTTGGAGCATACGGGTAAAGAAGTAACCCGTTTTGACAGGTTCAGGGATAGCTTTATGCGCCTCATGGACAGGATGCTGCCCAACCGCAAGATCCTGGTAACTGTTTATGTTGTTGTTGCTTTTGGCTTAGCCTTCCTGCTCTTTAACATTATTGGCCGCGACGTATTACCAAAAGTAAACTCCGGAACATTCCAGGTACGTTTGCGTGCGCCCGATGGTACCCGTTTGGAGCGTACCGAGATAGAGGTGGTGAAAGCGCAGCATATACTGGGTAACATCGTGGGTAAAAATCACATTGCTATTACGTCTACTATGGTGGGTACGCACCCATCTTCGTTCTCCACCAACCCGATATATATGTTTATGGCTGGTCCGCAGGAAGCAGTTATGCAGGTGAGCTTAACAGAAGACTATAAAGTGAACCTGGATGATCTGAAAGAAAAATTCAGGGACTCTATAGCTCAAAAAATGCCTGGCATAAAGATCTCCTTTGAGCCGATAGAACTGACTGACAAGATCCTGAGCCAGGGATCGCCAACACCGATAGAAGTTACCCTGGCCGGTAAAAACAAAAAACAAAACCAGGAATACGCGTTCAAGATATTGGATAAATTAAAACAGATCAAATATCTGCGCGATGCACAGATAGGCCAGTCGTTTAACTATCCGTCGTTAGATATTACTATCGACAGACAAAGAGCAGCGCAACTGGGTGTAGGTTTAAATGATATATCCCGCTCGTTGATCGCTTCTACCTCATCATCGAGGTTTACCGAAAAAAATAACTGGATAGATGAGCGCGTAGGATTAAGCTACCTGGTACAGGTGCAGGTGCCTGAATATCAAATGGCCAGCCTGAACGATGTGAAGGAAATACCGGTATTGGCTAACCAGGCACGCCCTACGCTGGGTGATGTGGCCGATGTGAAAACCGGCTTAGCTAATGGCGAAGATGATAACATTGGTGCTATACCAACCCTGTCTGTTACGGCCAATATCAATAAAAAAGATTTAGGTACCGCAACGCATGATGTGCAGGAAGCTATTAAATCTATAGGAAAATTGCCGCACGGGCTAACCGTTGAAATGCGCGGTTTAAGCCAGACATTAACCGATACATTGGATAGTTTACAATCAGGTTTGTTGGTAGCTATTATCGTGATATTCCTGATGCTGGCAGCTAATTTCCAGTCGTTCAAAATGTCGTTCGTGGTACTATCAACGGTGCCTGCGGTATTGTTCGGTTCGTTATTATTGGTTAAAATAACCGGGGCAACACTCAACCTGCAATCATACATGGGTATGATCATGTCGGTAGGCGTATCCATCTCCAACGCGGTATTGTTGATAACCAACGCCGAAGAATTGCGTAAACACAACGGGGATGCGTTGAAAGCCGCCCGTGAAGCAGTGGCCCTGCGTTTGCGCCCTATATTAATGACCAGTTTGGCGATGGTTGTGGGTATGATTCCGATGGCATCCGGCCTGGGCGAAGGCGGTGACCAGACATCACCACTCGGCCGTGCGGTTATTGGCGGACTTATTGCTTCCACATTTGCGGCCCTGTTAATATTACCATTGGTTTTTGCCTGGGTACAAGGTAATGCCACCACACAATCAGTTTCATTAGATCCAGAAGATAAAGAAAGTAAATTTTATGTCCCTTTGCACCATCATGAAAAAGCTTAAAAATAGATCCACCATTATGCTTGCCGTATTAGCGGTAGCAATAAGTTTCCTGAGTGCGTGTCATTCAGAGGAAAAAGAAAAAGAAAGCGCCGAAGAGCAACAACAGGAAGCAGTGGAAACCCCATCGGTCGAGCTGGTTTCGGTTCAAAAAGGAAAACTGAGTGGTTCAGTTACCATTCCCGGCGAACTGATCCCTTATCAGCAGGTCGACCTGTATGCCAAGGTGAACAGCTATGTGAAAAAACTGCTGGTTGATATCGGTTCCGAAGTACACCAGGGACAATTACTGGTTGTTTTAGAAGCACCGGAGATCAACTCACAATTAGCAGGCGCGCAGTCAAGAATTAAGCAACAGGAGGCCATTTACTATGCCAGCAAAGCTACTTATGACCGATTGTTAAGTACCAGCAAAACTCCCGGTACCGTATCGCAAAATGACCTGGAGCAGGCTGAAGCCAAAAAGAACTCTGACCTGGCCAACGTAGAAGCAGCCAAATCGGCTTACAAAGAAGTTGCTGCTAACCTGGCTTACCTGGAAATACGCGCTCCGTTTGATGGTGTGATCACCAGCCGTAATGTAAACCTGGGTGCTTATGTAGGTCCGGGTGGTAAAAGCACCGATCCACTGTTTACTTTACAGGATCAGAAAAGACTGCGTTTGGTAGTATCCATACCAGAAAGCTCTACCGGTTCATTAAGCAACAAAAGTGAAGTTGATTTTACGGTGAAAGCTTTGCCTAACCAAAAATTCACCGCGCAGGTGAAACGTTTGGCCGGTGCTTTGGATGAAAAGCTAAGAGCAGAACGTTTAGAAATGGACGTATACAATAAGGATAAAAAACTTTTGCCGCACATGTTTGCCGAAGTTAACGTGCCCCTGCCGGGTGGCGATAGCGCTTATGTGGTGCCAAAAACCGCTGTTTACACTTCAACCGAAAAGGTGTTTGTAATTAAGGTGGTAAATCATAAAGCCATATGGGTTGATGCTAAAAAAGGCTTAACATCGGGCAATATGATGGAGGTTTACGGCGACATTAAACCCGATGACAAACTGGTGAAAGTAGCCTCAGACGAAATCAGAAACGGATCAACAGTAAAAGATAAATAATTAGTTGATAGGATAAGGATTGAGTTAATTCAGTTGACTGATTACTTTTGTTTTGCATCCCGCTTTGCTTTAGGCAAGGTGGGATGTTTTTTTACAGATGGATTTGTCCTGCATGATCTAAAAAACGAATGTCATTTCGAACGAGCAGATAATTTAATCATGTCATTGCGAGGAGGAACGACGAAGCAATCTCATCGCGTTCAATATGCGAGCGAGGAGATTGCCACGCTTCGCAATGACAGAATTGGGTAAAGATGCCGAAACAAGTTCGGCATGATGGGATTGTTTGCCTCTTACTTTTGCAGCAACTGCAGTATTTTAGTACCTATAAGATCTGTACTTTCTGCCGCGTTGGATAGTATTACTACAGCAAGGCTCTTTTGCGCATTAAAAGCCAGGAAGCTGCTGCTGCCGTAGGTACCGCCGTTATGAAAATAATACTCCACACCGTCAACAATAATAATATGCCAGGCAAGGCCCATTTTGGCATCCTTACTGA
This sequence comes from Mucilaginibacter sp. 22184, assembly GCF_052045695.1. NCBI lineage: Bacteria > Pseudomonadati > Bacteroidota > Sphingobacteriia > Sphingobacteriales > Sphingobacteriaceae > Mucilaginibacter > Mucilaginibacter sp. 22184. The sequence goes on from NZ_JBQEPI010000014.1 coordinate 92,981, forward strand.
AAGTGATCTGATGAGTTAGCTCAAAAGCTTTACCGAGCTTGTCAGGAGCCGGTGTCATATTGGCCTTTGCATATGCCAGCAAATCATTTACTGATGAATGGAGGGCCCCGCAAGGGGCTAAAACGTCAAAATCCCAGGCAGGAGTAGCTTCACCGCTGGCATTATATACGGTAGCGAAGTTGCTTAACCGGGCCGGACTTAAACGCTGGGTAGTACTTGACATGACCAGCGGGCGGCAGATGATTTCGAGCACCATTTGCTCAAATGTTTTACCACTCAATTTGGACAGGATGGTGCCAAGCAATCCCACACCTAAATTGGAGTAATCGTATCTTTCACCGGGTTGGCTATTCAGTTTACAGGTTTTAAGGTAGGCAAACAGCTGCTGCTTGGTGTAATCTTTATAAGGATTAAGCTCATCGGTCGCGCTAGCCTCCATATTATCCGGAATACGGGCTAAACCCGAAGTATGATTGCTTAATGATTCCAGCGTGATCAATTTTAACTCCGGATTTTTGGCCACAGAATCGGGCAGGTATTTAATAACAGGATCGGTCAGTTTTACTTTGCCTTCGTTTACATAGTAAGCCAGTAAAGTAGCCGTAAACGTTTTGGTGATAGATCCTATCTCATAAATGGTATGAAGTGTGGGCAGTTGCTTGTTACCTTTGGTGGTTTCGCCATAGTTGTAGGTGCTTATTTGGCCATCTTTTAAAACGCCTACACTTAAGCCCACGGTATTGGCTTTTTGAATATACCTGCGTACAACAGATTCGATCGCTTTGTCCATGGAGGTTAATAACTTATTGGTTGAGGCAGCCTGATTTAGCTTATCGGCGGTTACCTGGTTAAATGGTTGAAACAGGAAAAGATCCAGTTTATTGTCCTGATCAAGACTCATTTGCAGCTGTAAAGTAACCGCGCCGAAGATCAGCTTATAGGTACTTACTTTGTTATTAACAAAACTAACAAGCGATGAACCTTTAATATCGCCCAGTGGGAAAAGCTGCTGGTTGGCCACAGACCGGAAACCTTCGGGAGTTAAGGTCTTTTTAAATAGCTCGCCACCAAGGGAATAAAGTGAATCGGTTTTTTGAGCATTAAAGTATTTTTGTACTAACGCGAATACCGAATCTGTTTTCACCTGCTGGCGACTTTGAGCTTGTGAAGATACGACGTAAAATAGGGAAGCTATGAAAAGGCATAAACAGCAAACATTCTTAAACTTTATCATTTTACTTTGCTTATCAACGCTGATAACAAGCGTTGTTATATAAATAGGGTTAAGAAAACTGAACCTGCCTGCTTAATGAAATTTATGGCGTTTGCCCGGCCAACAGGTACAGTACAGCCATGCGTATGGCTACACCGTTCTCTACCTGGTCAAGGATGATGGATTGCTTACTGTCGGCTACATCGCTGGTGATCTCCACACCGCGGTTGATAGGACCGGGGTGCATTACCGTGATCTCTTTATCTAATGAATCCAGGATGGTTTTATTCAAGCCAAAAAGCATAGTGTATTCTCGCAGGGAAGGGAAATACTTAATGTCCTGACGCTCCAGCTGTATGCGTAGCATGTTGGCTACATCGCACCAGTTTAGGGCTTTTATTAAATTATGTTCAACTTTTACGCCAAGCGAACCGATGTATTTAGGGATCAGCGTAGTCGGGCCGCAAACCATAACCTCGGCACCCAGTTGTTTCAAACAAAGAATGTTGGAAAGCGCGACACGGGAGTGCAGTATATCCCCCACGATCACCACTTTTTTGCCCGCCACATCACCATATTTTTCGCGGATGGAGAAAGCATCCAGCAAAGCCTGGGTAGGGTGCTCATGAGCGCCATCGCCAGCATTTACGATCTGGGCCTTTACATGTTTCGACAGGAAGATGCCCGCGCCCGCATAAGGGTGGCGCATCACCACCATATCTACCTTCATGGCCAGAATATTGTTTACCGTATCGATCAGCGTTTCGCCTTTGCTTACCGATGACGATGACGCCGCGAAGTTCACCACATCTGCCGAAAGACGCTTCTCGGCCAATTCGAATGACAGGCGGGTACGGGTGGAGTTCTCAAAGAAAATATTGGCAATAGTTACATCGCGCAAAGATGGCACTTTCTTGATCGGCCGGTTTAAAACGGATTTAAAAGTATCGGCAGTTTCAAATATCAGCTCGATATCTGCCCGGTTCAAATCTTTTATGCCTAATAAATGCCTTGTGCTTAGTCCTGCCATGATTTTTTATTTCGGATTTCGGATGTTCGATTTCGGATTTTTTTATTCTCTGAATTTCGATTCTGAAATTTATTTTTTTGTCCCTCTCGTCATTGCGAGGTACGAAGCAATCCCCAACTTACAGAGCGACCCTGTATAGCTTAGAGATTGCTTCGTACCTCGCAATGACGCTTTAATATATGTACTTTCTTATAATACTACTCCGCTGCTTCCGATACCAGCACAATTTTATCTTCGCCATCGGTATCTTTCCAGCTTACTACTACTTTTTGCGATGCGATGGAATCCACTTCAATCCCTACATAATCTGCCGATACGGGTATGTGTCGCGAGTAACGGCGATCAACCAGTGCCAGTAACTCCACCTTCTCCGGGCGACCAAATGCCTGCATGGCATCCATGGCGGCACGAATGGTTCGGCCAGTCCAGAGCACATCATCCATCATCACTACTTTTTTGCCTTCAATAATAAAATCTATCTTGGTTTGATTGGGTACCAGTTGCGATTCGCGCCTGCGGAAATCATCGCGGTAAAAGGTAATATCCAGGTCGCCCTGCAAAATGGTTTTGCCGGGTAATATTTTTCTGAGTTCTTCGGCTACGCGTTTGGCCAGGTATATGCCCCGCGGCTGAATACCAATAAGCACCGATTGTGAAAAATCATCATGATTTTCAATCAACTGGCGACATAAACGTTGTATGGTGATCTGAAATTTTTGTCCGTCGAGCAGTGTAAGATTTTGCATCGTATGGGTGGATTTGGGCAAAAATAGTAAATAGTTTTGAGTTTTGAGTGATGAGTTTAAAAAGCTGTTAACGGAAGTACAGTAACTAAAATATGAAGTCCCAGAATTTATTTCGGGATCCCATTATAAAAGTATATAAGATGCTTCACAAGCAACAAAAAAGCCCTTCCGTTTATTCGGAAGGGCTTTGTGAGAATATGCTTCAGTTAAAGCTTACGCTTCTTCTTCAGATTCTTCAGCTTTTTTAGCTGGTGCAGCCTTGCGGGCTTTGTTTTCAGCACCTTCCATTTGCTCTTTTAACTGAGCTAATACGCTAAGATCGCCTAAAGTTGATTTTTCAACTGATTCTTTCACTTTTTTCACCGCGTTGCTAGCAGATTTTGCCTCTTTTTTGCGGTTTTCAAATTCCTGTACACGAGCATCAGCGCGAGCTTCTTCCCAGATACGTGAGTGTGAAATAACGATACGTTTGTTCTCTTTGTTAAATTCAATGATCTTGAATTCAGCGGTTTCTTCAGCTTTTACTGATTTACCGTCTTCTTTAACCAGGTGTTTGGTTGGCGCGAAGCCTTCAACACCGTAAGGTAAAGCTACGATAGCACCTTTGTCAGTTACTTTCAGTACAGTACCTTCATGAATTGAATCAATGGTAAATACGGTTTCGAAAGTATCCCAAGGGTTTTCTTCCAGCTGTTTGTGACCTAAGCTTAATTTGCGGTTCTCTACGTCAAGCTCTAAAACAACCACGTCTAATTTTTCACCAACTTTAGTGAATTCGTTAGGGTGATTTACTTTTTTAGACCAAGAAAGGTCAGAGATGTGGATCAAGCCGTCGATGCCGTCTTCCAGTTCAACAAACACACCAAAGTTGGTCATGTTTTTAACTGTTGCAACGTGCTGAGTGCCGATAGCATATTTCTCAGCAGCATTTTGCCATGGATCTGGAGTTAATTGTTTAACACCCAATGACATTTTGCGCTCTTCTCGGTCAAGTGTTAACACTTGTGCTTCAATCTCGTCGCCAACTTTCAGGAATTCCTGAGGGTTGCGCAGGTTTTGTGACCATGACATTTCTGATACGTGGATCAAACCTTCAACACCAGGGATGATTTCCAGGAATGCGCCGTAATCAGCAACGGTAACAATTTTACCTTTAACTTTTGAACCAACCTGAATATCTTCAGAAAGGCTTTGCCAAGGATGAGGGGTTAATTGTTTTAAGCCCAGAGCAATACGTTTTTTCTCGTCATCAAAGTCAAGCACAACAACGTTGATTTTTTGATCCAATGAAAGAATTTCGCGTGGATGCTCGATACGGCCCCAAGATATATCAGTAATGTGCAGTAAGCCGTCAACACCACCAAGGTCAATAAATACACCAAAGTCGGTAATGTTTTTAACGGTACCTTCCAATACCTGTCCTTTTTCAAGGCGTGCAACAATTTCTGTTTTTTGGTTTTCCAAATCGTCTTCGATCAGCACTTTGTGTGATACCACTACGTTTTTAAACTCGTGATTGATCTTAACAACTTTGAATTCCATTGTTTTACCTACATACACATCGTAATCACGAATTGGTTTGATATCGATTTGTGAGCCAGGTAAGAAGGCTTCAACACCCATGATGTCAACAATTAAACCACCTTTAGTTCTGCTCTTCACAAAACCAGTGATGATCTCATCATTGTCAAGGGCCGAATTAATGCGCTCCCATGATTTTTGAGTTTTTGCACGTTTACGTGAAAGTACTAACTGACCGTTAGCATCTTCCTGTGACTCTACAAATACATCAACTTTGTCACCGATCTTCAGATCAGGTGTATCACGGAATTCTGATACTGAAACTAAACCGTCTGATTTAAATCCTACGTTCAGTACCACATCTTTGTTGTTAACATTAACAACAGTACCGGTGATAATTTCGCCTTTGGTGATAGAGCTGAAAGTTCCATCATACATTTTCTCGAATTTCTCACGGTCGCTATCGGTATAGTTACCAAATTTTTTGTCATCTGCATCCCAGTCGAAATCCGCACTTGGAGTAGCTGCAATTTTTGATTTGATCTCTTCGATAGATATTGAATCAGCTTCTGATTCAATGGTTTCTTTTTCGCCAGATGCGGTAACTGTTCCCAGTTCAGCTTCTTTCGCTTTTAATTCTTTTTCTGCTTCTTGTTTTTTTGCCATTAAATAATTTTTCTCCTTTTCCCAATTTGTTAATTGGGACTGCAAAGGTAGGTATATAATTTTATTAAATAAAAGAATATTTTAATGTTAATTGCTGATATTTAAGCCTTTTTGATATAAACCGGGCCTTGTCATAGCGTTTTTACCGTTTGAAGTCTGAAAACTACCTGGGTAAATGACTTTTAACAATAGGTTAAATAAAATTTGATGGATTAAATAGCGATGAGCTTATTGGCTATTTCTTCAAATATCGACATGAAATCGGGCAGCAGATAATCGCGATAATTACTCAACACCGAGTTCATTTCTGTTTCGTGTTGCGGGGTGAATGGATTTCGCCAAATGCGCATGCAAATACGTTTTAAAGCATAGGCAATCTGGTGCGTCTCGGCGTAGGTATGCAAGTACTGACTGCGTTTGAAATCGTCATAAAACTTAAAAAAAACGCTGCTATCGGCTAATCCAGAAAAAGTTAAAAACTCGCTGATCACTGTAGTTTCGCAGGCTGCCAGGTTCGCGTAAAAATCGTCGACCTGTATTTTGCCGGTTGTAAGCAGCAGGTTATCGATGATGAGTTCCAGTGCCACGTGCCCCAGGAAAAAAGGTTTTACCGGCGACCCCTCAATAGCGGGCAACAATTGCTTTTTTAACTGGTGGGAATGAAGAGTAAAAAAATCAGACGAGTGGAAATAGCGGTCAACCGCCAGATGTTTATTCCAGCCGGCGATAATGGAATTTACATTTTTATTGGTATGGTGCAGCTTTTCGGGGTGAAGGATGATGTTTTTATCGGCATTTTTTAAAAGATCGGGCAAAACGATACCTAAAATATGGTAACAGTTGTTGATATCACGATCAAAGTAATAATGCGATAAAAAATTCATAGACGCTGTGGTGCAAAATAGTGGCTTTTGCTCAAGGTACAAAAAATAAGTAATTATTTGAAATGGACTTTACCTTTAGTTAACCCTGTATTGGCCGGATTTAGCTATTCGGCTCAGCCAATTATTCTCTTATATTTGCAGCCTTTGAAATATTGAATATGAACTTTGTTGAAGAATTACGCTGGCGCGGTATGCTGCATACCGAAATGCCCGGTACCGAAGAAAAGCTAAATAAAGGCATGACTTCGGGATATATAGGGTTTGACCCAACTGCCGATTCATTGCACGTGGGTCATTTAACCCAGATCATGACGTTGATCCATTTTCAGCGGGCTGGTCATAAACCGTATGCTTTGGTTGGTGGTGCTACCGGTATGGTTGGCGATCCGTCGGGTAAATCGCAAGAACGTAATTTACTGTCGGAAGATGTTTTGCAACATAACCTGGAATCGGTTAAAAAACAATTGACCCGTTTTTTAGATTTTAACAGCGGCGCCAATAGTGCCGAAATGGTGAATAATTACGACTGGTTCAAGAACTTTACCTTCCTTGATTTTATCCGTGATGTAGGTAAACACATCACCGTTAATTATATGATGGCCAAAGATTCGGTAAAGAAACGCCTGGAAGGAGATACCGGTATGTCGTTTACCGAGTTTACCTACCAATTGGTTCAGGGTTACGACTTTTACTATCTGTGGAAACACCATAACTGCAGCATCCAGATGGGTGGCAGCGACCAGTGGGGTAATATTGTTACCGGTACCGAGCTTATCCGTCGTAAAGATAGCGGCGAAGCGTTTGCCTTAACTACCAACCTGATCAAAAAGGCTGATGGTACCAAGTTTGGCAAAACCGAAAGTGGTGCGGTTTGGCTGGATGCCGAGCGTACATCGCCATACCAGTTTTACCAGTTCTGGTTAAATACTACCGATGTTGATGCCAAAGCTTATATCCGCATATTTACTTTGTTTGAACGTGATGTCATTGAAGCTCTGGAAGTGGAGCATGATGCCGCGCCGCATACACGTATATTACAAAAAGCTCTGGCAAAAGATATCACTATACGTGTACATGGCGAAGCAGAGTATGAAAAGGCTATTAAATCATCCGAATTTTTATTTGGTAACATAGGTATTGAGTTTTTAAATGAACTGAATGATACCGAAGTGCTTGGCCTGTTTGCCGGTGTACCTAATTTTACGATAGCCCTAACCGACCTGCAACAAGGTATCAATGTAACTGATCTGCTGGCTGTGAAAACGGCAATATTTCCGTCGAAGGGCGAAGCTAAAAAAATGATACAAGGCGGTGGCTCAGCCATTAATAAAGTAAAAATTGCTACGGCCGATGATACGTATACAGCGGATGCATTGATCAATAATAAATTCCTGGTGGTACAAAAAGGCAAAAAGAACTATTTTCTTATTGTTGCTGAATAAATTAAGTCATTGTTTCATTAGCTTTTGGCGTCATCAAGTCATTAGTAGGTTAATGACTCAATGAATAATGACCTAATGATGAAAAAGCGATAAGTGCAAAACTTATCGCTTTTTTGTTGGCGTAAATTTTGAAATACGACAAATGGTAATTATATTTGTATATATGTCGTACAAAACAAAAACTGATAGCAAGAAAAATGAATTGAATGAGCCCATGGCAGCGTACGTTGTTCAGGCTCCGGTTCCTTCATTTTACCATTTACTGGAAGGGGCAAAGTCTGTCAAATTCTCTACAGATTTTGATATCATTAACCTGGCCCGTAAAGGTTTTCCTAAAAGCGTTTTACTTTCTTTAGCCAAAAAAATATCCCTCAATATACAAGAGCTGGCCAATATATTGCATATATCTGAGCGTACCTTGCAGCGTTATGATGATAACGCTATCATTAAAACCGAGTACGCCGAAAAGGCCGTTGAACTTGCCCGTTTATATACCCGTGGCGAGGAGGTTTTCGGCTCCATGGATAAGTTTAAAATATGGGTAAAAACCCCGGGTTATGTATTTAAAGGCGAGGCTCCTGTAACTATACTGGATACCTCTGCAGGCTTTGATATGGTTTTCAGGGAATTGGGGCGTATAGAGCACGGTATTTTTGCCTAATGGTTTTATATCGCATAGCGAAATGCCAATATGTGGATGATCTGAGCGGAACCGGCGCCCGTTTGTACGGCGGTCGTTGGAACAGCGAGGGTAAACCCATGCTTTACCTGGCCTCATCACGATCATTGGCGGTTTTGGAAGTACTGGTACATTTGGATCCTTTAATTGTCCCTGCGAATTTTTGCCTGGCTCAAATTGATGTGCCGAATTACAGCATTACAGAATTAAACCCGGATTTGTTGCCTGATAACTGGCAGGACGTTTCGGGGCCGGTATCATTAAGAAAATTGGGCGACGAGTTTTTGAAAAAGCAAGAATACCTGGCCATGCGGGTACCGTCGGCCATAGTATCGGCAGAGTACAATTACATACTTAACCCGTTGCACCCCGAAGCCAGGAACATCAGGATAGTGAATAAAGAATCTTTTAGCTTTGACGACCGACTTTTAAATTAGTCATCATTATGAAGGTCATTAGGTCATTTGATAAATCGTCATTAAGGCATTACTAAAAACACTTAATGACCTAATGACAAAAAAGGGGGGATGAGTTTTAACTTATCGCCCCTTTTTTATAATGACTGAATGACTATTATAGATCGCTCAGCAGATCGAGCTTTTTGTGGTTGTATTCTTCCTGTGATATCAGGCCGTTATCAAACAGTGTTTTTAATTTTTTTAGTTTTTCGGTAAGCTCATCAGGCTTTGGAGCTTCATGCACAACTGGTGCAGGTGCTGGTGTTGGAGGAGCAATGGAGGCAGGCGCAGGCTGTTCAACAACTACCGGTGCAGGGGCTGTAAAAGCTTGCTGTGTTGTAGCAGTACGGGCCGCCGCAGGGTTATCAAACTGTATAGACCCTGATTCGGCACGTTTTTGTTCCAGATCGCGCTGGCGACGGGCCTCACGTTCAATTTCTTTACGCTCCTGGGCGTATTGGTATAATTTACGACCCTGTATCTTGGGCAGGTAATCAACCGCCATTTCGGCGCCATTGGTGGTTTTTACGCTGAATACCGCGCCAATAATCTCTTCTTTGGTGTGCACGTCAACAATATCCTTCCAAACAAAATCAACAAACTTGATTGATAAGCCCAGGTTAGCCGGGGTAAAAAACAATACACGTTTGTTGGTAATGGCAATACAATCCGGAAATAAGTTTACCAATGGCTTTTTCTGAACCGCTATATAAATGATCTCTTCACCAGAAGACAGCAGATCCACAAGGCGGGAGTACACCTTTTCAACTGCTTTAGGATCTTGTTCCTCGTTTAAAAATTTCTCAATCATGTTTTTAGCATTTATGATGCGTGCAAAAATAATAATAATACCGGTTAAAAGAGTGAAGATTTTAGTATCAAGTAGTTAGTATCAAGTATCAAGATTCTGAAACCCGGTATGATCATGCAGAAAATGTCGTGATACTTGATACTAACTACTTGATACTAAAATACGCTAAGCAATCAACAAATTACATCCGCGGATGTCCGATTGGTCAAACCTGCCCAATACCTCAAAGGCTCCATCACTGTTGATCTTACCCAGATCCTGCGTAGCGATGAATGAACAGGAGTTGATATTAGCCAGATCGATCACATTGATGCCGCCTGTTTTGCCCTTTGCTAACGCACTGATCGGGTCGTTAGTATCACGGATGATAATTTTCATCCAGGGTGGGCATTCAAAAATACCGTCGCCTTTAGAGTAAGCCTGCGACAGTAGTTCGGTCATGCCGTATTCCGAATGAATATGGCTTACACCGAAGCCTTCGCATAGGGTGTCATGCAGCTCCTCGCGGATCATCTCTTTGCGCCGGCCTTTCATGCCACCGGTTTCCATCACAATCAATTCCGGGAAGTTGATCTGGTAGTTTTCGATAAAATCAAGCAGGCCAAAAGTAACGCCTATTAAAAGTGTTGGCTTTTGGGCTTGCTGTTGTTTTTGGAGTTGCTGATATAATTCGTCGTGATTATATAAAAAGAAACCGCTGTCTGGATATTGGGATTGTTTGATCAGATCATCAACCATGTAAATGAGTGATGAACCCTCACGTTCCAGGTACGATGGCAACAGGGCCAGCACAGTATAATCCCTGATATCGCCATAAAATAATTGAAATGCGTTTCGGAAACTATCCTCGTACCAGGTTTTATCACTCACTAAATGGCTACTGGTAATCATACCTGTGGTACCCGAACTGGTAAAAGTTAATTCAATTGGAGCATCCGTGCTCAATATCCGCTGCGATTTGAAAAACTCTATAGGTAAAAATGGGATCTGTTTAACCGATGTAATTTTATCTGCATCAATCCTTAGCCCCGAAATAAATTGCCGGTAAACGGCACAGTTTTTGGCCTGGTGCCGAAAGATCTGCAGGGTTGCCCGATCAAAATCGTGAGTGTTGTTGATAGAAAATACCTGTTGTTTATCCGGTGTGTTCATTGCGTGCAAAGATAAGCATATTGATGTGCGGATTTGAAATGTGCAAATATGATGATGTGCAGATTTTGAGTAAAAATAATTCTGAGAATTCATCAATTCTGTAAACGGCGAAGCCCTCGACGGAGTTAATTCTGATTCCGACAAAAAAACAAATGACTCTTTGCTTGCACAATTATGTAAACAAGTATGCGTTTTGGGGGTTAGTAGTTATATATAACATTGTACAAATTGTAATTTTACCCCATGAAAACATTAAAATTTTTGAAGTTCCCATTGATCCTAAGCTTGTTTTTTGTGCTAATATCGGCCAAGGCAGGCGATAAGGAAACGGAGCGCGTACATAATGCTGCAAACGTATTAAAAGAGTTTGGCAAAATGAAGGAGACTATTCCGCATCAATTAATGGAGCAGTCGGAAGGAATTGTTATTATCCCTAAAATGATCAATGCCGGTTTTGGTATTGGCGGTAAACGCGGAAGAGGCGTTGCTATGGTGAAACTGGCTGGTGGCAAATGGAGCGATCCGGTATTTGTAACCTTAACCGGCGGTAGCTTTGGTTTGCAAATAGGTGTACAATCTGTGGATCTGATCCTGGTATTCCATCATAAAGGTGTATTAACCAAGGTTGAAAATGGCGATTTTACTATCGGCGGAGATATTTCGGCTGCCGCAGGTCCGGTTGGTCGTAGTTCTTCGGCCAGTACCGATTATAAACTGGAAGCCGAAGTTTACTCTTATTCGCGCAGCCGTGGCTTATTTGCCGGTATAACCATTAATGGTTCAAACCTGGCTATTGATAAAACGGCGATCGCTAATTTTTATGGCGATAAATCAACCTCTCAGGATATCTTTGCTTCGGCCAAAAGCGATAAAGAGGGTGTAGCAACGTTGAAAGAGGCTGTAAGCGCGTTCTAAAATCAGGCACTAATTACATACGAGTGGCTTCGAATTACACCAATTGAATAGTTCAATTTTTGTTTGTGTTAATTCGAAGCCATTCGTGTAATTGGTGCCTATTCTTTTCCGAAGGCCTTTTGTAGCAATACACCCGAAAGCGCCGCGAAGCCACTTACCAGTCCACCTATTATCCCGGTGATCACCAGCAAATAACCCCAGCCTGGTAAATGAAATAGCACAGCTATTTTTTTGGCCATTATATGTTCATTGGGAATGCTTTTGAACAATGCTAAAACTATCCATACAATAAATACGGCCAAAAAGCCCGACCAAAATGCCTGGCCCGATGTTTTACCGATAAAAAACGCTGCGGAAAACGCCGCTATGGCCACTACCCACCAGGGCAAAAAGAAACCGCTTGCAAATGATAATATGAGTATGATGAGGAATAACATGATCTTATTTTCTTTAGAGTATCAAGTAGATAGTATCAAGTATCAAGATTTTTGAAATTACGAAAAAATGCTGATGTCGTGATACTTGATACTAGCTACTTGATACTAAATTTATTTACTGCCTATTGTTAATGTTGTTTTAATACGGTTTGACATTTCATCGGGCGATTGCAGGAACAGCAATTCTTTTAGTTCGCCTTTTTGCCAGGTTTTTAACATATCATCATAAAAAAAACTGCCTGGGTTGCCCGATTCGCCGCCTGGTAAAATGCCGTAACCTTTTACTGCTGGACCCATTTGAACCACCATGCGCCATGATGGGCCATGTCCGCCGGTTAAGGCGTTCACGGTTGAACCGGTACCGCCTGTAGCAAAATTACCCGAGCTGAATGCTTCCTGACGGGTAAGGTGCACGACCTCCATTTTTTTAACCGAACCCCATTCCCAGCTTTTGCCAGGTTTGCCGTACTGTTTACTTAGTTCATTAATTGCGGTTTTAAAAGCCTGGGTTACTATATCGGTACAGGTTTCTTTGGCTGGTGTGCGGATATCATCAAACCATTTAGAATTTGGCTCTTTCAATAAGAGTTGTTCTGTTCTGTCAACAGATGGATAATTTTCCTGCAGGTCCTTAGCCGCAAATTCATCGCTCCAGATCATGTTATACAACTTGGCCCACCAGTTACCGAGTATGGTTGCCCCGACTGAATTAGCCGCGAAATCTTTATTCCAAGTTTTTGCAATGCCGAGCGCTGTTAATTGGGGTTGATCCAGTTTGGAGGCGTCGACGTATTTTAACATGGTTGGTAAAATATCCTGTGCACGGATGCTATAGGTATCGGTTTGCAGGATCCGCATACTATCAACCGTAGCTTTTTGCATAACGCTGAGCCTGTCATTTATCCGTTTACCACGCTCATAAGGTGCAAACGACCAGTTGATATAATATGGATAAGTAGGGTCTGTTGATGATTGATTGGCCGAACTTACAAAGCCACGCGGCGGGTTTTTAACTGTGGGGTTCTGGTCAAAAGGAATCCAGCCGTGCCAGTCGTCGGCAGGGTCGGTACCATCCAGTATAAATTTACCCTGATCGCGATACTTTAAAGGGTATTTACCATTGGGGGTGATCGCAATATCATTATCCTTACTGGCAAATACAAAGTTGGATGCCGGGGCATTGAAATAAGTAAGCGCCTTACGATAGTCGGCATAATTTTTACCGCGGTTTAAAATGTACATGGTCATCAGCTCGTCCGATTCATCATGCGCAATCCACCGCAAAGCGTCACCCACGGGTACAAAATCATGCGAGCCTTCTGTTTTCTTGGTTTTATCTTCATAAACCACCGGGCCGTGATGGGTATAGATCACCGTATCATACAAAGGCTCCTGGCCGCGAATGTTGATCACCTCTACACGCCTGTTGGTTTTGTTCCATTGGTTGTTGTACCAATACTCTTCTTTTTTATTATCCCTGAACTTTACCTGGTACCAATCTAGCACATCGGCATCAACATTGGTAATACCCCAGCTAATATTGTTGTTAAAGCCCAGTATAACGGCGGGTGAGCCTGGTAAGGATACCCCATAAACATTAACAGTTGGGGATGTAAGCTGTATCTGGTACCATATAGAGGGGAAAGTAAGATCGAGGTGAGGGTCGTTAGCTAAAATAGGGTAGCCATTGGCCGTTTTACTGCCAGATACAGCCCAGTTATTACTGCCAATCCCTTCTTCTTTTACCGCGCGTTTAACACTATCGTTCATCAAGCCCAAAAAGTTGGCCGATGGATGAGGGATAGGCAATGGTTTAAAATCCCATTTGGTACCCACGGGGATGATGGGATCCTCGTGCATGGGATAATCCGGAAACAGGTCGTTGGTGGTTTTAGCACCAAAACGCCTTAAGATATTGGTCATGGCAAACTCGTTGGAGCCGCCGGCCAGGGTTTCGCTCATGAGTTTAAGCAGGAACGCGCAGTTGATAGGTTTCCAGTCTTCTGGCGCGTAATCCAGCATTTTAAATTCGATGGGATACTGACGCGGGTGCAGGCGATGGATGTAGGCATTAATACCATCGGTATAGGCCAATATCATCTGGCGAACAACCGGCTCGCTCATCATTGCTTTCAAAGTTTTTTCGGCACCGTAAACCATGCCCATGCGACGGTGGTAGCGATCGATCTCCAATGCCGCAGGGCCCACCACTTCTGATAGCCTGCCTGCAGCCTGGCGGGTTTGTATATCCATTTGCCAAAGGCGCTCCGTAGCGGTTATATAACCCTGCGCATAGTACAGATCATGATCGTTATCGGCAAAAATATGTGGAATGCGGTTCTCATCATACTTAATGGTTACCTTACCAGTTAGGCCGGGCAGCATGAGATGGGTGGTCGGTAAAATATTTTTACTTTCGGCATTTTGCCAAAATCCATTAGCCGGACTTAAAAAATCACCAAGAGGCGGTACCGTGCCAAATTTATGCTGCAGCGCCCAAATCAGCGCAAGGGTAAAGGCGATGGAAAAAAACGCTTTTGTAAACTTCATATGTTTTTTAGTATCAGGTAGCTAGTATCAAGTATCAAGACTGCTTTGTTATAGCTACGTTTTCTGAAATCCTGATAGTAGCTAAATCACGATATATCGATGTATTATTCGGTCTCGATACTTGATACTAGCTACTTGATACTGGACATAAAGTTACAGTTTTAATATACATCCTCAAGCTTTGGTTTGCGCTTATAATGTTTTTTATAAGGATTATTATCGTAGCCTGATGAACGGCCTTCTTTGCGGTATTCCCAGGGTGGGGTAGGATTGGCATCCTGCCAAAGGCCCAGCTTATTTTCGCGGGCATTTTGCTCCAGGCTGGCTAATTCGGCGTTTTGCGAATAAGCTTTGTATTGCCAGGCGAAACCATTTTTTACCAACTGATAATTAACATTGGTACCATCGGGCAAAATGACCATGGCAACCGTACGGCCGTAACGGTCTTTAGTATTACCTATCAGGGTAACATCCTTACCAAAACAAAGATCGGAAGTGAATTTTTTGGCCGCTTTGCCAAAGGCCTGCGATTTTTCGGGACAATCAATTTCGGCCAGTCGAACGGTAATTTCCCGGTTATCATTGCTCAGCAATCCCAGTGTGTCACCGTCTTTTATCTTAACTACTTTGTATTGATTAGCGGGTTTGGGATTACAACCCCATAGCAGGAAGAGGCAGATGAGAAGGCAGGCGTGACACTTTTTGAACATTTTTCAAATGTGCAGATTTTTTTGCGATTGTTTGTTTTCAATGGCGTTTAAAAAAGCCTTACCAGCCGGGTCTTAAATACGTGGCAGATCATCGATTTTTTTATTTGGAATAAATGAATTAATAACTATATCTTTAGTTGTTAATTGCCCCTATGAAAATATTACCCCATGAGAATATTAGTTATCAAAACACTGCTCATTATCGCACTCCTCTGCGGATATCTCGCAATAACGCCCTCTGCACAGGTTGTTAAACAAAATGTTGCATTAACAACACAGATCGACTCCATGTTTAAAACCGATCAGTTTTGGCGTATAGAATTTACTAAAAAGTACCGGAAAGAAAAATCGGCCTACAGCGATGAAACTATCCAAAGTAAATGGACGGAAGCCGATCGTATTAACGAACTGAAAGCAAAAGCTATCATCAAAAAGTACGGTTACCCGGGTTATGACATGGTTGGCAGTTCGAGCGATAGCTTTTGGGCCGTTATTCAGCACTGTGATGATGATATACCTTTCCAGGAGCAGGTATTAGCTTTGATGAAGCGGCAGATGGTTAAAAATAATGCCAGCAAAGAGAAATATGCTTATCTAACCGATCGTATCCTGGTTAACAAAAATCAAAAGCAAATTTATGGTACGCAACTGTCGCGGAATACTAAAACCGGGAAGTATTCACCATTTCGATTAAAAGACCCTAAAGGGGTTGATAAACTTCGTCAGGAGGTTGGTCTTGAGCCACTTGCTGTTTATATAAAAAACTTTCAATAGGCTTCCGGCTACGCAAATGGAACTTTATTGTTTTATCTTTGTTGTGTTAATGTTAACACTAAATTAAGTATCCTGATGGGGAAATTTACCATACCAGACAAAGTGCTATATGTATGCGTTGGTAGCAAATGCGGAAAGAGGGGAGGCAAGGATATGTATAAACTGGCTAAAGCATACGCCAAACATCATCACGGCCCCGAAGAAATAGAAGTGATAGAAACAGAATGTACCGACAGGTGTAAGTACGCGCCCGTATGCAGTATCCAACCAGGTAACACCTGGCTGAAGGAATATCACCCTAAGGATGTATTGAAACTGATGGATCTGATATGACCCCTCTAAATCTCCCCGAAGGGAGACTTCTGAAAATAAAAAGGTCCTTTTGCGCTGGCAAAAGGACCTTTTTTATAGCCCGCTCTCCCGATAGCTATCGGGATGGGGAGGGTTGGGAGGGGCTTACGCCTCGCTATCGTATTTGATCTGACCAACGTGTTTGTCGATCTGCCATCTGCCGGTACCTTCTTCGCCGATAACTTCAAACAGTTCAAGGGCACGACGGGCTTTGTATTCTTCTTCGCGTTGTTCTTTCAGGAACCAGTTCAGAAACTCCATAGTCACAAAATCCTGCTCTTTCATGCAACGGGCATAAATGTTTTTGATAGATTGTGTAACGCTGATCTCCTGATCCAAAGCTTCTTCAAACACTTCGCGGAAAGAGTTATACTCCTGTTTAATGCCGGTAACTTCCGGAGATATAGCATTGCCGCCCATATCCAGGATATATTTGTAAAATTTTAACTGGTGGTGTCTTTCCTCTTCGGCTTGTTTAAAGAAGTAATCAGAAGAGAAATCATAACCATTACGGTTACACCATGAAGCCATTGATAAATATATAGATGAAGACAGGGCTTCTTTTTTTACTTGTTGGTTTAAAAGACCTTCAATTTCTGTTGAAATGAGGCTTTTTATGCGGAGTAGATCTTTCATAGTTTTATTAAATTAATAACTTGTTGCAGGTATGATGATGCAATAATAGTGCTATAAGTTAATATAACTATAATTTAAAAATAATATGAATTTAGTATTAGTCTAAATAGTTAACTAGCTATGCTACAGAGACGTTCATGCAGAATATGATTTAACTCAAGCATGACAAAAGTACCTTCCAATAATTCTTTCAGCGCGATGATCTGTAGTAAAGAAAGTACATAGCAATGATCGCAGGCGCAGATGAAAATGATCTCCACATCCGGATCTTTGGTGGTATTGAGCAGGGCTTGCTCAATATCGATATGATAAACCGACTTGCGCAGCTTTAACAGGCAGCGATAATCGAATTTGGCCACCTTACCCCCAAAATCAACATACCAGCAGCGCTCGATGTCGCATTGGTAAATAGCTCCTGCCGATGTTTTAAAAACATCTGTCCAGTGCGTAGTTGTTGTAGTGGTGGTAATCATATCTTGGGCACAAAGATTATTATTATTTATAATTAATCCAAATAAAGCGCTTGATTTTTTATTAACATACGACAAAGAAGGTAGAAAAGAATGGATTTTGGGTTTTTGGGAGCAAAGAGCAAGGATTTTTTCTTTTGTCATTTCTCCAAAAATCTTTGTTCCCGCAATTCAAAAACAATACTTTAGGGTCCACATACACAGTATAAAATGAACAACATTAAAGCCTGTATTTTTGATCTTGACGGTGTGATTGTAGATACAGCCATATACCATTATAAAGCCTGGCGGCGCCTGGCCAACTCCCTGGGTTTTGATTTTAGCGAAGAACAGAACGAACAGTTAAAAGGCGTAAGCCGGATGCGATCATTGGAGATTGTGCTGGAAGCCGGAGGGATAACAAAAACCGATGCCGAAAAGGAACAGTTAGCCGAGCAAAAGAATGCCTGGTATGTGGAAATGATCAATCAGATGACCACCGACGAGATATTGCCCGGCGCACGCGAGTTTGTGCAAAGCTGCCGCGACGCAGGTATCAAAACCGCTCTTGGGTCGGCCAGTAAAAACTCCATGACCATTTTGGAAAAGCTAAAGATAGTAAACCTGTTTGATGCTATTATCGACGGTAATAAAGTAACCAAAGCCAAGCCCGATCCGGAGGTATTTTTAAAAGGAGCAGAAGCGCTGGGCATCGAGCCACAATATTGTGTAGTATTTGAGGATGCCATTGCCGGTGTAGAGGCTGCCAAAGCAGGCGGGATGAAAGCCATTGGCATAGGCGACCCGAAGGTGCTGCATGAAGCGGATTTGGTGGTGAGTGGGCTTAACGAGATGACTTTGGACAAATTATAATAAAAAAGCGTCATTGCGAGGTACGAAGCAATCTCTACATAAGTAGGTTCGCCCTGTTTAGTATAGAGATTGCTTCGTACCTCGCAATGACGTTTGTGAAAATCGCAACAAATGAAAAACTACATAAAACCCGACGCCTGGAGCATTATCGAAGAAGGCTTCGATCCGCATCATCATCAAATATCGGAGAGTATATTTAGCCTGGGTAATGGTCGCATGGGCCAGCGCGCCAATTTTGAGGAAGCTTACAGCGGGCAATCGCTACTGGGTAACTATGTAGCCGGGGTTTATTATCCCGATAAAACCCGCGTAGGCTGGTGGAAGAATGGTTATCCCGAATACTTTGCCAAAGTACTCAACGCCGCCAACTGGACGATCATCGACATCAGCCTGGACGGCGAACAGCTCGACCTGGCTAAATGCGATGTAAGCAGCTTTCGCCGGGAACTTAATATGAAAGAAGGCTTCCTCAAAAGAAATTTCACAGCCAAAACAGCGGGCGGCAAAGAGGTAAAGGTAGAAGCCATCCGCTTTTGCAGTATGGTTGATGATGAGGCTGCCGCTATAAAATATACCATCACCCCGGTAAACTTCGGCGGAACCATTACGCTGACACCCGCCATCGATGGTGATGTGGTAAACAAAGACTCCAACTACGACGAAAAGTTCTGGGACGAGATAGGCAAAGCCAACCAGCCTGATGGCGGCTATGTAGTGATGCGTACCAAAAAAACGGGTTTTGAGGTAGCTACGGGGATGAAATTTAGTCTGTTGCAAAACGGCCAGCAAGTACCGGTCAATGCAGAAACCATCGCCAAAGAAAAATATGTGGCTTCGGCTATAACCGTACAAGCACAGCAGGGGCAAAGTATCAGCTTAATAAAATACGTGGCTAACTTGTCCTCCCAAAATCATAAACCCGAAAACCTGGTAGCTCATTTGAACAATATCCTTAACCGGATTACCGCCAAAGGTTTTGATACTCTACTGGCCGAACAAGCTGCTGCCTGGGCCCAAAAATGGGAACATAATGATATTATTATTGAGGGCGATGTATCCGCACAGCAGGCTATCCGCTTCAATATATTCCAACTGAACCAAACCTATACCGGCGAGGACGATCGCCTGAACATCGGTCCTAAAGGTTTTACCGGCGAAAAGTACGGCGGCTCCACCTATTGGGATACCGAGGCTTACTGCGTACCTTTTTACCTGGCCACCGCCGATCAGAAAGTAACCCGCAATTTGCTGCTATACCGGTACAAACAACTGGGTAAAGCCATTGAAAATGCTGCCTTGCTCGGTTTCAAAAACGGTGCTGCCCTGTATCCGATGGTAACCATGGATGGTACTGAATGCCATAACGAATGGGAGATCACCTTTGAGGAGATCCATCGTAACGGGGCCATCGCTTACGCCATTTTTAACTATGTGCGCTATACCGGCGATGAGGCCTATTTAACCGATTATGGGTTAGAGGTCTTGATTGCTATTTCTCGTTTCTGGTCGCAAAGGGTAAGCTGGTCGCAGGCTAAAGAGCAATATGTAATGCTGGGCGTAACCGGGCCAAATGAGTACGAAAATAACATCAATAACAACTGGTACACCAGCACCATGGCAACCTGGTGCATGGGATATGCTATAGAAGTTATTGGAAAAGTAAAAGCTACAGATAAAGCTAAATACGATGCCCTGGCAGCCAGGATAAGCTTCGACGAAGCCACCGAAACATCGCGGTATAGGCACATCATCGAAAAGATGTACTATGGCTACGACGAAAAGCAGCAGGTGTTTTTACAGCAAGACGGCTATCTGGACAAAGAGCAGATCCTGGTAAAAGACCTGCCCGCGGCCGACCGTCCGTTGAACCAGAAATGGAGTTGGGACAGGATCCTGCGGTCGTGCTATATCAAACAGGCCGATGTGCTGCAGGGTATCTACTTTTTTGAGGATAGGTACGATCTGGAAACCATCCGCCGCAATTTTGATTTTTATGAGCCGCGCACCGTTCATGAGTCGTCGCTATCGCCTTGTGTGCACGCTATATTAGCCGCTAAACTGGGCGACGAAGACCGCGCTTATCAGTTTTACCTGCGCACCGCCCGCCTGGATCTGGACAATTATAATAATGATACGGAGGACGGCTGCCACATCACCTCGATGGCTGGCACCTGGATGTCGGTAGTGGAAGGTCTTGGAGGTATGCGTGTGCGCGATGGCAGGCTATCGTTCCAACCGTTTATTCCCACAAAATGGACTTCATTTTCGTTCCATATCGGTTTCCGAGGAGCATTGCTGAATATTAAGGTAAATAAGGACGGTGTGCGGATCAAAAATGCTTCGGATAAAGAAGTAAGTGTAGTGGTTTATAGCAGGGAGCACGTGATTGGAGCTGGTGGCGAAGTATTGATTGAAAAGTAGATTGATTTCCAGAAAAATAAAAATGCAGATACGCATATTTGCGTCTCTACAGATAACTACTTTAAACAAAATCCCCAAAAAAGTCTTGATACTTGATACTAACTACTTGCTACTAAAAAATGAACAAACTCATCATATATCAACTTCTGCCACGTCTGTTTGGCAATACAAAAACGCTCAACAAAGTCAATGGTTCCATTGAGGAAAATGGGGTTGGTAAGCTAAATGACATTACCGACAAAGCCCTGCAGGAAATCAAGGCTATGGGTTTTACACACGTATGGTATACAGGCGTTATCGAACACGCCACTATGACCGATTACACTGCTCATGAAGTACCCAATGATGATCCGGATATTGTGAAAGGCAGGGCAGGCTCGCCTTATGCCATTAAGGATTATTATGACGTAGCGCCCGATCTGGCTGTTGATGTGCCCAATCGCATAGCCGAATATGAGGCATTGATTCAACGTACACATAACAATGGTCTCAGGGTGATCATGGATCTGGTGCCCAACCACGTGGCCCGTACCTACGCCTCGGATGTAAAACCAACTGATGTACGCGATTTTGGGCAGGATGATGACAAGAACAAGGCCTTCGATCCTAAAAACGATTTTTACTATATCCCCGGTCAGCCTTTTGTGGTGCCGTCGGGCTATAACCCTGGTGGGGATGAGTTTCACAGTCCGCTGAAGGATGGGCATTTTGACGAGAATCCCGCAAAGGCCACCGGTAACGATGTGTTCAGTTCCCGACCGTCTATCAACGATTGGTTCGAGACTATGAAGCTCAACTACGGCGTTGATTATATGAACGGCCGCTACGGCCATTTTGATCCCATACCACCCCTGTGGAACAAGATCTATGACATCCTGAACTATTGGAGCCAAAAAGGGGTAGACGGTTATCGCTGTGATATGGTAGAGATGGTGCCCACCGAATTCTGGGCCTGGGTTATCCCCAAGTTAAAAGCGGCTTATCCCGGCACCATATTCATCGGCGAAGCCTATGATAAAAACAAATACGGCGACTATATTTTTAGGGGCGGCTTTGATTACCTGTATGATAAGGTAGGTTTGTATGATGCCATTCGCCGCCTAACGTGTAACGACTATGGCGCAAGTACCTGGGAAATTAACAACGTATGGAATACCCATTGCCACGGCATCGATCAGCACATGCTGCGCTTTATGGAAAACCATGACGAGCAGCGCATTGCCTCCCATTATTTTGCCGGCGACGCCTGGCTGGCAGTACCCGGCATGATCGTAACGGCTACTATGAACACCGGTCCGGTCATGATCTATTCGGGCCAGGAAGTGGGTGAACCAGCCCTGGGCAACCAGGGTTTCAGCGGTGATGATGGTCGCACCTCTATATTTGATTACTGTAGTGTGCCCGAGCATCAGAGATGGCTCAATAATGGTGCATTTGACGGAGCAAACCTGTCCGAAAGCCAAAACAATCTGCGCGGTTTCTATCAAAAATTATTGGTCACCGTAATAGAAAATGAAGCTTTAAGCAACGGTCTTTTTTATGAGCTGATGATGGCCAATGAGCATCAGCCCGGCTTCGATCAGCTATTATACATCTATCTGCGCTATACGGATGAACAGCGTGTACTGGTCATCGCCAACTTTAACCGCATCGAACGTCAATTGGTTGTTAAACTACCTAATGACCTGCTCAGCAAGCTCAACCTAAACGGCAAAACAGAACTAACCGACTTGCTCAGCGAAGTAAAATTCCATACAGATGATATCAGAAACGGGGTGGAAGTAAAGATACCAGCCTCGGGTGGCTTGCTGCTGGCGTTTTGATGCCTGACTATATTTTCCGCGCGTCATTGCGAGGAGGAACAACGAAGCAATCTCCTACTTACAGAGCGGCCCTGCTAATTGGGGATTGCCACACTACGTTCGCAATGACGTGTGTTTTATTTTTTCGTCAGTAGAACAGCTTCGGGCGAAAGCGGGCAGAACAATGGGGGCCTGTGCGGATGCGGGGCATAGCAAGTTTTTGCTGAAGGGCAGGATTGTGTGGGAACGAAGTAGAGCAAAATAATTGCAGCCCTGGTTCTGGCTGCTTTGTGGGGCAAGGGCCAAGTGCGGCAAAGAAGCATTTCTGCTGACTTGATCTTTTGGTTACTTTTGTATCAAGACAAAAGTAACAGCCTTAGCGGCAATTGAGCGCTCTACGATAGGCGTTCTTCGCCCTGCTTTTCACCCACCTCAATAAAAATTCGATATAAAAATTAAATTAAATTTATGAGAAATCGCGTTGAATGGCACGGTTAATGATTTTTCATTAAATCAATAGTAGTATATTGCGTAGTAAGTACACTTTATACATATTTGTAGCAGACCCCTAACCCAATTGAATGGAAAGTAATGTACCAAATGAGGAGTTGATACCTCGCAAGTTAGTTGAAGCGGAAAACATCATTGAAGAAGCAGATGAGGAGTTTCACCACCTTAATAACCCGGCCGATGCGATAAAACCCATCATCAAGAAATACCTCGGCACGCCTAATCATGCCGAGCAGTTGGGGAATAAATTCTACCTTACCGATGGCGATGCGAAAGTAGAGGTAGTAGTAGTGACCAACGAGATCATCCGGATCAGGGTTGCTCCGCATGGCGTTTTCCTGGAGGATTTTTCCTACGCTGTCCCAAAACTGGAACAAAAAGCCGCGGAATTTACCCTGTTTGAAGATGAACTGGAATTTCGCGTAGCCACTAAATCGATAAACTGTCATATCCGAAAAAAGGATTTTTTTATATCATTTTCTGACCAAAACAATCATGTAACCAGCACCGATGCTGTACCCATGCACTGGGAAGAGAATGTGAAGTTTGGTGGTTATTATGTTTTTTGTACCAAAACCTGCCACCCCGACGAAAGCTTTTTTGGCCTGGGCGATAAACCAACTGAATTTAACCTGCGCGGTAAACGCCTCAAAAACTGGAATACCGATGCCTATTCGTTCCAGTGGAACCAGGACCCGCTTTACCGTAGCATCCCTTTTTACATCAGTGTAAACGAAGGCATAGCACACGGTATTTTCTTTGATAATACCTTTAAAGCTCAGTTTGACTTTGGTGGCGAGGATACCACCAAAACCAGTTTCTGGGCCGATGGCGGCGAACTGCAATACTATTATATCCACGGTCCGCATATGATGGATGTGGTAAAAAGCTACCATATATTAACCGGAACGCACCCCATGCCACCGCTTTGGGCGCTGGGTTATCACCAATGCCGCTGGAGCTATTATCCCGAGGCTAAAGTGAAAAAGATCACCCGGGGTTTCCGCGATAACAAGATCCCATGCGACGGTATCTACCTGGATATTGATTATATGGACGGTTACCGCTGTTTTACCTGGAACCGCAAATACTTCCCTGATCCTAAAAAAATGATCAGCGAACTGGCTGCCGATGGTTTTAAAACCGTGGTGATCATTGATCCTGGAATCCGGGTCGACGATAATTATTCGGTGTTCAGGGAAGGTAAGGAGAAAAGATATTTCTGCCGCCGCAGCGACGACTATTTTATGGAGGGCCATGTTTGGCCGGGCCGCTGCCAGTTTCCGGATTTTACCAACCCCGAGGTTCGCACCTGGTGGGGCGGTTTGTTTGACGAACTGGTGCAGATGGGCGTAGCCGGTGTTTGGAACGATATGAACGAACCGGCTGTGTTTGGCGCGGGGACTTTCCCGGATGATGTACGCCACCAGTACGATGGTTTCCGCGGATCGCACCGTAAGGCTCACAATGTATATGGCATGCAAATGGTACGCTCCACCTATGAGGGTTTGCGTAACATCATGAAAAATAAGCGCCCTTTTACCATTACCAGGGCGGGTTATTCGGGCGTACAACGTTTCTCATCCGTTTGGACGGGTGATAACGTGGCTTCCTGGGAACATTTGAAGCTAGGTAATATCCAATGCCAGCGTCTTTCTGTATCGGGCATACCATTTTGTGGTACCGATATAGGCGGCTTTAGCGGCGAGCCCGATGGCGAACTGTTTACCCGCTGGATTCAGATGGGGACATTTTCACCCTTTATGCGCGCGCACTCGGCGGGCGATACCAAGGAGCGTGAGCCATGGAGTTTTGGCGAACCATTTACCGCTATCAACCGCAAGTTTATCGAGCTGCGCTATAAGCTGATGCCTTACTTTTACTCCACCTTCTGGGAGCATCACCGGTATGGCTTCCCGATATTAAGGCCGATAGTAATGCATGAGCAGGATGTGAAACTGAACCACTTCCGCCAGGATGAGTTTACTTATGGCGATAAAATACTGGTTTGCCCGGTAATGGAGCCCGGCCAAACCAACCGTAACGTGTATTTGCCAAAAGGTAAATGGTTCAACTTCTGGACGCACGAAATTGTAGAAGGCGGCAAAGAAGTAAACGTAGCCACGCCACTGGAAACCATACCATTGTTTGTAAAAGCAGGTTCGGTAATACCAGAATACCCGGTAATGCAATACGTGGGCGAGCACGAAATAGAAGAGGTGAAGCAGAATATCTACTATTCAGATTATGAGGTAAACTCCTTCCTGTTTGAAGATTACGGCGAAACCTTTGCTTACGAGCAGGATATCTACCTCGAAAAAAAGTTTGTGGTAAACGGCAACTCCCGCGAAATGACCATCCACCAAAGCATGGAAGGTTTGTACACCCCGCGCTATGAGGGCTATCACTTGAACATTATCGGACTACCCTTTAAACCCGGCAAAATACTGGCCGATGGCAAAGTGGTCAACGATTTTGTGATCAACGCCGATGGCACGGTAGAGTTTAAATTCAGCAAGAATTTCAAACACATCGAAATTTTAAAATAACAAAAAGGCCCCAAACGGGGCCTTTTTGTTATTTACCTTTTCCGCCCGTTATTGCGAGGTACGAAGCAATCTCTAAACTATTCAGAGTGAATATTTATGGTTGACCTGCTTATGTAGAGATTGCTTCGTACCTCGCAATGACGTGTGAAGAAAGTGCTTTCGCCAATGTTGGTGTTGTCACCAACATTCTACTGCTTGGCCGACGATAATAAGTTGTTGGTGACAACACCAACACTGGCACCAGGATTTAACTGAATCGCTCAACAGCTTCAGCAGAAACAGGTGTAAAAAAGTTAACCAAATTTCCTTCCGGATCGCGAAATAATAAGGAGCGATTACCCCAGGGCATTGTTGTGGGTTCTTGAATAACGTCGTTCAGGAAATCTTTAATTTTAGCATATTGATCATCAACATCTGCCACGCGAAATTCTATGATCACGCTTTTGTTATTGGCGGCCTCAGCAAAATCGTTCCCGAATAAGCTTAATGTCCGGGTACTGGCAATAGCTAAATTGCTACCGTCGGTAGTTATTTCTGCAAAGTCGTCTGTATACCATTTGGCGGTCAAACCAGTAGTTTTTTCATAAAACGGTACCAAATTTTTTATTCCGTTGGTGATAATTCTTAATGATGATAATTTCATACTGTTATTATTTGATGGTTATTTACAGGCAAACGTAAGTGTGCCTGATGACAACAGTATGTCAGGAGTATTTGCCCAAATCCTCGCCAATGTTGGTGTTGTTACCAATATTTTTCTACTGCTTGGTCGATGATAATAGTTGTTGGTGACAACACCAACAACGGCGCGAGGGTTAATTTAAAAATAGCTCATTCAGCTTATGGTCAATGTTGTTACCGCACCATACCCGGCACTATCCGAATGTCTCCGACTTCAGACTAAAAACTTCCAACTCTCAACTATTTTCCTTATCTTTATATCAGTGCCAGCCCGGGTTTTCTCCAAAAGAAAACCCGGGCTGTTTTGTTAAGGACAAAACAGGGTCAAAAATCGCGTGTTTTGAATATAGTTATTTGATAGTCAGAAAATTAATGCTTTTTAAAGTTTTTAAAACCGCTCAAAACCGGGTTGAAATTTGTTAAAAAGTGTTAAAATGGAGTTTTTTCGAGTGTTTTTCGTCGGTTTTTACCCCGGTTTTGAGCAGAAAAATGTTAAAATTCAAGGTTTAAAAAGTTTTTCCGATAACCAAAGGTTAAAGACCGGGATTGTAAAAGCAGTGATCAAAGTATAATCTTTTAAATCAAATCAAAATCTTACAAATCCTGTTATATTTGATAGCATATAAACCAAACATTCCCGTACATTGGGTTATTCTAACATACCATAACAGGTTATTATATCATGGCCAAACAAACAAAGAAAACCGAAACCCCGTTACCGGAAGCTAAACATGTAAAAGAGAAAAAAGCCGTAAAAGCGGCAGATAAAAAAGTGGCGACTCCTGCAGAAAAACCAGCGACAGCTAAAAAAGCTGCCGCGAAACCAAAACCTGCCGTGGCAGCAACACTTGTAGCAAAAGTAAAGCCGGCCGCGCCTAAAACCCATGTGATACTCAATGCTGTTGAACCCTACAGCCGTTTTACCGACTTTGATATCAGTTTGTTTAAGTCGGGTAAGCATTATAAACTGTACGAAAAATTTGGCTCACATGTGCTGGAATATAATGGAGTTATCGGGACCTATTTTTCTGTTTGGGCGCCAAACGCGCAGTATGTATCGGTTATAGCCAATTTTAACGGATGGAACCGCGGCTCACATAGCTTAAATGCCCGCTGGGATTCATCGGGTATCTGGGAAGGTTTTATCCCTAATGTGGGTGTGGGCGAAACCTATAAATATTATATCAAATCATCAACCGGCGAGGATCTGGAAAAGGCCGATCCCTTTGCACTGCGTTGGGAAGTACCGCCAAGTACGGCTTCTATTGTTGCCGACACTTATTATGAATGGAAAGATGCTGAGTGGATGGCTAACCGCCAGGAACACAATGGACTGGATAGGCCATACAGCGTATATGAGGTGCATCCGGGTTCATGGGCACGCAGCCTGGAGAGTCCGGACGAGTTTTTAACCTATACCCAACTGGCCGATAAGCTGGTGCCCTACGTCAAAGAAATGGGCTTTACGCATGTAGAGCTGATGCCAATCATGGAATCGCCGTTTTACCCAAGCTGGGGCTACCAGATTAGTGGATATTTCGCAGCCGCGTCGCGTTTTGGTGATCCTAAGGGATTAATGTACTTGGTTGAAGAATTTCACAAGGCTGGTATAGGGGTAATACTGGATTGGGTACCTTCGCATTTCCCAGGCGACGCACATGCCCTGTACAAGTTTGATGGTACGCACCTATATGAGCACGCCGATAACCGCAAGGGCTTCCACCCGGATTGGAAATCGTACATATTTAACTATGGCCGTAACGAGGTAAGGGCTTTCCTGATCAGCAATGCGCTGTTCTGGTTGGACAGGTACCATGCCGATGGTTTACGTGTAGACGCGGTAGCCTCCATGCTGTATCTGGACTATTCCCGTAAACACGGCGAATGGGAGCCCAATATTTACGGAGGCAACGAAAACCTGGAAGCTATTTCTTTCCTGAAAGAATTTAATGAGGCAGTTTACAGTCACTTCCCATCGGTACAAACTATTGCCGAGGAATCTACCTCGTTTACAGGGGTTAGTCGCCCGGTTTATTTGGGTGGATTAGGCTTCGGAATGAAGTGGATGATGGGCTGGATGCACGATACTATTGGCTACTTTAAGGAGGATCCCATCAATCGTAAGTACCATCATAACGAAATTACTTTTAGTACGATATACGCCTTCACCGAAAACTTTATGCTGCCTTTTTCGCATGATGAGGTGGTATATGGCAAAGGTTCTATGCTGCGCAAAATGCCCGGCGATGAGTGGCAGCAATTTGCCAACCTGCGTTTAATGTATAGCTATATGTTTACGCATCCAGGTACCAAGCTGCTGTTTATGGGAGCCGAATTTGGCCAGGGCGAAGAATGGAACTTTGCGCAGTCGTTACAATGGCATGTGCTGGAGTATGCCAACCACCAGGGTATGAGCGAAACAGTAAAAGCGCTGAATCATTTATATCGCGATGAGCCGGCCTTGTATCAGAAAGCATTTGACTTTAGCGGCTTTGAATGGGTAGACGGCGGCAATGCTAACGATTCGGTATTGGTTTACCGGCGTATGGGCCACCATGAAAAAGACGACCTGATGATCATCCTGAATATGACCCCGGTACCTCGTCATAATTACCGTATAGGTGTACCCGCAGCTGGCAAATGGAAAGAAATATTTAACTCGGATGCCAAAAAATTCTGGGGCAGCGGCTTAATCAATGCACCGGAAGTAACCGCCGAAGCAGTAAGCTGGCATGGAAAGGATAATTCCATTGTGATAACCCTTCCGCCATTGGGCGCTACTATATTTAAAATAGCGAAAGACGCGCCGGCCAAATATGAGTTGAAACGCTGAAGAGTTTAAAAAATCAATTAACAATGTAACCATTAATCGGTAATACCCGTTTAGTTGGGTTACATTGTTAATTGTATACCTATGAACCCGAAATTCCGTTACCTGTACATCGCTATCGGCGGTTTGCTGCTTATATCGTTAATTGTGCAGGTAATCATCACCTATCCGGAGTTTAATCCTAAAAATGTCTTGCTCAATGCAGTGCCGTCGCTGTTGTTTTTTTACCTGGCTTATAAAACCTATCACGAGAAGAAGGACAGCGAATTGATGTAAGTGTTCTTTAAATCGCTGATATTTAGTGATATGTGGTCTTGGCCCCTCTGTTCAATACTGAACAATAATTGTAACGAATCCGAACAGTTACTAAAGTTGAATTTATTTTAAATATCTGAAATTCAATAGTTTAAAATAGAGGTATGCTTTTAGCGGTAACTGTGGCCTAAACTTAATTGATTATGCTGAAAAATTACTTGCTTGTAGCTTTTAGAAATCTCTCTAAAAACAAGGCCTTCTCATTCATCAATATTGTTGGTTTGGCTATAGGTATGGCAGCATGTCTTTTAATTTTGCAATACGTTAGTTTCGAATTAAGTTTTGATAATTTCCATGCCAAAAAAGATCGCATTTACCGCATCAATCAGGATAGGTATAACAATGGCAAACTAAGTACCCAGTGGGCAGGCGGGGCATTTGCACCTGGCAGTGCTTTTAAGGCTGCTTTACCAGAGATAGAGGACTTTGTAAAGATAGTAGGCGCCGGACAGGCACTGGCCAATTACAAAGACCAGAAAATGGTGATCAAGAACGATTACTTCGCCGGTGCATCCTTTTTTAATATTTTCTCGTTTCCGCTCATCAGCGGCGATCCCAGAACCGCACTAAAGGAGCCAAATACAGTGGTGATATCCGAAGAGGTAGCCCAAACACTTTTTCACAATATTGACCCGGTTGGGCAGTCATTGATCATCAATAGCAATAGACACTTGAAAATTACCGGTGTGATGAAAAACCTGCCGGTTAATTCCCACATGAAATTTGATTTTTTACAATCATACGCCACCCTTTTAAAAGATAATCCACCCAATAAGGATTACAACCTGGATAATGCCTGGTTAAGTGATGGTTGTACAACGTATTTGCTCCTTAGGCCGGGTGTTGATCCTAAGATACTGGAAAGTAAATTTATACCCGTAGTAAAAAAGGTTTACGATGCATATAAAAGTGCAGGCGAGGGTGGGGTATATACACTGCAATCTGTACAAAGCATTCATTTATATTCTAACCGGATGCTGGAGTTTCAACCCAATGGCGATGGTAAGTCCGTTTACTTATTGTTGGGTATAGCTATTTTTGTGATCATCATCGCCTGGATCAATTACATTAACCTGGCAACTGCACGCGGTATAGGCAGAGCTAAGGAGGTGGGGGTTCGTAAAACATTAGGTTCAGCCAAAGCACAATTGATCACCCAGTTTATGCTGGAGGCCATGCTGCTTAACGGATTAGCGATATTACTCGCCGTTGTGCTAATTCTAATTTGCCTGCCTGGTTTTTCACATGTATCAGGTTTACAAATGGGCTTTGATATGTTTACCCGACCTATTTTCTGGGGATCTATGTTGAGCATATTTGTCCTGGGATCATTTTTTAGCGGATTTTACCCGGCCATTGTGTTATCATCATTCCGGCCTGTTGAGGTGATGAAGGGCAAAATACTGGCATCGCCAAAAGGAGTAGTATTGCGCAAAGCAATGGTGATATTTCAGTTTGCAGCTTCCATATTCCTGCTTATTGGTTCGCTAACGGTATTCAGGCAGTTAAAGTTTATGCAAAACCAAAAGCTTGGGGTTAAAATCGATCAAACACTGGTTATTAAACCACCACTTATTAAAGTGGATTCCTTTTACCGGGATATGAGTGCTTTTAAACAGGAAAGCTTAACACAATCTGCCATAAAAAACGTAACTGTATCAACTTCGATTCCTGGTGAACCGGTACCATGGAATGCTGGCGGTATCAAATTAACCACAGCCGACCAAAGCCAGGGTAAGCAATACCGTATCATTGGCAGCGACTATGATTACCTGGCAGCCTATGATCTAAAGCTTATAGCAGGGCGCAAATTCTCCAGAAGTTTTGGAGACGAGCCACATAGCGTAGTATTTAATAAAAAAGCGGTAGAGCAGCTTGGCTTTAACAAGCCCGAAGAAGCATTGGGAAAACGTATTGATTTTTGGGGACAGGTATATACGATTGTTGGCGTGGTTGATAATTTTCACCAACAATCATTGCGGGATGCCTATGATGCCATCATTTTTCGTTGTATTCCTGATGTAAGGGGCTATGTATCGGTAAAAATAAGCACAAGTAACTTGCCTAAAACTATTGCAGATCTCAAAAAAACTTGGTCATCTTTTTTTCCTGGCGATCAGTTTGATTATTTTTTCCTGGATCAGCATTTTAATGATCAATACCAAACCGATCAGCGTTTTGGGCAGGTATTTGGCGTATTTACAGGCATCGCCATATTTGTAGCCTGTTTAGGCTTGTTTGGATTAGTATCTTATACCATTGTGCAACGTACCAAAGAGATCGGAATCCGCAAGGTTCTGGGAGCTACAGTGAACAGCATTTTAACATTGTTATACAAGGATTTCGCGGCGTTGGTGGTCATCTCTTTTGTGGTATCGGCTCCTTCGGCCTGGTATACTATCAACAAATGGCTGCAAACCTATGCGTTTAGAGTTGATATTGATCCTTTCCTATTCCTTGTTCCGTTTTTGATTGTTATGGTGATCGCGTTTGCTACTGTGTCCTATCTGAGTATAAAAGCCGCTTTAACAAACCCGGTTAAGAGTTTAAAAACGGAGTAGCCATTTAATCTCTTATCAGCGATGATGGCGTGACACCCCTGGTAGGGGTTTGGGGAAGCAAGGATTTTGGGAGCAAAGAGTAAGGATTTTAGGAGTAAGGATAAAAAATGAGAGGTCATGCTGAATTTGTTTCAGCATCCCATAGGAAAGTTGACCTATGTTGTTGTACACCTTGCATGACTAAAAAGGAGGGCTGTCAGTCTGAGCTTGTCGAAGACTCGCGTATAAAGGCCTGCCCAACATGCTTCGACAGGCTCAGCATGACAGCCTTTTGACCCTAAAACAACAAAGCCCGCGGTAAACCGCAGGCTTTGTGATATAAATTAAAATTGATTGATCAAAAATTAGATCTTGCCGATTTCCTGTACTAGGTCGATCAATTTGTTTGAATAACCCCATTCGTTATCGTACCATGATACAACTTTAACAAAGTTGTCATTCAGGCCGATACCTGCTTTTGCATCAAAAATGGATGTACGTGCATCTCCTTTAAAGTCTTCAGATACAACTTCGTCTTCAGTGTAACCTAAAATACCTTTTAATTCGCCTTCAGAAGCAGCTTTCATAGCAGCTTTGATAGTTTCATAGGAAGCACCTTTTTTCAAACGTACAGTTAAGTCAACTACAGAAACGTCGGCCACAGGAACGCGGAATGACATGCCGGTTAATTTACCTTTTAACTGAGGTAAAACTAAACCAACCGCTTTAGCAGCACCTGTTGATGAAGGGATGATGTTTTGGTAAGCACCACGGCCACCTCTCCAGTCTTTTGCAGACGGGCCATCAACTGTTTTTTGAGTTGCAGTAACAGCATGTACAGTAGTCATCAAACCTTCTTCAATACCAAAGTTATCATCCAATACTTTAGCGATAGGAGCTAAACAGTTGGTAGTACATGAAGCGTTTGATACGATAGTTTGATCGGCTTTCAGTTCTTTATGGTTAACACCCATCACAAAAGTAGGGGTGTCATCTTTAGCTGGCGCGCTCATTACTACTTTTTTAGCACCGGCATCGATATGTTTTTGAGCAGTTTCTTGAGTTAAGAATAAGCCTGTTGATTCGATAACCACCTCGGCACCTACTTCATTCCATTTAAGGTTAGCAGGATCTTTTTCGGCAGTAACGCGGATAGTTTTACCGTTTACAACCAAATGTCCGCCTTCAACAGCAATAGTGCCTTTGAATTGACCGTGAGTTGAGTCGTATTTCAGCATGTAAGCCATGTAATCAGGCTCAACAAGGTCATTAATACCAACAACTTCAATGTCGGGTCTTTCAATTGCGGCTCTGAATGCCAGGCGTCCAATACGGCCGAAACCGTTAATTCCTATTTTCATGATTTTTTTAATTTTTATTAGAATAGTAGGTTAATAAATTATTTATAGGTTCTTTAATGATATTTGCTATTTGAAGGTTTGCTTCAGACGCAGCCTCATATAAATACTCCTGAAAGTTGGCAGCTACCGTGCCTGCAAAATGTATAGAGGCACCGGGATGTTGCTTTGATAAAGGTAGTAAATATGTTGAAATTAGCTTGCTAAAACCTTTTTTTATGACGTTTTGTAGATAGTGGTCGTTGTGGTTATCCTGGTAAAATTCGGTGAATGAGCTTAAAAATAAAGCGGGTTGTTTTTGCCTGTAAACCTTCTCCAGCAAAGTTTTTCTGTCCACATCATATTTGCTTACAAACTTTTTCTTGATGTTTGGCGGCAAGGTTTCATTCATATAGCCTTTGAGTAACTGCCGGCCCAGCCAGTTGCCGGATCCTTCATCGGCCAGGATATAGCCCAGGCCGTAATTGTTGTCCAGTACTTTTTTACCATCATACCAGGCCGCGTTTGAGCCGCTGCCGCAAATACTGATAATGCCGGGCGAGTTTTTACAACAGGCAATAGCCGCTGCTGTAATATCGTGCTCAACTACTACCTTGCCAAATTTAAAAAAGGCTGATAGCGCGTTGTGCACAATTTGCCGGCGTTCATCGGATGAGGCTCCAGCGCCAAAAAAATAGATACGTTTTATTTCTTCGGCGTGGTGTATCAGGTTAATATTTTTGTTGAGTAGCTGCAGGATATATTTCTCGTCGTTAAAATAGGGGTTGATACCATTGGTTTTAAACGAAGCAACAGTTCGGCCTTTATCGGCAAGGCGCCAATGTGCAAAATACGATCCGCTATATACAACTGCAATCATTAATTATATCGATAATATATCTGCCATTTCCAAAAGATCAGCCTCCAGCTTAAATTCATGATGGTTAAGGGCTTCTTCCAAACTGGTAAGCAGAATATGGTTGGCCTGCAAACCTACCATTTTTTGTGTTTCGCCCGCAATTAACGCATTTACAGCGGCATAGCCAAGTCGGCTACCCAAAATACGATCAAAACTTGATGGGCTGCCACCTCTTTGCAAGTGGCCTAATATAGTTACTTTAATATCGTAATCTTTAACTTCTTTTTGAACAGCTTTGGCTACATCGTATACACCGCCGTTTTTGTCGCCCTCGGCCACAATAACAATGCTTGATGATTTTTTGTTGGATGAACCATCCTTCAAATTCTTGATCAGATCTTCAATCGCGGTTTGTTTTTCCGGAAGAAGAATAGCCTCGGCACCACAGGAGATACCTGCACGCAGGGCTATAGCGCCAGAATCGCGACCCATTACTTCAATAAAAAATAAACGATCGTGGGCATCGGCTGTATCACGTATCTTATCAATAGCTTCAATAACGGTGTTGGTAGCCGTATCAAACCCCAGAGTATAGGTGGAGCCGCACAGATCGTTATCAATGGTGCCCGGTACGCCCATAACGGCAATGTCCGGATACTTTTTTGAAAAACGCAGCGCGCCGGTAAATGTACCATCGCCGCCGATAACCACCAGGGCATCAATGCCGTGTTCTTTTAGGTGTTTATAGGCGGTGGCCATGCCTTCATCTTCTTTAAAAGGCAAACAACGGGCTGTTTTTAAAATAGTACCTCCCAAATTAAGTATGTTACTTACCGAGCGTCTGTCCATATGGTACATGTCGTTCTCGATAAGTCCTTTGTAACCTTGCCTAACACCAACAACCTCAAGGCCATTATATAGTGCTGTTCTAACAACCGCCCGTATACAGGGATTCATGCCGGGAGCATCGCCGCCAGAGGTTAAAACCGCAATTTTTGAAATTTTCTGCATTTTTACATTACTTAGATTTGCGCTACGAAGATAGTGTGTGTAAATTACACCATTAAATTTTATTTGTTTTTTTTTGGATTCGCGATTAAGGTCATATATTTAACAATTAAACTTAAATCCCAGTACCGTTTTGGAAGTAATGCTACCCAAGTTTGATTCCGTATTCTCTATTGACTGCGTAATTTTTGGTTTTGAAGCCGGCGAACTTAAAATTTTGCTCATTGAACGTAACGAAGAGCCCTATAAAGATGAACTCGCGTTGCCTGGTTATATTGTGGAACAAGATGAAAGTATTGACGATGCTGCCGAGCGTATCTTATATGAGCTAACCGGTTTGCGCGATCTGCACATGCAGCAATTCCACACCTTTGGCGAAGTGAACAGACACCCTCAAGGGCGCGTTATCACTGTGGCTTACTATGCGCTGATTCGTATAAATGGTCAAAAAGAACTACGCCCGGTTACCCAGTATGCCAAAAAAGCTTTCTGGCACCCAGTCAATGAATTGCCCAAACTTGCGTTTGATCATAGTGAGATATTTAATACCGGATTTAACAAGATCCGCAGAAGGTTACATTATCAGCCGATAGCGTTTGAATTGCTGCCAGAAAAGTTTACGTTGACACAGCTGCAATCACTTTATGAAGCTGTTTTGAGTAAAAAACTGGATAAACGTAATTTCAGAAAG
Source organism: Mucilaginibacter sp. 22184 (assembly GCF_052045695.1). NCBI lineage: Bacteria > Pseudomonadati > Bacteroidota > Sphingobacteriia > Sphingobacteriales > Sphingobacteriaceae > Mucilaginibacter > Mucilaginibacter sp. 22184. The sequence goes on from NZ_JBQEPI010000014.1 coordinate 128,821, forward strand.
AAAATGCTGAGCTACGGATTCTTGAAGGAGCTTGACGAAAAGCAAAAAGGTGTATCCTACCGTGCCGCCAAATTATACAAATTCGATAAACGTAAATACGGCAAAATATTCCAGGGCGAAATGAATATTGGATAAGTAGGAGAGAGAATCAAGAAATTAGAGTCAAGAATCAAGAGAGAAGGCGAAAACTTTAAATAAAAAACGAAAGGCCCGGAGATTAATTTCCGGGCCTTTTTTATCTTGATTCTTGACTCTTACATCTTGCCTTTTTTTACAAAGAGCTTGGAGCCAGTTCCAGGTGGTATTTTACCAGGTTATCTATAGGCGAGCGGATTATGCTTCCTACAACCATGCCGTTTTCGGTAGCTACTTCTTCCAAAACGTTCCTGAAGTTGTAACCAACTGAGCCGATACAGTTAAAAGTATATTTTTGATAATCTGGGTAATGTGTTACCAGGTTACGGAAAAAGTCTTCAAATGAGGTACGTACCAGGTTACGTGAGTATTCGATGTGTACGTTGTTATCATAAACAAACTTGCTGAAGCTCGCGCAAAAACGATTTGCACGTGGCTGTGTATAAACCTGCTCGTTTATATCATCGGGTGTAAGCTTAAAGGTTTCCCAAAACAGGTTGCGTACCGGCTCTGGCATGTAACCACGCAGGTAATCAACCAATAATTTTTTGCCGATATAGCAACCACTACCTTCATCGCCCAAAATATAAGCGCCTGAGTCAATGTTGTTGATCACATCTTTACCATCATAGATACAGGTATTGGTACCGGTACCTAAAATGGCTGCAAAGCCTTCATTGTTACCCAACAGGGCGCGGGCCGCGGCAAGCAGGTCATGACCAATGTTCACCCTTGCTTTAGTGAATACAACCTTCATGGCTTCTTCAACAATTTTACGCATCTCGGGTGTTGAACAGCCGGCACCGTAATAATTTACTTCGGTTATTTCATCCTTCTCGAGGTCGGTTGGCAAACTTTCATTTAAAGATTGTATGATATATTCCGTACTTGAGAAATAAGGGTTATAACCCTCAGTGTTAAAATACACTTTTTTACCTTCTTCGGTAACCAGACACCAATTTGTTTTAGTTGAGCCACCGTCAGCAATTATGATCATAAATTAAGTTTTATTAAAAAAAATTGGGTTAAAAGTATGATTAACTTATTGTAAAAAAAACACTTTCCATTTTAAAAAACAAAAATTGCGATTTTCAAGTCAATAATGCTTTGTTTTTGCATAAATTATCACTCAAAAATACCTTAAATACCAATGTTGATACATGTTTTATCAAAAAACTGCTAATTATAACAAGTGTATGATTAACATGTAATTAAGGCGCCGGTAATTAAAATACTTAATTTGCAATTGTACGTAATGTTAAATTATTTAGCAACAAATAATGTCTACTCCTACTTAATTATCTGTTGCGTTTTACAACTACCAAAATGACAATGAATTGTTGGATGGTATATGGGTTATTTTAATGCCCGGGAGCTTTTCTTTTAGCCAGGTTGCCATAAATTCAGATCCCGGCTCTTCACTGGCGATATGACCCAGCACAATGAGTGATAACTTTTTACCTTTTGCCTGGGCGTCCCGTGCATATTCGGCGGTTTCCCATTCCTGTATTTCGCCGCATATCAACACGTCGGGTTTTTCTTTGCTCATGGCTTGTATCTGCCTTGTGCCGCCGGATGCGCCGGGCATTAATAATATTTTCTGGCAACTTTGCTTCGGGTCACCAATATATCTCACCTTATCGATAAATAATTTCTGTTTCAAATGCCCAATTAATGAGCTTAAGGTAGTTGCCGGAAGCATCATTACGCTGGTGGCAGCCGAATTATAATAACCTTCCCAGTCAAGCTGTTTTAATAAGCCCATCCGTACTCCATCCGGATTAATACTGTGAATATAATCATGATTACGCCATACGGCTATGTTATGTTGTTTGAGCAGCTCGGCCTTATAGCGGTAAACATCGTCATTGGCCAGCCAGATGGTTTCGTCCTGATGGTTATAAAACGTGGGCTCATGAGCGATGATAAAGTTGGCTCCTAAAGCAATAGTCTTTCTGATCACCTCGATGGTAGCAAACATGGTAGTAACAATGCCGATAACCTGAATATCGCGGCTGCCTGCTTTCAGGGTATCAACGGTATTGCTGATAGGGGCTCCCGGTACCTGGCTGATGAACATGTCCATAACCTCGCCAACGGTGACAGGCGCAGCGAAAAAGTTATCCGCATGACTTATTACCGGAGATGCCATTAAAGCGGCAACACCAGCCACTTTAGTAAAATTATAAATAAATTTTCGTCTGGACTGATCCTGATTTAAACGAAAGGGATAGTTTGGTGTGCTCATGATATTTGGTAATGGTGCAAATCAAATATAAAAAATAGCTGAAGGGTTTGTGCGTAATATTTTGCCCGATAATTTTCCCCATAGTCCATTGTTTTACTCATGTTAATGGTGGTATGTATCATTCCTTAAACCGTATATCATTGCCTTACGGTTAAATTGACTTCTTTCTTTAGTTAACGGGCAAACGGCATTTCAATTGCTTACTTGGCACAAAACGCACAATTATCTAATTACAGCATATAAAGAAAAAACTACACCTTACCCTTATCATGAAACTAAAGTTAAAAAGCCTTCTTATTGTATTAGCGTGTATCGCGCTATTTTACACAGCCTGCAAAAAAGAAGTTAAATTAAACCCCAAGGCTGAACCACCAACACCGGTCTCTAAGGTCGACACCATGAGTCTTGCTGCCAGCCAGATCATCAGAAATGTAACACAGACCCTGTCTGGCGCTTATGGAGGTATCGACATTAATAAGGGACTTATTCTGCCCAATCTTACCACCACCAAGCAATCAAAACCCCGCATATCGGGGCTTGATAGCCTGTGTTCCTTTTTTCCGGATACTGTGGTAAATTATAAAACAGTTATTGGTGATACCATCACCTCACAAACCAGCGGATTATTTAAATTTTATTTTAGTTGCATAAGTGATACTATACGAATTCCGGATATGAAACCCTATACTGTTTTCAGGTTATTAAACGGATACGTAGCCTATGACTCCCTGTCAACAACCGGTCAAACCCCAGGTGGCTTGTTTGTTCATAATATAAAAGCCTTTTATCAGGCAAATGCTTTTGATTTTACCGCACCTCTGGCTGTTAATGGCAGCAGCAGTAAACTTATTTCTTTTAACGGAAGTGTTAAATCATTTGTTGATACCGCATCAAGTAAGAAAACATTAAATCCTTCATCTGTACATGCTTATTATACATTGAAGGATGTAAGTATTGATCTGTCAAAAAATAACGATATTACCAGAGGGACTATAACTTTTGCTGCAGTAGGCGAGACCAATAGTGTCAAGTGGTATTATGAAGGTCTTGTTACTTTTTTAGGCGATCATAAAGCAAGCGTAACCATTAAAAATAAAACCTATAACGTTGATTTGCTTACAGGTAAGATAACCAAAGCTTAGCCACCAAAAATGTTGTTACGTTTTAAAAAAAAGAATGCAATAAGCGTAGTTTGCGCTTGAATCATAACAGAATTCAAAAATTTGATTGACATTTCCGTATAATTTTGCATCTTTGCACCGCGAAAAAGTCGTGATGGTCCTATAGCTCAGCTGGATAGAGCAACAGATTTCTAATCTGTAGGTCTTTGGTTCGAATCCAAATGGGATCACTTATTTAAATTAAAAGCCTTTGATCGAGAAGATTAAAGGCTTTTTTGCTGGATAAATCTTCCTGATTTCAGACTTGAAAAGACTTTGGTTCGGGTTTAAATGTGAGTTCATTAGTTATTGCGGCGGTGATAACACCAACCACAGGCTAATCATTGTTTAAATGACTAAAGCATAAAAACCTATTTTTCACTTTTTAAAAATCTCCATTCTTTAAAAGGTACGTTCAATACCGATCTGTATTCCTGGTCATTAATCAGCTCCAGTACTTCATCCAGTAAGTGTTCCAGTTGCCAGCAGCATTCGCTGTACTTATTCTCAGGGGCATAGCCATGCTGCTTCCATATTAAGCGTTGTAGTTTAAGTCTATCATTTAAAAGGCCTATCAGTGTAGCCATTAATTGAATTGTCATTGCATTAGGCCTTTCCGCTCTCTGTAGCACTGTAGAATGCTCGCTTTATATGCGCAGTCCCCGATAAGATGATCTGTTTTATTTTTAAGATTTTGTTGTATAAATGCTGCATTAATTATGGTATTGTGTTGTTTTTTGCTATAGCTATATTCTTTAAATGATCGCATTGCTGTCCATCTGCTTTCATTTATACTATATCGCTTCCTATAAGTCGGAATGGTAGCCTTAGTATACTTAAGAGTCATCTTTAATTTTAATTCAATTAGTATTTCTTTTGCAGGCATAATATCAAAGTGTTATTTCATGTGTGGTATAAGTGTGGTGTTGATGTGGTAAATATGTGGTATTTATTTTGATAATAAAACACTTTTTGAAGAAAAAATGCAACACTCTGTGGAGTACATTTGTTTCATGCCTCATAAGGGAGAAATATTAGAAAGAGCAGTTAGGAAAACTGCTATCAGTATATCTGAATTAGCCCGTAAAGTGGACTATGATAGAGGCACTATATACCGGCATTTTAAGGATGAGGATTTAGAGGATTCAATCATTTTAAAATATTCTAAAGCATTAAAAAATGATTTTAGGAAAGAGTTTCCACAACTCCCTTTCTATGGTAATTTACTACAGGAGCCATTAAATGAATACCGCGCCTTAACGTTATCGGAGGCATTGCAAGAGGCTGATATGTGGAAGGAAAAGTATATAAGCCTACTGGAGCAATACAATAATTTGCTTAAAAAAATGGTAGATGAGGATAAATAAACCCGAATGCGTACTATTGCGAATCATTGTTGTTCTGCAGGAGTGTTAGAGCAACTTTATAAGCCGTTTTTTTCTCCCAGCGTGCTATTAACCAAGTAATAAAGCTTAATGTAAAAATGTCGTTATTGCCCACCTCATCAAGTAGTCTAAAAACTGTCTTTCTATAAACCTCGTCAAAAACTACATCGGGCTTTAGCAGGTACTTTTCAACTAGTTTCAGAAACAATAGTACGTGGTCTTCCGAAGTTTTTAGCAGATACTTCTTATATCGCCGCCGGAAGCTGTTTAACCTGGACATGGCAAGCTCGGTGTTGGAGAATTGCGCATGGATTAAAATTTCCATTAAATTTTTTCTAATAGTCCATAACATGCCCATTTTCTTTTCGTACCAGGCATCAGTACGGGTTAATAAAGTCAACTGTTTCAAGCTTCTCTGGTCATTACACAAGGCTAAAAACATAACTATGCATATTCGTAAATCCTCTATATCTTCTGGTTTAGACCTATGCTTTGTATTGGAGAGTGATTCCTGCAATAGCGAGATTGCGTCGGTTGCGAAGCCTGTAAAGAACAGGTTAAGTGCGGTGAGTAACTGATGACGTAAATAAAACAGCGTATAATAGCGATTATCAGTCGCCATTAAGTCCATCATTTCCTTAAGATAAGATGTACTTCCGGCGAAATTCTTTCGCCGCAGATGGAAGTTAGCTAAAAAGTACAAGATGGATATATGATAAAAAAGATACGATTGTTTTTTATGCACCTGACCCTGCATAAATTGATTCGTTCGATTGATATAATGCTCTATCAATCCATAATTCTGTTGTATCGCTGCATATTCATTCGCGATGAAAAGGATTTGATAGATGGACTTATAGGTCATCAGGTCCTGCGCAGAAATTTTGTATTTCCGGATCGTTGTTAACATCAAAGTTGTCAAATTAACGATCTTGCCTTTCAGCTGTATTTCCTGCAGCTCCTGCCTTAAAAAGGCATAGGCCATATTGAGCTTAGCTTCACGTTGCATAAGCAACTGGTTCTGCATAAAGCGCGTAGTTAAAGCTTCGAGATCTTCAGTTCCCGGTAGATGGGCATACTGCAGCTTTAAAAGTAACAGCTCATTCAATAAATTGAACTGTTCCAAATCTTCAGCCAGCCGTTCAGCTTTATCCAAACACTTGAACGCTACCTTCACTACGTCATTTTCCAATAAAAAACGCCCCACTACCACCAAACGCAATGCGTCGTACGTATCAGAATGGCTGCTTTCAAAAGTTTTCTGCGATAAAAATAGCAGCAAATTGTCCTGCAGTCTTTTGCGCAGCGCATGGTAGGCATCATTATTTTTCTCCGAATTGTATAACTTGTTTAAACCAATGATATCGTCAGTTTCTATCAAATCAAGTAACTGTAAATTTTTTACATCAGTCCTTTTATTTTTTCTTTTCAAAAACTGTTTAAATAGCTTTTTATCGTTACTATTGAGCAGATTGATCAACTCTGAAAGTGAATCCATATACTTGTATTAATGCATGTAAAGGTATAATAATTGTAAAATTATATCGTCAGTAATTTTCGAATTATGATTTTTTAAGATCCGCTTTATGCCCCACATTTGCTTCCATATTAATCAATAAAACAAATAAATATGGAACCGCTACAAAACAAAACAGAAGAAAATTTATCCACCGGAAAATATGGTGAAAAAGTTAGAAGCCCGTTTAAACCAACCGGCGCATTTATAGGCGCCTCCTGGTTTGCCCTATTAACAGGAGTGGTGGGATATTGCATTGGCTTATGGAATGCAACTATGGAGCTGAATGAAAAAGGCTATTATTTCACCATTTTATTATTTGGTTTATTCGCAGTGATCTCCGTACAAAAAAGCGTAAGGGACAGGTCTGAAGGACTTGCCGTAACAGACCTTTACTATGGCTTGAGCTGGTTTGCCACTATCGCTGCAATGATTTTATTAACGATTGGCCTGTGGAATGCCGGTCTCGCCCGAAGTGAAAAAGGTTTTTACGCCATGTCATTCTGCTTAAGCATGTTTTCGGCCATTGCCGTACAAAAAAATACCCGCGACGCAAAGATGTTTGAGGGCAAAGAGCTGTAACGTAGCGGTTGCCACCCCCGCAGTGCCTTGCCTGGCAAGCCTGCGGGGTTTATTTAAGCGCGTTATTAATTGCGGCTATTATTTTACATTACCTATAACCTGGCCCTGGAATAATCTACCAGGGATCACAGAAGTCGTTTTACTTTGGTAAGGCGGCTTTTTTGTTTTCATACACAAGCTGATTTCTTTATTTTAGATCCCTATGAAAACTTTAAACGAATTTAAAGAATCATTAAATTCAGAACTGCCCATCGGCGGGCTCTCTATACAGTTGAAAAGCCTTTGGTATGATGGCAAAGGCGATTGGCATAAGGCACATGCCCAGGTTGACCAACTCAACGACCAGGCTTCAGCATGGGTTCATGCTTACCTGCACCGTAAAGAAGGGGATATTTGGAATGCCGATTACTGGTATGGCAAAGCAAAACAAATTCGCCCAAACCTGTCTTTAGAGGAGGAGTGGGAGCAGTTAGTATTAAGATTTCTTTGATTGAATAAATTGCACTTCACACGTTACCTGTTGAACAGGAATGTACAATTATAAACCATGAACAAAATCAAATTCTTAAGCCTGGCTCTGGTTGCTTTAACCGGAACTTTGTTTGCCCAGGAGAAGGTAGTGCCAACACCCCAATGGCGGCCCGTATATCATTTTACGCCGTCAACCAACTGGACAAATGATCCAAATGGATTGATATTCCTGAACGGGGAATTTAATTTGTATTATCAGCATAATCCCTTTGAAAATAAATGGGGGCACATGAGCTGGGGCCACGCTACCAGTAAGGATCTGATAAGCTGGAAGCACTTTCCGGTTGCCATTCCAGAGATAGTGACCAAAGATACTACCACTTGGATCTATTCGGGATCGGCGGTGCTGGATAAAAATAATACGAGTGGGTTCGGTAAAAACGGCAAGCCACCATTGGTTGCTATTTTTACGGCCGATCAGCCAAAACAGAAAAAAGAATCGCAATTTATTGCTTATAGTAACGATGGCGGCCTAAGTTACAAGCAATATGCAAAAAATCCGGTTATTGATTTGAACATGCGCGACTTTCGCGATCCTAATGTTTTCTGGTATGCGCCAACTAAACAATGGATAATGACCGTAGCGATGGTTGATGACCATATGGTGCGTTTTTATGGTTCAAAAAATTTAAGGGAATGGACTAAACTAAGTGATTTTGGGCCAGCGGGTTTTACAAAAAATGGATGGGAGTGCCCTTCACTATTACCATTGGTGGTTGATGATAACCCTGCTCATATCAAATGGGTGCTTTTGGTATCATCAGGGGGCGAACATGGCCCATTGATGCAATATTTTGTAGGCGATTTTGACGGGACAACTTTTAAAAGTGTTAATGATAACCATAAAGTGTTAACTGTAGACTATGGTGATGCCTTTTACGCTGCAATAGCCTGGCGGGATGCTCCACAGAATAAAAAAGTACTTTTAGGCTGGCTCCAGAATGGCAGACCGGAAACCTATCCCTGGAAAGGGCAAATGTCTATCCCCCGCGATCTTTCCTTAAAAACTACCAGCGAAGGATTGGTGTTGAATCAATCTCCATCGGTATTTGTGAACAGGTCTTTGTCAAAGTATACAAAGGGTCTTGCAATCGAAAAAAAGAACATCAGTATAAATAGCCCGGGCTTGGCGCTACACAATGGAGGAAACGCGTATTGGATAAATGCTGAATTTAATATTAAAAACAGTAAAAAGATAGGATTTAATATAGCGGAAAAGGCGGGTACCGATAAAAAGATATTGGTGGGCTATGATGCCGAAAAGCAGCAGCTTTTTATAAACTGCACGGGATCAGAAGAAAACAATAAATCGCCAGAAAATCTGATCCAAACCGCTCCAATGAAGGCGGTCAACGGAGTGGTGAGGATTAAGGTATTACTTGATCAATCGTCACTTGAAGTGTTTGGTAATGATGGAGAAAAGGTTATTTCGACCATGGTGTATCCGGATAAAGATGCTCAAAGTTTATCTCTGTTTTCGGATGGAGAGACGGTACTTAAATATTTAAAGGTTAGTTTTTTTAACTAATATCTCCCTTAAGTTAGTAGCCAATCATAATGGAATATTATGGAGGGCCTTAACCCGGTAATGATACATCGTTACCGGGTTTTGTTATAGTTTATAGCGTAATTTAGCCTATTCATAGGGCTTTTATCATCATCTGCCAGCTTATCATTTCCTTATTTTTTACGAAAATATTAGTTTATATATTGAATATTATTTAATCTGAAGTTAAGTATTTTTCATATATTCCCAGATGTTTTAGCCAACGACAAGAATGAGCATTGGGAATAAGGGGCGGAGGAATTGATTTTTTGTACAAGCTAACATCATAGCATTCATGACCAATAGACCTTGATATGATAAACTGTATTGTATTAGATGATGATCCGGCTGTCCTGTTTTCCTTAAAACTCTATGTTGAACAAACGCCCTTCCTGCATTTAGTTGCTGCTCACTCAAATCCTTTAGATGCACTGAAAACGTTGCAAGCGGCTGATGTACAGCTAATCTTTATAGATATTTTTTTACCCGAGATCAATGGACTTGAATTGTCGCGGATGATCACCTCGTTTATTGATCCGGTACCGCTTATCGTGTTTGTAACCGCCTATGAGAATTACGCTATGGACGGTTACAAAGTAAATGCGCTGGATTATTTAATGAAACCTATTTTTTATGAGAGTTTTTTGGCGACTGCCTGCCGGGCTAAAGAGCGGTTGGAAAATAGAACACGGGTTTATAACGATAGAGACTACTTGTTTTTACGGGTAGAATATGAGTTGCAGAAAGTATATCTTAAAAATATTCTTTACCTGGAGAGCTTCAAAGATTATGTAAAGATATTTACCAACTATCAGGACACCTTTATCAAATCACTCACAACAATGAAAAGCCTGGCCGAGAAATTGCCGGCAGATTCCTTTGTTCGCATTCACCGCTCTTTCATAATATCTGTAGATAAAATTGATAGTATAACCAAAACGTCGGTCCGGATCAGGAATATGGTTATTATGGTGAGCGAACAATATAAGGCCGATTTTAGAAAGATCACGGGCCGGTGGTTTTAAAGACTACCATAAGCCGTTTGTTTTTAACGGCTGTATCTGCCTTTCTGTCGATGAAGAATCAGTGAGTGTCGAAAGTTAAAAACAAACCATCTGATGTGCTAATTTTAGTATTAGATATCAACCAGGATGCTACTTTCAGAGGAGGCGGTGTTGTTAAAATCGGGTCGGTATTTATCACTGAATGACGCAAAGTGCCACGAAGTAAATAGCCTATTACACGCTTTAACCCCAGGCCTATATGATGGAACTTTTACACTCTTATCACTTTCTATACAATGTGTTAATACTGCTTGTATCCACTCTTATAACCAGGTTAACCATCCCGTCCATATTACATGTGGCGCGGGCACGTCATTTATATGATGAT
>NZ_JBQEPI010000015.1:0-117495 GCF_052045695.1 Mucilaginibacter sp. 22184
TTCCAGACGCTATCGCCAAGCGCGTGTGCAACTGAACCAGCCTGTTCGTTGCTTACTGTGGCACCGGCATTTTTTAATTGAGTTTTAATCAATGTTGATACAGGTCTTTCATCGGTAATAGTTGAATTGATCAACACGGTAATCAGTGAACCGCTGATAGCAATGGTGTTGGCCCAATGCCATAAGCGCAGTGAAGCAGAATATTTTTTTATAGGCTCGGGATGCCAAGTATCTTTACGGACAGGTGATATAATTGCCATAGTGGTCTTAAGTTAGTGCTGGCTTCTAAAGTCATTTTGACGTTAATCAGATTTGATCTATTGATCTTGATCAATTGTTTGTAAATTACTGAATGAATATGAAGCAAATCTGTAGTCGCGATACGATTATCCAATTAATAAAATGATAGGTCGCATTATACTTCAGGTTCTCTTCAATTTTAAGCTTTACATTTGAATAAAAGCAGCTTTGAAAATCCTGGTAATAGAAGACGAGCAAAGTTTACGTGAGAATATCACAAACTATTTGAATGTAGATGGCAATATCTGCGAGAGCTGTAGCGCGCTAAATCCAGCCCTGCAGAAACTATCAGACTATGATTATGATTGTGTTTTGCTGGATATCGGGCTGCCTGATGGAGAAGGGCTAGATGTGCTGCAATACCTTCGGACCAACCAGAAGAACGAAGGGGTATTGATCATATCTGCCCGGAACTCCCTGGAGGATAAATTAAAGGGACTGGATATCGGAGCTGACGACTACCTGACCAAACCTTTTCATTTAGCAGAGCTCAAGGCCCGCCTGATGGCAGTTTATCGCCGAAAGGCTTTAAATACCAACAATAAGTTAATATTTAATGAAATTACCATCGATGTGCAGGGCCGGACGGTTGAAGTTAATGAAGCCTCTATTATCCTCACCAGAAAGGAATATGATATGTTATTGTATTTCATTGCCAATAAGGGAAAAGTTATCTCTAAAAATGCCATAGCTGAACATTTATGGGGCGATGAGATGGATATGCATGATAACTTTGATTTTATTTATACGCACGTCAAAAATCTGCGCAGGAAGTTATTGGATGCAGGTGGTAAGGACTATTTAACTTCCATTTATGGGATTGGTTATAAATTTATAGGTTAATGAAATTATCGGCACATTATACCAGGACGAGTATTTATATTACTTTGACCGTCTTACTGGCCGGGGCCGTCATCTATTATTTTGCTATTAATTACATTGCTCAACAACAGCTGGACCAGGGACTTCAGCAACAATTGATAGAAGCAGAAGAGTATGTCAGGAGCAGCAATCTGAATCCACAACAGTATGACCTCGATCGCGACCATGCCGTGTTTACCAGAACCAATGAGCAGGAATTACGGAAGCGTTTTTTTGATACTACTTATTTCAACCCTAAGGAGCAGCGGAAAGAAGCTGGACGTGCCGTTGAAGACCTGGTTAAATTAAAGGATACGAATTACAAAGTTGTTATAACCATCTCCAGAGCAGGGCAAAAATATCTCATAGAGGTTATTACCATCATTACACTGGTGCTGCTTGCTGGCCTGTTATTGGTGTTATTTATCACCAATAAGTACATGCTCAACGGGCTTTGGAAGCCATTTCAATTAACTTTGAAGGAGATTAAGCAATTTAACATCGCGGATGTTGACCAGTTTAAAGGAAAACCAAGTAAGGTAGATGAATTTGCTGAACTCAACGAAGCTATTAGGGAAATGTCGTTAAGGGTAACCTATGATTACCTGAGCCTGAAACAATTTACGGAGAATGCCTCTCACGAAATGATGACACCTTTGGCTGTAGTGACTACAAAGCTGGATACGCTGATCCAGGATGAAACATTAAGTGCCGGGCAATTGGAGCAGATCACAGACATTTACGGCTCGATCAATAAATCCACCCGACTTAACCAATCGTTATTATTGTTGGCCAAACTGGAAAATAAATTGATTACCGAAAATGAGTCAATTAATCTGGAGGCAGTACTGTCCGAGAAAATGCTGCAGTTTCAGGAACTGATGCAAACTAAAGCCCTTTCGTTTGAGCACAGCCTACAGCCAAAACGGGTGCTGGCCAGTAGATATTTGATCGATATCTTATTAAATAACCTATTTAGTAATGCGATCAGGCATAATAACCCTGGCGGCATAATTATTATTGAATTGAACGGAGCGCAATTATCCATTAAGAATACCGGTGCTAATCACTCGTTAAATGAGCAATTGATCTTTGAGCGTTTTCAAAAAGGGAAGGAATCGCAGGGTACTGGCCTTGGATTAACGCTGGTTAAAAATATCTGTCAGCATTATGGTTATGGTATTCACTATGAGTATGATTCCGGGTGGCACACTTTTATCCTCAAGTTCTGAAAAACCTTAGGTAATCCAAGATTAAAAGTCCCTGTTCTGTCAATTTTTTAATACAATTAAGATCTACCATCCAACTACAATTTTGCTTCAGATTGCGGAGATAGTTTTAGGACGAATGTGATTTTACATGCGTTTTAAAGCTAAATACTAATGAAATATCTATGCTTGCTAATCCTTATGTTTTCTATCCTGAAACTTAAAGCACAGGACAATTATGAGATCCAGGTTTATGGTTCTGAAACAGTTGAAAAGGGTAGAACAATGTTGGAGCTGCACAGTAATTTTACCCTCAATGGAAGTAAAACGATCACTAATGGTGAGCTTCCAACAAATCATGTAGAACATGAAACCATTGAGATAACCCATGGCTGGACTACCTGGTTCGAAACCGGTTTTTATTTTTTCAATTCTGTGGGAGATGCCGGACGCACTGCTTACGTAGGCTCGCATATCAGACCAAGAGTTGCCGCACCGCAGAGCTGGAACTGGCCCATAGGTGTGAGTATTTCGACCGAATTTGGCTTTCAGAAAAGTGCATTTTCAGCAAATACCAGCACGTTGGAAATAAGACCCATTGTAGATAAAAAATGGAATAAATTATATATTTCCATTAACCCAACACTGGAGAAAAGCTTTAAAGGCCCGGATGAAAACCGGGGATTTACCTTTTCACCTAATGTTAAAGGCAGCTATGATGTAACCAAAGTTGTTGCCCTCGGATTAGAATATTATGGTAGTACCGGGCCCTTTTTTCATTATGACATTTTCAAACAACAGGATCACCAGTTATTCGTAGCAACCGATCTGAATTTTGATCCGCAATGGGAATTTAATGGGGGAATAGGTTATGGCTTTACACAAAATGCAGATAAGGCCATTATCAAAATCATTATAGGCAGAAGGTTTTAAATAATCTCAACTCTTCATCAATTGCTACTTCATTTAAACAACGCAAAGCAACCCATGTTTAATCATCATCTTTTCTTTTCGAGGATAACAAAGGCACTTCGCTTGGGTGCCGGCATTACGGATCCCTCCCCTTTTACTGATTTTCCGATCACTTCATTCAAATCGAGATCGGGTACGGCATCCTCCTTGGCGAAATTGAATTGTTGTGAATGTTTAGAATCCCCACGGACATGCGGGGATTTGGTATCCTTTACTTTCTAGCAGAATTGGTTATCATCCATAGTTTAGTATAAATCTCCATTTTATGTATATTGCCAATTAAAGTCATGTAAATTGAAAGTTTTTGCTATGTAAATTGTAACTTTGTCTGTAATTTCGTAAGAGATGAGCAAATTTATACCAAGGCAGATAGCACCTATTATTAAGGCCCAACAAACAAAATTTCCTGTTTTAGCTGTTACTGGTCCCCGGCAATCAGGTAAGACAACCTTGTTAAAAGAGCTTTTTAGTGATTATCGTTATGTAACACTGGAAAATCCAAATACACGTTCATTCGCATTAGAAGATCCTATTGCTTTTTTGAATCAATACGATCAGAAAGTTATTTTGGATGAGGTGCAACGAGCGCCAGCTTTGTTTTCTTATATACAGAGCAGGGTTGATGAATCCAAAATAATGGGACAATATATTCTATCGGGCTCACAAAACTTCCATTTGTTAAATAGCATTACTCAAACCCTGGCCGGCAGGGTAGCCCTGTTCAAATTACTCCCTTTGGATTTTACTGAATTAAAGCGTGATGACTTGTTAGCAGATTCCTATATCCAAACCTGCGTTAAGGGTTTCTATCCGGCTATTTTCGACAGGGATATTGACCCTGTTATTTTTTATGCAAATTACATTCAAACCTATATAGAAAAAGATGTAACAGAATTAATGAATATCAGGGACTTAAAACTTTTTAGGACATTCTTAGGTTTGTGTGCAGGGCGTGCAGGGCAATTATTAAATTTCAGCGCATTAGCTAATGAGTGCGATATTTCACATACAACCGCTAAAGCTTGGTTATCTATACTCGAAAGCAGCTACATTATATTTCTTTTGCAGCCTTATCATCAAAACTTTAATAAGCGCCTGGTCAAAAGCCCCAAATTGTATTTTTACGATACCGGCCTGTTAAATCATTTGTTAGGAATAAGAACTGCTGAAGAATTGGAAGAAAACAGATTGAAAGGGCACATATTTGAGAATATGATACTGGCTGAATATCAAAAAAAGAACCATCACTTATATCTGCACCAGGATTATTATTTCTGGCAGGATAGTAATGCGCATGAGGTTGATCTGCTAATGACAAAAAGCCAAGGGTTTTCTATTTTTGAGATCAAGGCAACTCAAACCATTAGTACCGGATTATTTAAAGAAATGGATCGTTTTGAAGAAATTGCTGCTCCAGCCGAAGTAAATAAAACACTGATCTATGGCGGTGCTGAAAATGAAAAAAGAACAAAATATAATGTTCTTAGCTGGAAAAATATTTCAGAATAAAGGGCATTTTAAGACAATGCGTTAAGAGGCTGCATCATGATTTATGGTACAGCCTCTTTAATTTACATTTTCATCCCTGCCATATCGCTGTCATTCCCATTTTTTAAAATAGCTTCACTACTCCCAAAGTAATTGCCCAATAAGCAAATTTAATGACATATATTTTGCATGAATTTTCAATGAAAATATTTACATATTGATTATATTATTGCGATCCTCGTAAAAGGAGAATAGCGATGAGCAAATTGGATGAACTTAAAAAACACTTGAAGCGGGGGTATGTTTACTGCAGGGAGGAGCTCGCCCCCTGGTCAAAATCTGTTGACCGGCATTTAGGTGCTCCGGTCGGTGATGGCACACTCCAAAAGCTTTCACAGGGCGTTTATTATTATCCCAAAGAAACGGTATTCGGCCAAACACCGCCGAAAGAAGAGGTACTTGTCCGTAAATTTTTAAAGGATGATCGTTTTTTGCTAACCTCTCCCAATGTTCATAACCACTGGGGGGAAGTTCGATTTTCAGGTAAAGCCACATTTTCCGACTAAGGCGAGTCCTGAATTTTTAATGGTAGACCTAGTCAACGATTTGGATAAACTGGCTGAAGATAATAGGCAGGCCGTATCAAAGAATGTACTGAACAAAGCCCAGTCGACGGACAAAAGGACGCTGAAGCTGTCAGTCAGCACTTATGGGAATGTCCGGGCCAAAAAACTTTTTGAGCCTATCCTGCAACATTCAAACACATAATATGGCTACGGATACTAGAAAATGAGAAAGGAATACAGGCTGGGTTGATCGAAAAGGATTACTGTATTATGCACGTATTATTCGGGTTGAATACTCAGGGTTTTGATTTCGAGCTGAAAGGCGGCACATCCCTATCCAAAGGCTTTAAGATCATCGAGCGATTTTCTGAGGATATCGATATCCACATCAAACCTCCTATCGAGCTCAACGTTACTGAGAATCCTAATAATGTCCATATTCCCGGATCACGACGCCAACATGTACTCATCAACCTTCGCCTTGAACTGATTGATGTCAAAAGGCTTGCTGATAAATCCGTCGCTATGGGTATTTCCCTGGATTTCCCTCTTGCTCCGGTGTGCTGACATCAGCAGAACCGGAATATGAGTGGTAGCCGCATCCTCCTTCAGTTGCCGGCAGATTTCGACGCCGTCGCCGTCCGGCAGCATAATATCCAGTACAATTAAATCCGGTAATTCCAGGGAAAGGCCCTTTTTAAGCGTGTTTACATCTGGAAACAGCTGCACCTGGTAAAGATCATCTTTTAGGATATAATCAATGAGTAACCTAATGTCCTCATCGTCTTCAACAACAAACACTTTCTTAGTGGACATACAATTTCAATTATATGTGATATACGTCTATACGGCTGTTTTAGTTTGTAAAAGCTGGTAGAGAAAATGTAAATGTCGCTCCATGACCCGGGGTGCTTTCTACCCAGATCCTCCCCCCGTGCCGGTCAATAATGTCCTTGGATATGTAAAGTCCCAGGCCAAGCCCGGAGGTCTTTCGCTCCTGCTCTTTAACACGGTAAAACTGGCTAAAAATGTGCTGCTGGTTTTCGGGCAAAATACCGGGACCCTGGTCCTTCACAGAGATGCGAACCTCATTCCCGGTCCTGATAGCAATCATGCTTACCTCTCTGGCGTCCGGCGCATACTTCACGGCATTTCCAAGTAAATTCGTGAGCACCTGTTCTAATCGCATTTTATCGCCCGAGACCCAAAGCTCTCCATCTGCCGCCATTTTCAAATTATAGTGGGCATGGGTCTGTCCAAACGTGTCGGCGATTTCGTCTAAAAGATCCGAAAGATCAAAAGGTTCAAAATTCAACTGTAGTTTACCGGCCTGGATTTTAGATATATCAAAAAGGTCATTGACTAAGTCGTTGAGTTTGGCCAATTGCTTCAGTGCCTTTTCTGCAAAACTTTTGGCAATACCGTCCGGAACCATTCTTTCTAAAATCTGCAAAAAACCGCTCATCGAAGTCAGTGGCGTCTTAAGCTCATGGGAGGCCAGAGCGATAAACTCATCTTTTTTATTGCTCAGATCTTTTACTTCCTCAAAGAGCCTGGAATTATCTATGGCAACGGCAGCCTGTGAAGCTACGGTGACAACCAGGTCCTCGTGCTCTTCTTTAAAAATGCCAGCCTGTTGATGACCAAAAAACAGCCCGCCGATGACCACACCCGAATGGGTAATAACCGGAACCGCAAGGTAACTCACAACCGGCAAATGGCCTTCTGGCATACCAAAATATGGTGAATTTTTTCCATAACGTGGGTCTTTTGTAACGTCATCCACCCGGACCACCCCCTCACCGCTAAATGTTGGATGGAAAATGGCCGTGTTGCGGGGCATGGGGAAATTCTCAAAAGCCGCCCTTGGAGCGCCCGAAATAGTATAAAGCCAATAAGATTCGCCAGCCTGGTCCACCTGGTTATAGAAGAAAGCACCAAAGTCCGCACCGGTAAGCCTGGTAGTGGCATCGGTCACTTTTTGTAAGATGTGTTGCAGATCGAGGTCTTCATTGATACTTTTACTGATTGAATTGAGGATTTCCATACGCTCCATACTTTTAGCGATGGACCGTTCCGCTTCTTTCTGCGCTGTAATGTTCCGGGCAATTTTGGAAGCCCCGATGATTTCGCCGGCTTTGTTGAGGATGGGCGATACCGTAAGTGATATGTGCAGCTGCTGTCCGCCTTTAGTTCTGCGGATAGTCTGGAAATGATCTACTTTTTTTCCGGCACGAATATTTCCTATAATTATATCTTCTTCATCCAGACGTTCCGGCGGTATTAGTAATGAAATATGTTGACCGATAGCCTCCTGCTCCGTATAGCCAAACATTTTTTCTGCGCCGATATTCCAGCTGGTGATGATGCCTTGCAGGCTTTTACCGACAATCGCATCGTCCGAACTGGCGACAATGGCGGCCAGCCTGGCCTGTTTTTCTTCGGCAGTATTTTCTTCGATGATACTGCGGGCAATCTGGGACGATCCTATAACTTGTCCCTCCTGGTCCCTGATAGGCGAAATGGTTATAGACACGGGGATTTCAACGCCTTCCCTGGTTCTGCGAATGGTTTTAAAATGTCCGATCCGCTTCCCTTCCATAATATCACGCATGATCTCCATTTTTTCCTGCTGCCTTTCTTCAGGGATCAGCAAGTAAACAGATTCATCGATTATTTCCTCATGACCATAGCCGAATAACCGTTCGGCTGCCGGATTCCAATGGGTAATCCGCATATCAAGGTCGTGGCAAAATATCGCGTCGTCAATGCCTTCAAAAATAGATTGCAGGGTTGATAGTTCTTGTAAATGCTGAAGTCTGGTCATTAGTGTGCGGTGTGGCCAGAAAACGGCATTATCTGTTCAGTGGCTCCTGTTGTTTGATTTATCTTATCATAACCTTTAAAACGCAGAAAGGTTTTAAGCCTTTGAAAGAGGTCAGGCCGATGAAAATCTGGCAGCGACGCTGTAAATTTTTCAGCTGCTCGCTGCAAAAATTTCAGTTTTAATTCCATTTCTGGCTTTGGCATTTCACTTGTAGTATTACTGCCGAACAACCGTTCTTTAAGTTTAATGAATAAATGGTTTGATCCTTTTAAAAACAATTAAAAGAAAAATTATGACATTGGTTAAATTTAATCCTGAAAAAAGAAACAGTTCACTATTACCAGGTTTTAGTGATGTTTTCGATTCTATTTTTAATGACACCTTTTTTAATGACCGTATGGTAACCCGCGTACCTGCTGTCAACATCAGCGAGACGGAAAACAACTATCATGTGGAACTGGCTGCACCGGGTCTGAAGAAAGAAGATTTCAAACTGAACCTGGAACGTAACGTACTGAACATTGCAGTTGAACAAACCGCCAGTCAGGAAGACAACCAGAAAAATTACAGCAAACGCGAATATAGCTACAGCTCGTTCGTGCGTTCTTTTACGCTGCCAGAAAGTGCGGATGACAGCCAGATCAGCGCAAGTTATACCGATGGCATACTCCGCATCGATATTGCCAAGCGCGAGGAAGCAAAAAGCCTGCGCAGGCAGATCGAAATAAAATAATCGACTCCATCATATATCCGGAAAGGCTGCCGTCATGGCGGCCTTTTTCAGGATATACTAAGAAGTTAGTTTAATTATAGTGGGACTTTAAATTTAAAGTTATTCGATTTAACCGCTTTGCTGACGCCCAAATACGCGGCCGGATGGCTGCTTTTAAAAGGACAGCATCTGATATGTGCCAGCGTTAAAAAAGCAAGTGCTCCTCTTGCAATGGCCCTTTCATTTATAAACCGCTATGAAAACACAATTCTATATTTTATTAAGCCTGAAGACGCCGCGCGGCTTTGTCGACTATGGACAGTACTTCTTCGGTGACGACCGCGGTACCGCCTATGAGTTATTCGGGCAGTTAAAATGTCACCAAAATTTAAAAGATTCTTGCCTTTTACATATTGACCTGATGGAAACCGTCGATGAACTACCGGTAAAGGTCAAAACCATCTGCTGTACGCTGGATGAATTGGCTTACAATTGTAAATTGATCGCAAGAGAGGTTTTTCGCTTAAAGAACCTGGAGGAAATGGAATGATGAATAAGTTATTTTTACTTAGAACACTGATCATCTCCATGATGATCTGCATGTTGATCTTTGACGTGCTGCGGATAATGAGCCATTCGGCTGATGCCTTTCCCGAGCATAAAAAGCTATTACTGACCGGGATTTTATTATGGATCGTTTCCGTAATTACTAACCAGGGCAGTAATGACGACGATTGGGCAGGAGAGATTTAGGAAAATCTGGCCGATTAAAAAATTGCAGAATGCGGCAAAGACTAATATTTGAATAAATCTGCGGCATCTCGAAGCAGCCGCCAACAGGCATTATGTCCATTTCCCTCTCAAAGCGTGTAGTAGCTGAATGCTTCTACTTCTGTGAATGAGTCACATTTTCCAGCAATTCATCGATTTCAAAATCACTACTTCGCCCCAATAATGTAAAGGTTTCTGAAATAATTTTCGTAGTGTAACGCCTAATACCTTCTTTATCTTCAAAAGAACGTGTACGGCATTTACCTTCTACATATATCAGTTTTCCTTTATGGAGTGTTCTGTGGCCCGCTTCCGCCGGTGACCGCCACATCACGATGTTGTGCCATTCTGTATGTTCTGTCTTAACACCGTTTTTCATAATAATCTCGGACGTGGCAAGCGGAAAACTTAAAACGGCGATATTGTCTTGTAAATATCTTAATTCCGGGTCTTTTCCTAAATGGCCGACCAGGATAACTTTGTTGACTCCTGACATAGCTTTTGAATTTAAGGTTATTTCAATTTCCCCAATGTGATAACACCAGTTACCGCATTGGTTTTTAAACAATTAGCCTTCTTGATATTCTTTAAAGCTGAAATTGAAATCTCAGAGTTCTGCTCGTCAGCCTCTATACCTCATTGAACACCTCTGTTCTAAATTAATGACACATATAGTCGATTTTAGTACAATTATTAAATTAAAAAGAAATAATTTTAAGTATAGATAGCTAAAATGTAAAATATTTTTACTCATATATCCACTACTGGAATAATATTGGAGGTGATTTATTCAGATTATTTTGCCGCTCCCGCCCGCTTTCTGCCGCCGCCAATTTTACTCATTTATCAAAGAATGAATCTGTATGATGCAAGCAGTAATTTTTCATAAATCAGGCAGCATTGCCAATAAAGAGAGTTTATGCAAATAGTTGATCTGCCATTCCGGGCTAAAATTGAAAAAGTAATTTGAAGGAGAAAACATTTGACCGATATGGAAACGAAAACAAAAAAGCCACAAAAACAGGATCGCCAGAGGGGTATTGAAGCGGAGATGGATCCGAAACCGGAATATATTAAGGATAGTTACAAGGCCGCCGGCAAACTCCAGGGCAAGATAGCCCTGATCACAGGTGGTGACAGCGGCATCGGCCGGGCTGTCAGCGTCCATTTTGCCGAAGAAGGTGCGGATATAGCCATCGTTTACCTCGATGAAGATAATGACGCCGAAACAACCAAAAATTTGGTGGAAGCCGCGGGCAGAAATTGCCTGCTTATCAAAGGAGATGTGAAGGATGCTGCCTTTTGCAAAAACGCGGTCGAAAGGACCGTTAAGAAATATGGAAAGCTGAATATCCTCGTCAATAATGCAGGAATGCAATTTCCACAAAAAGATGTCAAGGCGATTGACCCCGAGCAGTTGGACACCACTTTCCGCACCAATATATTTGCTTATTTCTACTTCGCTGAGGCAGCAGTGGTGCATATGCATGAAGGTGATAGTATTATCAATACCACCTCGGTAACCGCTTACCGTTCCTCTCCTTCGCTGATTGATTACTCTTCGACTAAAGGAGCTATTACAACCTTTACGCGCTCACTCGCAACAAATCTTGTTGAAAAAAAGATCCGTGTAAATGCTGTTGCTCCCGGGCCGGTATGGACACCCCTGATCGTATCCACCTTCGATGAGGAAAAGATCAAAAGTTTTGGAAGTGAAACAGCCATGAAACGGGCTGGACAGCCTTCGGAGCTTGGACCTGCCTATGTTTTTCTGGCTTCGGATGATGCTTCTTTTATAACGGGCCAGGTCATCCACGTAAACGGTGGTGAAGTAGTCAACGGATAAGGTTATATAATCAACGGAATCGTTTATACTATGAATAACAATTAAATCAAAAAAATGGCAAAGTATTCAGAAAAGGCACAGGACAAGGTCCACAAAGCCTTACATGAGGAAAAAGAAGGAACACTAAAAAGTGGCAAAAGCTATAAAAAAGTAACGTCCAGAAAACAAGCTGTGGCAATCGGATTGTCGGAAGCCCGCAAGGAAGGCGCTAAGGTTCCAAAAAAGAAATCATAACAAAATACATCCTACACTACCATGAACGAAGAACATAAAATCACCCGGCGGCAAGCGGTCGCCGGGTTAGGTGCCACTTTAGCTGTCGCGGCAGTAGCACCTGTCTTCGCAGCAGGCGGTAAAACAAACAGTATAATGGAAGCAAAAGCATTAGAAGATCCGATCACCAAATACCCCAAGCCGCCTTTTGAAGGCCAGTCACAGCCCTGGCCAGGCTTAGCCAGTAAAATGAACCCCAAACCGGATCACGGCGAAAAAAGCTATAAAGGTTCGGGACGGTTAGCTGGTCGCAAGGCGTTGATCACCGGTGGCGATTCGGGGATGGGACGAGCTACCGCCATAGCCTACGCCCGTGAAGGTGCTGATGTGGCGATCAATTATTTCCCGACAGAGGAAGAAGATGCCAAAGAGGTGATCGCATTGATCAAAGCTGAAGGCCGAAAAGCCATCGCAATTCCTGGCGATCTGCGTGATGAAGCTTTTTGCAAAAAACTCGTAGACGAGGCGGTTAAGGGTTTGGGCGGTTTGGATATTGTAGTAAATAATGCAGGGAGGCAGCAAAGCAACCAGTCTATTTTGGACATTTCTACAGAACAGTTTGACTGGACGATGAAAACCAATATTTATGCTCCTTTCTGGATCATTAAAGCGGCTTTGCCGCATTTACAGCCAGGCTCGGTTATCATCGGTACCACTTCTGAACAGGCTTACGATCCTTCACCCGATCTTTATGATTACGCGCAAACAAAGGCTGCGACAATGAATTATGTCAAGTCGCTGGCAAAACAATTAGGGCTGAAAGGCATCCGTGTAAATGGTGTCGCACCCGGACCGATCTGGACACCGTTACAGGTTAGTGGCGGTGCCAGCCAGGAAAAGCTGAAGCAGTTCGGCGGACAAACACCATTGGGTAGACCCGGACAACCCGCAGAACTGGCCTCTATCTATGTACAATTGGCTGCCTCAGATGCCAGTTACGCAACCGGACAGATCTATGGTTCATCCGGCGGCTCGGGACAGCCTTAATACATAGCGGCTCGCCTGGCCATGATCCAGGCATCGATCCAATTTAAAGAAATTACTAAATCATTTATCAAAAACAAATATCATGGAAACACAAACCGCACAGACTACCGATTCAAAACTCAGGGAGTTTTTTGTCGATCAATTAGAAGACTTGCTTTGGGCAGAAAAAAAACTGGTTAAAACCTTGCCGAAATTGCAGGAAGCCGCTACATCCGCCGAACTGAAGGATGCCTTCGGCAATCACCTCACACAAACTCAAAACCATGTTACCCGGTTGGAACAGGTCTTTGGTCTGATTGGCGAAGACGTGGACACCACCAAATGCGCGGCGATGGCCGGTATTGTTGACGAAGGCGAAGATATTATAGATGAAACCGAAGAAGGCACCGCGCAACGGGATGTAGGTTTGATCTTCGCCGGACAAAAGGCAGAACATTATGAGATCGCCACATACGGCGGCATGGTCACACTGGCTAAAACTTTAGGATATAATGATGCGGCCGACCTCCTGGTCCAGACCCTGGAGGAAGAAAAGGAAGCAGACAACCTGCTGACCCAGATCGCTGAAAATAATATCAATTACCAGGCAAGCACCGAACCCAAAGAAGACAAGGGATTTTTTTCCTGATCTTTTTACAGCGCCTGTCATCAGGCAGGCGCTGCCGAACGCAAATGGAAAACAAGGGTGAAATGAAAGCGTATTTAGGAAACATTTAAAAATTAGCTTATGCCATGGTATAACGGAAACTACCCGCCATCTTATAAGAACCAACCTAAGAAAATCAGGGAAAAGGCAACGGAGATCGCCAATGAAGTGTTGCGAACAACCGGCAATGAAGGGGAAGCAATAGCGACTGGTTTAAAGCAGGCGCGCGCTCATTTTGCAAAAGAAAAAAAGAAGAACAGTGATAGCTGAATCACATCAGGCTGTTATTTTTCTAACTAATTATTAAAACAAACTTCATGAAAGCATTACTTATAAACTGTACGCTCAAACGCCATCCAGATTTTTCCAACACAGGCGCATTGGCTGACAAGGCGGCAAGCCAGCTTCGTGAGCAGGGGTTTGAAACGGAGATTATCCGTCTTAATGATTACCAGGTACTTACCGGTAATTCTTCTGATGAAGGAGGGGGTGACCAATGGCCGCTTATCCTGGAAAAGATCAAATCCTGCCAAATTTTTATTATCGCCACGCCCATCTGGATGGGACACCTGGCCTCGACCGCTCAAAAAGTGATTGAACGGTTAGATGCTATTTTCCGGGACGAAGAACTGAGCAGTCAAGAAAACGGACAATATATGCCCTATAATAAAGTAGGCGGCTGCCTGGTTACCGGCAACGAAGACGGTGCCCATAGCTGCGCCGCGCAAGTACTCTGGGCTTTGCAGGAAGTGGGCTTTACAATTCCACCAAATGTTAACGCCTATTGGGTTGGTATGGCCGGAGGAGAAAAAGATTATGTGGAAGCTGGCGGCGAACGGTATTTATATACCAATAAAACCTTGCGTTATATGACCGCAAACCTGGCCTGGTTTGCCAAATTATTAGCCGCTAACCCTATCGGTACCAATCTACTGGAAGAGGATAAAAAAGCGGAAGCAGAAAGCGACAAGCAAGAAGGTTATTATCAACGATACTAAAATCATTTACTGATAAACTATACTTCTATGACTACGAAAACAAAAAAAACAGTAAACAAATGGTCTGCAGATGTTACAGAGCACAGCGATGCGATGGATCTGGAGAAAGATATTTTTAAATCCGGAGATCCGGATAAGATCGCGGCATCAGTAAAACATTCGGCGGAGACAAGCAAACGGCGAAAATCTTCGCCTTATCAAAGCGCGATGTCTATGCTGACCTTTTACGAGAACCGGGCCGGGAAGAACTTAAACGCAGACGAAAAAGACACGCTGGAAAAAGCAAAGGATAAGCTGAGGGAGTTATTCGGTAAGGACGATAAGTGATAAGTAGTAGTCGGTCTGTATACGGAATTTATGATTGTTGAGAAAAGACCTGATGCTTGCGCCAAATGTCTGTATATCCAAACCATTTTCAGAGCCAGATCGTTAAATATAAATGGCGGAAAGCAAAATCATCGGTTGCAGTAAACTCATAGCTCAACGAGGGCTGAGTATCGCTTTTGCAGAAAGCGCGACAGCGGGCTGGCTCTGCTCCGAATTTGCGCTGACCGAAGAATCTGGTAAAGTGCTTAAAGGGGGCATTGCCTGTTATGACGCGAGTTTGAAAGTCAGTTTACTAGGTGTACCACAGGAACTCATTGATAAATACACGCCGGAATCGATGGAAGTGACCCGGGAGATGGCTTGCCGCTTAAAAACAATAATCGATTCGGATATTCAGGTAACCGTTACCGGCCTGACCACTCCCGGCGGCAGCGAAACACCGGAGAAACCGGTCGGCACCATGTTCGTTTTTGCTTTGATCTGTGGTCGTGAAGCCAGCTTCCGTCAAGTGTTTTCCGGTTCCTGTGAGGAGGTCATTCATCAGACCATCGAGGCGACCGCTGAACTTTTGATCGCGGCGCTAAGCAAAACTTAAACAAAAAAGGGATACCTTCCGGTATCCCCTGAAAGATCACAATTTGCTTCTTTTATTCTACTTCAGCGGCAGCGGCTTCATTCACATAATTTTCGGCTACTTGGGTCAACAGGGTATCGGCATTTTTTTCTTCAGCTAAGGTTTCGTCAAACAGGTTCTGTGCTTCACTATAGCCCAGGGTTCCGGCTAAGGTGCGCAGGGTACCATAAGATGCGATCTCGTAATGTTCTACCTTTTGAGCAGCAGAAATAATAGCTACATCCCTTACTTCTGTGCCTTTGTCTGTATCGGACAGTAGTTCAGTAGCTTCGTTTAGCAGGCCTTCCATGGCCAGGCATTTCTTAGCCACTGCTTTTTCACCGATCGAAGCGAAAGCGCTTTCCAGACGGGTCACATGGTTCTTGGTTTCTTCCAGGTGGTTGCTAATGGCTTGTTTAAGGTCTTCCGAGGTCGCTCCCTTGATCAGTTTCGGCAAAGCGGAGGCTAAATGTTTTTCCGCCCAGTAGATGTCCTTGATCTCATCAATAAATAATTCTTTCAGCGCACTTTCAGCTTCTGGTGTGCGGCTGGCTGCTGCTGCAGACTTTTTGTTGCTTTTTGTAGGCATGATTGTAGATTTTATTTTGGTTAAAACTATAATGAACAACGCTGTTGTTAAAAAAACAAGAAGCGTTCCAAACTCCCTGAAAAATCAGAACAATTTTCATTTTTTCCGGATTGCGCTGATCTCGCCGTTTCTTTCCATATAAACTGTTTCAACCCCCTCCATATCTTCGGTTAGCGCTGACTTCCGGACACCCTGCATGATATCTTCTTCACACACTAACCCTTTTTCCATATGGCTTTTAATGAACTTTCCCTGATCAAATAGCAGGATTTTATCGCCTTCCACAAAGCGGCCGAATGCCTTATGATGAACGATCAGCCAGCCAAAGACCCGGTGCAGGAAAACAATCACAAAACAGCAGACGATTACCGGTACAAAAGCTGATGCACCCACAACCGCCCGGCTCATGATGGCTCCCAGTGAAATGGTAATAATGTTGTCGAGCGGCGTCCGCACGCCAAACGAGCGGCGTCCCGAGACGCGGATGAGCAGGAAGGCAATTATAAAAATGACTACGCCCCGGCTGCTCATCTGCAGGGCATTGAGGTCTTTGCCCTCACCAAAAATTTTTAACAGCAGTTCCATAGCAATTGATTTGATTCTTATTTAATTCATTTACCGCAGACAGCTGCGGGCTTCTTTAATTCCGCAGCCGGCTTACGGTTAA
Source organism: Mucilaginibacter sp. 22184 (assembly GCF_052045695.1). Classification (NCBI taxonomy): domain Bacteria; kingdom Pseudomonadati; phylum Bacteroidota; class Sphingobacteriia; order Sphingobacteriales; family Sphingobacteriaceae; genus Mucilaginibacter; species Mucilaginibacter sp. 22184. Next base: position 16,652 of record NZ_JBQEPI010000015.1, read on the forward strand.
CGAGCCAGGCGGTACTTTACAGTGATGCCAGCATGACCGGTATGAGCAGCTGCTTTATTTCTTCACTCACTTAATAATTTGGCGGCCTGCGGGGCGTTTAGCCTCGCAGTCACGTTAAATTTCTTGCCCGCCTGTTCGTTATAATTTTTGAAAAAGGCTTCGAGCTGGTCAATGAGAACCTGTGGCAGTTCCTCCAGTGTATGGATGTCCGAGTATAACAGGGAAACATCCGGGATGCCGATAAAACGGTCATTCCGTACCTTGTGCCCGTTCCGTTCGGTTTGCTCTGCTTTTAGCCCACCGATGATCCGGCAATCTACCAGGCAACCGGGGAAAGCGGAACCTTCAGAGATCACGATGATATCCAGCGGGTCGCCGTCCTCACCTTTGGTTCCCGGGATCATCCCGAAATCAAAGGGAAAGACAAGTCCGGCGGGCAGGATCTTATTCAGTTTAAAACGTTTTTCCGCCGGATCATAGTCGAACTTCTGGTTCGATCCCTTCGGACATTCGATCATCGCGGTGATTGTAGTTGGCTTATTCATGGCTCAGGTCTTTTTAATCGGCTTCCGTGTCTGTGATTTTCTTTTCTGGTTTTCTGCAGCAGCATCTATTGAATGCGTGCGGGTCAGATCATTTTCCTTTTCTGCCAGATCGGACAACCGGATATAAAATTTATAAAGATGGTCCAGTTCTTCCTCGGTCAGGTCCTCGATATTCACCATGCGGTTACTGGTGCCCTCATGCGAAGCTAATAATTCATTTAACTTCAGGTGGATGGCTTTGGAGTCCTTATTCTGCGACTTCTGAATTAAAAACACCATCAGAAAGGTAATGATCGTCGTGCCGGTATTGATCACCAGTTGCCAGGTTTCCGAGTAATGAAATAACGGTCCCGTAACTGCCCAGATGAGCACGGTGGATGTAGCGATGATAAATGCCGCGGAACTTCCGGTGGCCGCTGTGGCCCAGTTGCTGAAACGTTCGAACAAATTCGTCTTTTTTTTCATAAGGCTTTCCATTTGATATGAATTTCACTGTCACCGGGGATGGTAAACTCCAGGTGGCCTTCTTTTGTTTTTTTGCCTTTAGCAGGCTCTTTACCGTCGTTCAACATCACCGTAAATTCCGGCATTTTACCTTTATCCGTTTTAACCAGCATCAGGCGGCAATTAAGCCGCGCATCTCCCGCCAGTCTGAATCTGGCCGGAAGGTGCTTTTTTGGCGAAAAGCCATAAGTGGGATAATCGGTGTAGATCATAAAGGGCTCATCTTCCACCTGCATATAATGGCGCGGCAGGATACCGAAAGCATTTCCCGCGCCGTAAACCTCCTGCCCAACTTCGCCGGACTGTTCCCAGCCATCATGCATGTCTTCCAGGGCGATCCATAGGCTTGCGTCTACCTCGCCGGTCTTTACCTCATCGGATAACATTTCTTTGGGCAGCATTGTCGGGTAATAATACACGGCACGGTCTACCAGATACCGGATATATTCAGCCATCAGTAATCGGAGCGACGGCAGGATCTCGACACCCTCCGCCTGCCTCAGGTAATCATGAAAGGCACAGAAGACTTCCTGCTCCTCGTAAACCGCCGTATAGGGCGCATCGTTCAACGGGAACAGGGCAAAAAAAGATGGAAAATTCCGACCGTAGCCATAATTGCAGTCCCAGAGTTTTACGTTCCTGAACACATTAGCCAGGCATAAATAACTGAGCTCTTTATATACTTCTTTTTGGGTGATCTTATACAGCCGTAATAAGGCACCTGCCGAGAAGGAGGTATTATTCGCCTGGTAGAATAAGTCAAAACCTAAACCTTGCAGTTTTAAAGCGCCTCTTTCAGCTTCGGCCAGATAACGTTTGTTGCCTGTCAGTTCCCAGGCCTGCAGCATCACATGTGCATACAAACCCGGCACATCCTTTTCACCGCCTTTTCCAGGTTGTGTTTCCGCTTTGATCACCTCGAGCGTATCCATTTTATAAAACACCGGCCACCTGTAATTGAAATGACGGGCCACCTTTATTGCGAATTCCAGCGAATCCAGGAACAGCTTTTCGGCAACTTTATCCCCTTTGAGCGCTAAGCGTGACAAGTTCAGCAGCGGGTGATGCAGATACCAGGAATCCATAACCATTGGCTTTTTGTGTTCTTCTTCGCCTTCCATCTTATCGGCCACTTTAGGGTGCCAGCGCATGATCGTGCCAAATTCCTCATTATAAAAAGCGGGCAGGCCTTCCTTGATCTTTTTCATCACTTCCAGCTGGCCATCGCTCCATTCTACATAATCCAGCAAAGGCAGGAGTACTGCCAGTTGTACCATGATCTCGGGTGGTGTTGCATAATCACAGACATAAGCATTCAGGTAATGATTTCCGTTCACCTGTGACCAGCAACCCGGGCTTTCGGTCAGGTCAGTTAAACCTTTTTGTAAAGTTTCAGGCCAGTTTTTATAAGTAGTGGCGGGTTTTGGCAATTCCAGATAAACTGCCGCTAATAAATCAAGATACTGGCGTACCATGGCTCCCTCATCTGCAGGTACTTCTTCAGAAAAGACGATAAACGCGTCACTCAGGGCATACGTTTTCCCGGCTTCCAATGGTTTATTTTTCAAAGTAGGTGGCAGGGCAAATCCAATTTCCGGCCATTCACCACCCACCGTATCACCGGCCGAGGTCTCGGTCTGCTGGTTATAGTCCGCCAGTGCGGTCAGATTCTGTAGGTAAAGCACAGAACCCGCCTTCGGCCGGGTCAGGCTAAAATAGAGCTGTCCGGAACGTGTGCCTACCTGGCTGACTTTGATCTCACCTTCAGCTATCTTATCGCTGCTAACTGCGCCGAGCGGCACGATATCCCTCGGCCAGAAAGGGAACAAGATCGGTGCTGCCGCTCTCAGTGTTGTCGTAAAACGCAGCACGGGGATTTCTCCAACCGGTAACCGGACAACAGCCTCGTATTCCCCCATCAGGGAGGCGATCCGAAAAGTAATGTTTTGATCCTTCTCCATGACTTTCCTGAGTTCCAGCTGATCGTTGGGTGAATAAGCAAGCCGGAAAGCGATCCGGCTGCCTTTCGGCCAGGCTACAACCATCCAGCAGGAGTCATCAATCAGATAAACTTTAAAGGCATAACCTACTGCCTGCTGTTCATAAACAGCGGTCAGGCCGGGACTGTTCAATTTTGAATTAACAGCCAATAGCCAGGCTGAGGTTGCATTCATGGTAAAAAAAATAATCTTTCAACAATTGGCATAATTACGCTGCAAACGCTTGCGGAAAGCGCTTAAAAGGTAGTACAACAACTATTTTCAGTTAAATATTGTTTTTATATTTCTTTATAAATTATTTAATTAATTAAAAACATAATATCAACTCCTGTAGTTTTATCATTATACATTTACCTAAAACAAATAATATTATGTTTCACCATGTAAAAGACCTTCAATTCAATGCCAGGGTATCTCGTCCCGATCCGCGTTTTGCGAACCTGTTATTGGAGCAATTCGGCGGCGAAAACGGTGAGCTGGCCGCTGCCATGCAATATTTCACCCAGGCCTTCGGCGCGAAAGTTCCACACCCGGATAAATACGATATGCTGATGGACATCGCCACCGAAGAATTCAGTCACCTGGAGATCGTGGGCGCTACCATCCAGATGCTGCTGAAGGGTGTGAACGGCGAACTCAAAAACGCTGCCGATAGTTCCGAAATCATGCAGGTATTAAACGGCAAGGCCGCTAAAGAGGATATTATCCACGCAGCGGTATTTGCTAATCCGCAGTTTGGCATCATCACCGGAGGCGGCGTCACCCCGCGTAACAGCCAGGGCATTCCCTGGTGTGCTTCCTACATCCACTCCAATGGCGACCTGACCGTAGACCTGCGCAGCAACCTGGCTTCTGAATCACGGGCCAAGCTCGTTTACGAGCATTTGATGAAATTTACAGAGGATCCGTACATCCACGAAACCTTATCCTTCCTGATGACCCGGGAGGTTACACACTATAAAATGTTTGAGGCAGCTTTGAACAGCATTCAGCCTAATTTTCCGCCGGGAGTATTGGCTGCCGATCCCCGCTACCTGCAAAACGTTTACAACCTATCCGCCGGTACCGTTCGCGGGCCGTGGAATGAGGGTGAGATCAAAGGCATGGGCAAAGAATTTAATTACGTTGAAGACCCCATTGCACAGGTACAAGAAACAGAAGGCCAAACGAAATTGCCGGATGATTTCGGCGCGGAGGTAAAAGAAAGCGAAAAACTCAATAAAGACATGAGCAAGATCAAAAGTGCTGAAGTAAAAAATGCAGAACCAAAAGGTGTCGCTCAATGGAGTGCCTATGGCGCTGAAAAGGTACAAGTATAATGGATGAGCACCTATTTTTGAAAGGACAGCGTGTGATCACTCCTTCAGGTGAAGGCGAGGTTGTTGACGCTATTGGCGATAAGATCGTCGTCAGGCTGGATACCGGATCAACAGAAACTTATCCCTCGGACGACATACAGGATAATAGCAGCGCAGGGTGAACATAAAAACATAACCATGAAAAAAATCATTGTGCCGGTGGCCATCCTCATGATGGCCGCCTTATTTACAAGCTGTACCGCCATCGCAGGTATTTTCAAAGCCGGCGCGGTGGTGGGCATTATAGCAGTCGTGATCGTGATCGCCATTATCATATGGATCATCTCGCTGTTCAGGGGGAAAAGCAACTAAGTAAAAAAATGAAAGAGCACTTACAACGTTTTAAAACTGCGCAGGACCGTGATTATGATACCGCGCTGGCGGAAATCAAAGACGGCCGCAAGCAAGGCCACTGGATGTGGTATATCTTCCCGCAGATCGCAGGTTTGGGCATGACCGAAATGTCACGTTTTTACGCCATAAAAGATATAAAGGAAGCGGGAGACCTGCTGATGGACCCGGAACTCGGGCTGCGGCTGACGACTATCTGTAAAGCGCTGCTGGAATTGGAAACAAATGACCCGCATGCTGTTTTCGGTAGCCCCGACGACCTCAAGCTTAAGTCGTCAATGACCCTATTTGATGCTGTGCCCGCGACCTTCCCGGTTTTTAGCCGTGTACTGGACAAGTTCTATCATGGCGAACGCGATAAAAGGACGCTGGAAATACTTGGTATAAAATAGCTTGACGATAAAAGAGATACAAATTAACAAAACACCCACCATGAAAAAGCTCATGTACATCAGCCTGATCGCAGGTGTCACCTGTATGGTACAGGCCTGCAGCGGCAACAAGGACAGCAAAGCCAGCGCAGACAGCGCGAATACAGCAAAAGCTGACACGGCCAAAAAGGATTCATCCGCATCAGCAGTCGACAAGGACGATGCGAAATTTGCCGTGGCGGCAGCTAATGGCGGTATGGCAGAAGTCGAGCTCGGCACGCTCGCCCAGCAAAAAGCTGCCAACCAAAAAGTTAAAGATTTCGGTGGCATGATGGTCAGTGACCATAGCAAAGCCAACGAGGAAATGAAGGCCCTTGCAAAATCCAAAGGGATCACCTTGCCAACAACGATAGATAGTGACGAACAAAAGGTGAAAGATAATCTCTCTTCAAAATCAGGCGCGGACTTTGATAAAGCCTATGTTGATAATATGATCGAAGATCACAAAAACGACATCAAAGAATTTGAGGATGCCACTAAAAACCTGAAGGACCCGGGTTTGAAAGCATTTGCGGTGAAGACATTACCAACCTTAAAGATGCACCTCGACGCGATCCAAAAGATCCATGACAGCATGAAATAAGCATAAGCTTATGAAGCGGCCGCCTTTGCCAGGGCGGACTTTTTTATTTTCCTGCGATAGTTCGATGGTTTGCAGCGTTGCTGAAGAAACTTTCGATATGCTAATAAGAAACCAATTGTTCCAGTATTGCACTGATGGAAAAATGCGCGCCGCACACGAACTCATCTGCCGCGCCATAGTACATCGTCAAGCGGTCACCATCAATCAGGTGCCCGTTGGTAAAAACTACATGCCCAAAAAAGCCGCTTAATTCATATGGTTCCGTAGGCACCATAATGGGTTCAACGGTACGTGAAATGATCTTCGAAGGATTATCCAAATCCATCAGGAAAGCGCCCAGGCAATACTGGTGCTCCGTATTTGCACTGTGATAAATCGCCAGCCAACCCCGCCCGGTACGGATCGGTGCCGCCCCGGCACCGACGCGTGCACTGTCCCAAAGGCCGGGCCTGGTCTTGATCAGGCATTGATGGTTCCCCCATTGTCTGCCGTCGGAAGATTCGGCCAGCCAGATATAATTGCCGCCGATCTCTTTGCTGCTCGGCCGGTGCAGGCAATAATACTTACCGTTGATGGTTTCTTCAAAGATGGCGCAGTCTTTATTATGCGGCGGCAGGATCATGCCAGCATTTTCAAAGTGTTGCCAATCTCTGGTGGTTTGCAAACCTACGCCAACACCACTATCAGAGACTGCGGTATAGGTCAGATAATAAGTGTCACCTATCTGGCTCACCCGGCAATCTTCGATGCCGAATCGTTCCAGGTAGCCCTGTCCAAATATGGGAGCATAGTCTCCCGGCTCGGTGAAATGCACACCATCATCACTGGATAATAAGCGTAAATGTGAGATTGTGGTCAGGTAATCCAGGCCTTTATAGCTGATTACACGGGCATCGATAGCGATCAGGTCGGGATCGTTTAATGGTACTTCGATGATCTCGGTATTCCCAGTCGCGTTCAGGGCGGGGAAAAATAGTACGCCTTCCTTTTGCACAGCACCTTCCGCTACCCTGACCAGAAGCCATATTTTCCCCCCGTAACGGAATACGCCCGGATTCAGCAGGCTAATGATTTGTAAACCACCGGCGCTGGGCGCAAGGTCTTTAGGTAATAACAAAGGATTTTCCGGGAAACGTTGGGCCAGATCCGTCCTGCTTTTTTCCGCCTCATCGATGATCTGTAACATAATTTGCTCTTTTTAAGATTTGATAACCGATCCCGGCGAAGACTGCAAAGACCAGGTGAGCCGGAACGAGTTGCAGGTAATATTTATTAAAACTTAACGAAGGCGGCAGCGGGTGCATTTTAAATGTGGCTTTCCAGACCGCGACCGCCAGCAAGCCACTTAAGCCACCCAGCCAAAGGTTCGTTTTCAGATCAGGTTTTAATTTTCCGCGCCGCCAAAGCTCCACATAGACTAGTGCAAAAAGCAGGCCTACCCCATAATGACCGAGCCAGCCTAAAGCCTGACTCTGCTGCTTGTCCAGTTTCGGAATGAGACGGCCAGCCAGTTGTCCGAGGCGCTCCGGTTCGCTGAAGTTTTCGCCATCGGCCAGCGAAATGAGGTAGCTGAACAGGGTCATGAAAGTTGTACCGGTAATTCCGCCGGCTAATATTTCCTTAGTTTTCATCGCTGCTGATCTTGGGTAGGTTTTTGGTTGCCGGTCCTGTCAATACATTTCCGTCAATATCATAACGTGCACCGTGGCAGGGGCAGTCCCAGCTTTTTTCTTCACCGTTCCAGTTCACGATACACGCGGCATGGGTACAAACCGGACTGAGCGCGTGGACGGCTCCTTTTTCATCCCGGTATGCCGCTATCTTCTCACCGTCTACTTCCAGCACCTTGCCGGTACCTCGCTGAAGCCGTTTTAATGAATCCGTTTCGTGAATATGAAACCTGTCTGCTATAAAGTGGTAAGCTACATCCACATTTTCTTTAACAAATTCGCTGAAGCTATCCACTGGTTTGATCCGTGAAGGACTGAACAAGTCCTGATATCTATTGGGCCGTCTCCTGACCAGGTCGCTGAGTATTTTGCCGGCGATACTGCCCAGCATCATCCCGTTGCCGTTATAACCGGTTGCGCAGTAAATACCGTCCGCCGCCAGCGGCATCTGTCCGATATAAGGAAGGCCGTCCACAGGTACATAATATTGTGATGACCAGCGGTATTTAACCGACGACACGTTATAATATTTCCGGATATATTTTTCCAGATCGGCAAAGGCTTTTTCCGGGTCAGCATGACCCGTTTTATGATCATTACCACCGGCGATCAAGAGTTTTTCCCCGTTAAGTACCTGTGTCCGGAAATAATGATAAGGTTCCTGCATATCGTAAACCAGGGCATCCGGATAAGTATCCGTTTTTAATTTCAGGCCCAGTACATAACTGCGGTAAGGGGCGCACTCAAAATTGAACAGGTTGATATTGGGCGGCGTATGCGTAGCGTAAATTACCGTTTTAGCCCTGATAACACCTGTTGGCGAATGCGCGGTATGTACGCCATTGTCAGTTTCGATACCGGTTACCAACGTGTTTTCCAAAACTATACCACCTGCTTCCCGGTAAGCTTTTTGTAAACCCCGCAAATATTTTAACGGGTGAAACTGTGCCTGCCTATCGAAAACCAGGGCCTTTAAATATTCTACCGGTGTCGGCACTTCTTCCGTATAGTTTACAGGCACACCTACTTTTAAGGCACCATTGTAGATCTCGTCGAGTTGTTTGGCCTCGTCCCCGGTTTCTGCATACAGGTAGCCAGGATTGATTTCGTAATCGCAATCAATCTGGTAAACATCAATATTGGATTTAATGGTCGTGAAACCTTCGTTGATCGCATCCGCGAAAAGTTGCGCTCCTTCTTCGCCGAAAGCGCTCGCTACTTCCGCATAAGTAGTATCCGCGAAGGTATTGATGTGGGCGCTGGTCCCACCGGTAGTTCCAAATCCCGGTTTATGCGCTTCGGCGATCACTACTTTTTTTCCTGCTTTCTGAAGAAACAGTGCCGTTGTGATACCGGTAATGCCGCCACCTACGATCAGCGCATCATAAATGGCGGTGGTATCAAATAAAGCTTTCGAAATTATAGTCGCTGCGCCATACTGCCAGGGAGCCTGCAGTGCTCCGTCGCGGGCTAATACGGTATTCGGTGTCTTTCCCATAATTCTATTACAAAAATTAGCATCACTCTGTTTGGCAATAGTTTACCTATTTATCAAACAAATCCGCTCATATACCCGATCTTTTATAACCCGGCGACAATGGGTGTCAGGGCTTAATCGTTTAGGCTAATATCTAATTGTTAAAAAATGTTAAAACTATTTGAAATTTTTTGGCTGATTTTTTTCTTTGAACCATCAATTTTTAAAAATTAAACCATTATCGAAAAAGCATTTTTGAAAGCTATCATTAACCATTTTAGTTGTTAGATCATGTTACCCCAAATCACTATTACCCATTTAAGCGTAGCGCGCAGATTTACATTTCTTTTATTATTTCTGGTATCCGCCTTCGAATCACAGGCACAACAACCAGTCACCTGGCCGGCTGGCAAGTCGGGCTTTACCGCCAAACTGATGAACATCGAGGCCGCAACCAATGAAACCTTCCGTTACAGCACGACGCTCCATAACGGCTCGGCCAGCGCCAAGATCTACGAACTTAAAACCGATATTCCCTTTGGCTGGGCAATCGCTTATAAAGTGGACGGTAGCCAGGTAACTTCCATTAATATGGATGCCGGCAAAACCCAGGATATCGCCATCGAGATTAATGCCACGGCTACCGCCTCCCCAAAAAAATACAAGGTTCCGATCAGGGCCGTATCCGGTTCCGATACCCTATCGCTGAACCTGGAAGCCGTAGTTAAAGGCTCCTACAGCTTGACATTAAGCACACCTACCGGAAGATTAAGCGACGAAGTAACCTCGGGCAGCCAAAAAGAGTTGCAGCTAACCGTCAAAAACACCGGCTCCCTGCCGTTGAATGATCTGCAGGTTACCGCACAATTGCCTACCGGCTGGGAATCTACTTTTGAACCCGCGAGTATCAAACAACTGGAAGCCGGGAAAACCATCGATGTTAAAGCGACCGTAAAAGTGCCGGACAAAACCATTGCCGGGGACTATGCTGCTAATTTTTCGGCAACTAATAGCAATACCAACTCACAGATCGCTTTCCGACTGGCGGTCAAAACGTCCTTGCTTTCCGGCTGGATCGGCGTTTTGGTCATTCTATTGGCCATTGGCATCGTTTATTATCTCATTCGTAAATATGGCAGAAGATAAAATAGCCAATCCATTTTTTACCAATGAAAGATCCTATTATACAATTAAAGGGCTTAACCAAACAGTATGGCGCTGTTAAAGCGGTAGATGGTTTAAACCTTGATATAAACAAGGGCGAGATCTTCGGATTGCTGGGGCCTAATGGCGCAGGCAAAACTACCACCATATTGATGATGCTCGGGCTTACCGACCCGACGAGCGGTACCGCTTTTGTTTGCGGGCATAACGCTACCAGCAACCCTATTTCGGTTAAGAAAAAAGTGGGTTATATGCCTGATAGCGTCGGTTTTTATGATAACATGACCGCGCTGGAAAACCTGGTGTATATCGGCAGACTGAACGGCGTACCGGAAAATGAACTAAAAAAGCGTTCGGCCGAAGTGCTGGAGATTGTGGGACTTGCTGCAGACCAACATAAAAAGACTTCGGCTTTTTCCCGAGGCATGAAACAGCGACTTGGTCTGGCCGATGTGCTGATCAAGAACCCCGAGGTCATTATCCTGGATGAGCCAACGCTTGGTATAGACCCAACCGGCGTAAGAGACTTTTTGGCGCTCATCAAACAGTTGAGCCGGCAGCAGGGACTTACCGTTTTACTCTCATCGCACCATTTACACCACGTCCAACAGGTGTGCGACCGGGTTGGGATTTTTGTGAAGGGCCAATTGCTGGCACAGGGAGATATCGGCGCGCTGTCCGGTCAACTATTCGGCGCCGATAGCCATGTCACTTCAATCAGGGTAGCACAACCCGTTTCACAACCCTGGCAGCAGGAGCCGGAACTCCAGGCATGGGAAGCCATTACCCAGATTCGCATCCACGAAAATGAACTGGAATTTACCAGCAGCCGCGATGTAACTGCCGCTCTTGTTCGCTTTCTGGTTGGAAAAGGCTACGATGTAATCGGTGTCAATCAAAAAAATTATGGACTCGACGATATTTACCAGAAATATTTTGAATCAAATAGTACTAAAAATACAAGCTATGAAAAGTCAATCTCTTGATCCGGGGCCTTTTGGAGTTATGATTCATAAGGAAATAGCGGATCATATACGCAGCTGGCGCTTCAGCATATTGATTGCGCTTATTGTTCTTACTTTTATCGCCGCAATGTACGTATCACTGGCGAATATTAAATCAGCGATAGGAAATACAAAAGATCCGGATCATCTTTTTTTATATCTGAAATTGTTAACCACAACCGATAATTCCATCCCGCCATTTCATGTGTTCCTGAGTTTTCTGGCACCGTTACTGGGTATCAGTTTAGGTTTTGACGCTGTTAATTCCGAGCAGAACAGCGGTACTTTGACCCGCCTGATGGCGCAGCCCATTTACCGGGATAATTTGCTGCTGGCGAAATTTGTGAGCGCCCTGGTTATCGTTAGCGGTTTGTTTGTTGCATTAGCTTTGCTGATGATAGGAGGAGGGTTAGTACTGACTGGCGTGCGCATGGAGCCGCAGGAGCTGCTTCGCATACTGGGGTTTATTGTGATCACTATTGTTTATGTGGCTTTTTGGTTAAGTTTATCCATCGTGCTTTCCATCCTGTTTAAGCAAGCGGCAACTTCTGCACTTACGGCCATCGGGATCTGGTTATTCTTTACAATATTTTACCAGATTGTCATTAATCTTATTGTCAAGTCCTTCTTACCTGATCCAGCTTATCTTAGCCAGGCAGAAATCATCGGTTATAATGATCTTATTTTGAATCTGCAACGCATCGCCCCTAATCAGCTTTACTCAGATGCCGTTACGACTTTGCTGATGCCATCGGTTCGCAGCCTTGGTCCTGTAACCATGGAGCAAATGGCGGGCGCCATACCAGCGCCATTGCCGTTTAAGGAAAGTGTCATGATCGTATGGCCGCAAGTAAGCGGTTTAATGGCATCAACAGCAGGGTGTTTTGCATTTGCTTATTATTTTTTCATGCGGCGTGAGATACGTAGCTGATGAGAGATCAAATGGTGTAAGAAGTATGGGTAGATAAACTCCGTTTGATTTAACCCAGACAAGTCTGTTTGGAATGAGTACTTTGAATCCAGTGTTGGGTTTCGCCGAACAGTTCTGTCTGTTTTTATTGAAACTTAGCAGGAACGGAACAGGTAAGCGCCACCGAACGGGCCGCACATACAGAAAAAAATGATCGCCAGCCGCAGCCTGATGCGCGATTTAAGCAAAGGCCGGCCAGTGTTTGATTTTGCAATACCTGCGCGAACTCGATACAGAGGTCAATAAAGGTGCCTGTCAAGTGGGTGGTACGGACTAAAGAACCGAAAACAATGGAAACCAAGGCGTTTTGAATGCCCATCGCAAAAAGCAGGCTGCCTGCAAACATTTTCTTAGCCAACAGACTGCCATGATAACGGTAACCAGGCAAGGCCATCAGTAGCAAAATAATTATAAATAAACCGACAATGCTTTTTCAAAATTAATTCCTTAAGTTTGGCTTATTAGATAATGTTCTTTCCAAAAATCGCTAAAATAGAATCAGCGTTATAGGGTAACATTTAGGGTAACAAAGGCGACAATAGATTTTATAATTACTTCACAATAAGGAATATAGTAGCGCATGGGTAAGCCAAAACTGGTCCCGTCCATTCCGCTTCATCAATTGCAAAAGCCTTCAAATGATATCATTTGAAGGCTTTTTGTTTTTAGGCTAAATACTTTTCTAAGAAGCATAAGAAGAACGATTCATAATAATCTTATTGAAGATCCCATATTCCCGCCGAACGTTCTAGCGTGATCAATGCAGCTGCGTAATTGTATAAAGATTGATAGTAGCTCTCTTGTAAGTCGTTGTAGGTTCGCTGGGCATTCAAAACTTCCAGCAAGGAAGTCTCACCCCGTTTGTAGCTGTATATTTTACCATTCAGCACTTTCTCGGCATCTGCTATTAAACCGTTTTTGTATTGTTGAACTTGTTTTTGAGCTGATTTGTAATTGAAATACGATTGAGTCACATCTGCCTGGATCTGCTGTAAAACCTGGTGGTATTGAACGGCTGCCTGTTGAATGGTAAAATGAGCCGCTTTCAGATCTCCTTTGTAATGATTGGAGAACTTTAATGGTACACTGAGTCCTGCATTAACGGAGTGATAGGTAGGAGTAGGAGCAATTTCATTGGTAGATGCGCCGCTAAATTGCATGCCAGTGTTGATCCCTAAATCAATTATCCGGTTTGCTTTTACGAGCGACAGGTTTTTTTCGGCAACAGTTTTACTGTTTTGAGCAGCTACAGCATCGGCCCTGTTGTTTTGGGCGTTATTAATTAATTGTGCCAGTACGAATGTTCGTTCCAGGTTATCAGAATTTTTAACAGGAACAAATACCGTGTCCATATTTTTATTCCCGGTAAATATACTCAGTTGTAACAGGGACGATTTCCAGTCGGATTCATTTTGTATAACGGAATTCAAAAAACTGCTGGCTTCTAATTTTGATTGCCTGGCATCCATTTGAGCAATAGCACCAAGCTTAAAACGGATAGAATCGGCATCAGCAAGATGCTTCATAGCTTGATAAGAGTTTTCCTGTACCACAAGCAAATCCTTTTGCTGAATAGCGTTATAATAGGCCATAGCGGCATCAGCTCTCAGGTTCCGGAGGTAATCGGTCAGTAAAGCTTTGCTCAACTCAGTCTGACTTTTGGCCAGGTTAATCCTGGCGCTACGCTTTCCGCCTAATTCAAGCGTAGTTCCCAAACTAAAATTTACACCCTGGCCTAAATGTAGTTTTGATTCCTGGTTGTTATAGGCGCCCACAGATAGCTGAGGATCTGGAAAAATTTTGGCACTTTCTATACCCGCTTCGGCAATACTTACATTATATTGTTGTGCAAGCAATCCCAGGTTTTGTTTGCCCACCAGATTGAGATATGGAATAAGTGAAATGTTCTTTGAGTACGTTAAAATAGTATCTATTTGCGCGTAAACATTAACGGCAATACCAAGGGTAAATGCGAACGTTAAAATGTATTTGATGATGTATTTCATAAATATTTATGATTAAGCGTCTTGGGTTGAAGGTTGAAAATCACGGCTACCCCATTTGCTTTCCATTAGATAATACAAAGCCGGCAAAACAAACAGGGTAATGGCTGTAGCTACAAACAGACCGTAAACAATTACTGTTGCCAATGGTCGTTGCACATCGGAGCCAATGCCTGTGGCTAAAGAGGCTGGCAACAATCCTAAGGCAGCGACGGTGGCCGTCATCAGTACAGGGCGGAAACGGTGCCTGGTGCCCTGTATTACGGCCTGGAGTATATTAGCCCCTTTTTTGCGCAGATCATTAATATGCGAAATCAAAATAACACCGTTTTGTATAGCAACACCAAATAAGGCGATAAAACCTACTGCCGAAGATACATTCAGCGTCATGCCGCGGACGTTGAGGGCCAACATGCCGCCGAATAAAGCCAGTGGGACGATGCTTAGAATAAGTCCCGCCTGCCTGAATTTACCGAAAGCCCCATAAAGCAGCAGGAACATGATGGCCAAGGCCAGAGGCACAATAACTGCCAGTTTTGCGTAGGCCCTGTTTTGGTTTTCAAACTGACCTCCCCATGCTATCTGGTATTTTTCTTTGTCGTATTTAACCTGCTGGTTTATTTTTGCCTGTGCTTCTGCTAAAAAGGTTGATAAATCTATTCCCCTTAAATTAAGGCGAACAGTAAGCTGGCGGCGATTCATTTCCCTGGAAATGGAGCTTTCTCCAATATCCGTTTTTATTTCGGCCACCTGCGATAAAGGTATTTTGGCCCCTGATTGAGAAGTGAGCATCAGGTTGGCGATTTTTTCGGGAGTATTTCGGCTCTCTTCTTTGTAGCGGCAAATCACATCGTAAACCTTATCTGATATAAAAACCTGGGCTATGGCTTTACCACCGATAGCCACCTCAATTAACTCTGCTACATCACTCATGTTGAGCCCGTATCTTGCCACAGCATCGCGATTTACTTGGATCTGCAATTGCGGAAGTGGTGGTTCTTGGTCAATAGCGATATCAACCGCGCCTTTTACTGTTTGTAAAGTAGATACCGCAGCTTCGGCAATACGCCGGGTTTCTTTGAAATCATTGCCAAAAACTTTCAGCACCAGTTCGCTGTGGGCTCCGGCAATTTTATCCATTACCCCATCGATCATTGGCTGCGTAAAAGCGACAGAGTATCCGGGCATAGCTGCGTATTCTTTCGATAACTCATTAATCAAATCATACTTGGTTTTGCCGCCTTCCCACTCGTTGTATGGTTTTAGGCCCACCGAGACCTCAAAGTGCGATGGGGTAAAGTAATCGGTGCCATCATCATTGCGGCCGGCCTGAACCGTTACATAGGTAATTTCGGGATGTTTAAGCGTAGCAGCCCGTAAAGCATCGCTCATTTGCTGCGACTTTTGAAGCGTTATGCCTGGGGGCAAAGAAACTTGCAGCCAGATGGAACCTTCATCCAAAGGAGGTAAAAAATCCTTACCCACGGTTATCGACAAAATAATCGCACCTGCGAAAGCCAGTGCCAAAGGAATGAAAACCCGCTTGGGTTTATTCATGATCTTAGTGATCCGGTTTTCATATTTGGCCGACAGGTACTCCAGCCATTTGTTATGGTAAAGCTTCCTTGGTTTACGATACACTGCATAGGCTAAACCCGGAATAAGCAATAAGGCTACGGCTAATGCACCCAAAAGCGCGTAGCCTACCGTGAAGGCCATCGGGGTAAAAAGTTTCTTCTCTACACGTTCAAAAGAGAATAGGGGCAGATATGCGGTAATGATGATGATGGTAGAAAACAGGATAGGTTTTGCTACTTCCAGCGCTCTCGCGCTTATACTTGCTTCTTCCAGTACTTCATCGGGATTTTTCTCTCTTTTTTTAAGGATGGTTTCCATCATTACGATAGCGCCATCTACAATGATCCCAAAATCAATGGCACCCAGGGAAAGCAGGTTAGCCGGGATATTGGTAAATTTCATCAAAATAAAGGCAACCAATAGAGCCAATGGAATGGTAATAGCCACAATGAGCGCGCCACGCCAGTTACCCAAAAATACAATGAGCACAATGATCACCAGGGCCATCCCTTCCAGTAGCGTATGAGAAACTGTATAGAGGGTCTTATTGATGAGGTTGGTGCGGTCGAGATATGGTCTGATCGTAACACCTTCGGGAAGTATATTCTTATTGAGGTTATCAACAGCCTGGTGTATGCCCTCCAACACAACAGAGGGATTCTGGCCTTTCAGCATCACCACGATCCCTTCAATGCCATCGTTATGATCAACCTTTCTATCGGTATAGCCCAGCACGCCTTTGCGTTCCAGGTTGCCAAATTTAAGCTCACCTACATCTTTGATCAGAACAGGTACGCCGTTAACCGATTTAACAACAACATCTCCAAGTCCCTGAAGATCTTTTACCAATCCTATTCCACGTACCACATATCCCTGTTCGCCACGGTTTAAAACACTGCCACCGGCGTTGGTATTGTTGTTGTTGATGGCGGTTTGCACATCGGTAAGCGAAAGATGATATTGAGCCAGTTTGTCCGGATCAATCTCTACCTGGAATTGTGTAGTAATGCCACCGAAATTGGCTACATCGGCCACGCCGGTAACTTGCTTGATGCGGGGAATGATCACCCATTGCTGCAGATCAGTCAAAGCCCTTAGATCATGGTTGGTGCTTTCAATGATATACCGGTATACTTCACCAGTTGGTGAGGTTAAGGGGTCAAGACCAGGAGCGGCGCTAAACGGCAGCTGAACGCCGGCCAGGCGCTCCTGGATCCTTTGCCGGGCCCAATAATCGTCAACCCCATCATCAAATACCAGTGTGATGAGGGAAAGACCAAAGATGCTGCGGCTACGCATTACGTGCATGCCCGGCAAACCATTTAATGCGCGTTCAATAGGTATGGTGATCTGTTGCTCCACCTCTTCGGCTGCCAGGCCTGGAACCTGTGTTACTACCTGTGAAGTTACATCAGCAATATCGGGATAGGCTTCAATAGACAACTGTTTCCAGGAGTAGTAACCAAAGAAAGCCAGCAATACAAATAAGGCCACAAAAAGCCAACGCTTTTTTATCGCGGTAAATATTAGTTTTTTCATGTTATGTGAGTTATAGGTTTACCGGGCTTCCAGCAAGTAAAAGCCGCCTTCTGAAATGATCTCTTCGCCGCTTTTTAAGCCGGAGGTGATGACTACGCGGTCATTGTCGTTTCCGCCGGTTACTACTTTTCGTTTGATATATTTTCCGTCGGACGAAGTCACAAAAACGAAATTGGTTCCGCTCATTTGTAACAGAGCAGTTTGAGGAATAAGGACGGCAGATGTAGGGGCGTCAATGAAATCAACAGTGGCATACATGCCGGGTTTAAGTGTATGGTCATTATTGTTGCACTCTATAAGCACCTGTACACTTCGGGTATCATCATCAACCATATCATTTACGTGATATACTTTTCCTTTGAGGTGTTTCCCGGGCAGGGCAGATACCTGAATGTCGCACTTATCATGCTCATGTACATAGCGTATGTCTTTTTCTTTCACTTGCCCGGCTATCCATACTTTTGACAGATCGGCTATGGTGGCCACACTGGCGGCATCATCTTTTATAAATTGTCCCAGTACCACCTTGTTATCCACCACTTCGCCGGTAATGGGAGCATGTACCACCAATGGCTGACCCAGGGATAGTTTTTCAGGATCGGCTTTGAATATCTTAATACCGATAACCGCATTTTCATACTCTTTTTTTTCAACCACATAAGCGGTTTGGGCTTCTTCCAGATCTTTTTGCGTGCCTACGCCGTTTGCCATCAGATCCTGTTGCCGTTTTAAGGTTTTCTGGGTCTGCAGCATCTGTGATTTTTCCTGGAAAAAGATCTTTTGCGCGGTTATAAAATCCGGTGAGCTGATCTCAAACAGTGGTGTTGATGGTGTGGTTTTCATGCCTAAGTGCAAATACGTTTTGGTAACCCTCCCCTGAAAAGGGGGCGCTATTTCGGCGTATTGCGTTGGGATAGCTTTGATAACACCTGTTGTGATGACCTGTAAACTGTAAGGTTCGTTTTTTAAGGTAGTTGTTTTAAGCTTGTCTTTTAAATGGGAATGAGGGGCGACAGTAATGGTATCGCCCTTTACTGTAAGTAAATTAACGTTTTGTTCTGTGCTATGTTCATGGCACGAGGCGGCCATGAGCCCTGTGCATATGGCGCACAGGACTACATAAAAATTGTTTTTCATCATGTTGAATTATAGGGGTTTAAATATGTTATGAGTGTTGTGTTGCTGAATGGCCCTCCCCGGATCTTTGCGCCTTGTTCCTGAAATACTTATTGCATCAAAGCCATTGATTGAATTTTTTAATGTACCAGGTTTTAACCAATTGAGTGAGTATACAGTAGGCTGTCAGTATGCCAATTAACCAGGGGAAATAAATCAGCGGCAGCGGCTGCATCTTTAAACTTTCGGCAAATGACGAAAACGGGATCAGGATACCTATCAGCATAATCATTGAAGTTAACGCGATGATAGGAGCAGTAGCCCAGCTTTGTATGAAGGGTATCTTGCGTGTCCGGATCATGTGTACGATGAGCGTTTGAGATAATAAACCTTCGATAAACCACCCGCTTTGAAACAACTGCTGATGAGCCTGGCTATTGGCCTTGAATACAAAGAACATAACCGCGAAAGTGGCATAATCAAAAATGGAACTGATAGGGCCGATGTACAGCATAAACCGGGTGATGCCCGATGCATCCCATTTTTTGGGTTTCTCGATAAATTCCTCATCCATAGTATCCCAGGGAATAGATATCTGCGATACATCATACAGCAAATTCTGAACAAGGATCTGAACCGGAAGCATGGGCAGGAAAGATAGCAGCGCGCTTGCACCCAACATGCTGAACATGTTGCCAAAATTGCTGCTGGCGGTCATTTTAATATATTTGATGATGTTGCCGAAAGTCCTGCGGCCATAGATCACACCTTTGCGCAGAACCATCAGATCCTTTTCGAGCAGAATAATGTCGGCGCTTTCTTTGGCGATATCCACAGCCGTATCTACAGATATACCTACATCGGCATCCCTTAAAGCAGCCGCGTCATTGATGCCATCGCCCATGAAGCCAACAGTATGCCCTTTGGACTGTAATATTTTAACCACCCGTGCTTTTTGCAGCGGACTAAGTTTGGCGAGGATAGAAACATCATCTACCTGGTGTTTCAGCTCGTCATCGCTCATTTGTTCTACGTCGCTTCCAAGCAGGATCCGGCTGTAAGGGATACCTACATCGCGGCAGATCTTTTTGGTAACGATCTCATTATCCCCGGTAAGCACTTTCACATTAACGCCAAGCTTTTGTAAGGCCTCGATGGAGGTTTTTGCCGATGGCTTTGCGGGATCAAGAAATCCGATAAAACCGGTAAGGATCATATCTTTTTCATCATCTACAGAATAGGTGAGGGCGCGGTCGTCAAATTCTTTAATAGCCACCAATAAAACCCGCAGACCCTCGGCATTTAACTTTTTAGAAGTATTGAGGATCATGTTTCTCCGGTTTTCATCCATTGGCATAACCTTGTCTGATTCGATATGCAGCTGTTTATCCTCACCGGGGTCAAATGCGTAATTACACAAATCCAGCATCTCCTCTACAGCGCCTTTGCATATGAGTAAATGTTTACCGTTTCGTTGTTTTAAGATAACAGACATCCGGCGGCGCTGAAAATCGAAAGGGATCTCGTCAACTTTTAAATAGTATTCTTCTACTTTTAGGTATTCATGAATTTCTATATGCTCCAGGACAGCCACATCCAATAAGTTTTTGAGGCCGGTTTGGTGAAAACTATTGAGATAGGCCCACTTTAATACTTCCTCATCCTCGTCTCCAAAAATGTTCAGATGTTTTTCCAGCACAATTTTATCCATGGTTAATGTGCCTGTTTTGTCGGTGCACAGAATATCCATGGCGCCTATGTTTTGAATGGCGCTAAGCCGTTTAATGATCACCTTTCTTTTGCTCATGTTAACGGCGCCTTTAGCCAGGTTGGCGGTTACAATCATGGGCAGCATTTCGGGAGTTAACCCTACAGCAACCGCAATGGCAAATAGGAGAGCTTCCCACCAGTTACCTTTAACAAAGCCGTTGATTAGGAATATCAGGGGAACCATCACCATCATGAAGCGGATGAGCAAATAGCTTACCTTGTTTACACCCTTATCAAAACTGGTTTCGGCCCGTTTGCCAACAATGTCTTTACTAAGCGAACCAAAATAGGTTTGATTGCCGGTGTTTACGCAAATGGCCATAGCCGAACCGCTCACCACATTGGTGCCCATAAAGCATATATTATCCAGATCCAGCAAGGGTTTACTTTCGGCATCTCGAATAGGCAAGCTCCTTTTTTCAACCGGCAAAGATTCGCCGGTTAACATGGCCTGGCTTACAAAAAGGTCCTTGGATTGCATGATGCGGCAATCCGCCGGGATCATATCTCCGGCCGAAAGAAATACAATATCACCCGGTACCAGTTTTTTAATATCGAATTCTTTTTTACCAACTGATTTCCGTAAAACGGTTGCTGTGGTAGTAACCATGCTTTTCAGCTGTTCAGCAGCCCGGTTGCTCCGATATTCCTGAACAAAGCGTAATATGGCGCTGGTCATCACCATAATACCAACCATGAACACGGTTTTATAATCAGCTTCTCCGGGTTTGGCCAGCCAGACATCCAGTATAAATGATATGGCCGCTATAATTAATAAGATACCAATGAAGGGATTAATAAAAGCCTCAACCAGTTGCCTGAACCAGGATGGCGCTTTTTCATGATGCACTTCATTCAACCCAAATCTGTCCAAACGATCCTTAGCCTGGGCTAAGGACAATCCTTCCGCACTGCTATCCAGCATGGCCAGAAAAAAATCCTGATCGTGGCTTGAGGCATTTTTGAGTTTGGTTGCTGCAGCGTCTTCATTACCGCTCAACAGGATTTTTTTACTGTCGGCGGCTACTTTTCTTAGGGAGGCTTTATTGATAGTGAGCATTACTTAATATTTTATATGTTTTACAGATCGTTTTCATGGCCGGCTTTATTCCAGCTTACTTCATAAACCTGGTGCTCTATGGTAAGGCGGCCTGCTATTTTTTCCATGGCGGTATCTTCATTTCCATTAGCCAGGATCTCGGCGGTGATAACGGCTATGCTGTTGTCATTATCGTCGGTACTTTTAAGCGAACGAAGCAATATCTTTTCATCATGATTGGTAAACTGCAACAACAATACCCGGAGATGATTTTCAACCTCCTGCCTGCATTTAATGATGATGAGATAGTGCACCGGAACGGAGGTGTCTTTATTCAGAGGCAGACGACTAAGCCGTGTATCAAGCGGGCGCATCACCACATGGGTAAGAATGATAAATGCCGACCCGATGCAAGCTTCCGCAATAAACCCGGTACCGCATGATGCGCCTACTGCTGCCGAGCACCACAGTGTAGCAGCAGTGTTTAAACCCCTGATGTTAACGCCATCTTTCATGATGACGCCTGCACCCAGGAAGCCGATGCCGCTTACCACGTAAGAGGATATACGGCCCGTGGCATCACCCCCTATGCGTACTCCAAGGGCTACAAACATACATGCCCCCAAAGCAACCAGCATATTGGTACGGAGGCCTGCCATCCGTTGCCGCCACTGGCGCTCAGTACCGATCACGGCCCCGAGCATAAAGGCCACAGTTAGCCTTAAAGTGAAATCATAAATTGTGAGCATGGCGAATCTTCCTCCTTTTTTTTTGTTGACGGTAATCGAAGAGTTCGCCTGCGGGGCTGCTGAAAAAGATCTGGGTAGAAAATACTTCTTGTTCTGCACCGTTATTGGTAGCAGGCATATGGTTTGAACTTCCACCATCTCCCAGATAGTGGCGGTTCAATTTGCTGAAAGTCAGAAATTTGAACATAACGCTGTTGTTGTGCCGGCCTCATCAGCATAACAGGGTTATGTAATAGGCGGGCGGTTAACTGTTAATTTTTAAATACGATTCGGGGCCTGAGTCCATCTGTTGTTTTTTTATTGTGCTGCAAAAGTAAGGCGACTTTTTGAAAAAGGCCGTTAGAGGAGAAACAGAAATTTATTAGAAATTTATTAGAAAAATAAAGGTTAAACGTGGTGGAGCGTAATGGTAAAAGTGCTGCCTTTATTTTCTGTTGAGGCTACGCTAATGCTGCCTCCGTGCATAGAGATTATTTTATCGGTTAAGGATAAGCCTATGCCATTTCCCCAGGTAAAATCCTTATTGGTGCCGCGATAAAATTCCGAGAAAATATGCGGGATGTCCTGTGCTTTGATGCCTATGCCGTTGTCTTTAAAGACCAGGATTACCTTGTCCTGCAGATAAGTGATGGTTACGGTGCATAGATGATCGGGCGAGAATTTGCAGGCGTTTTCCATAAGGTTGATAAATGCCACTTTTAACAAGTATTCATTACCCATCACAGAAATATTATCATCATCTTCTATTTCCTGCTCAAACAATACATCTACATTAAAACCATCCATTGTTTTGATAACGGTTTCGCGGGCATCCATTAATAATTCATCCACCCGCAGTTCTTTCATCCTGATCTCCTTTTGGTCAAAACTGGCTTTGGCCAGGTCGAGCAGGCCGTTGGATAGTTTTACCAATCTTTTGGCATCATGAAGCGATAAGCCAATCACCTCTTTATATTCTGCTATGGAACGGTCTTTTATAAGTGCAAGCTGTAGTTCCCCAACCACTGTGGCAAGCGGCGTGCGGAGTTCATGGGATATGTTATTAACAAAACTTTTTTGCGCGTTAAAGGAGTTCTCCAAGCGATCAAGCATTTGGTTAAATGTGATGGCCAGCTCACCAATTTCGTCTTTTTCACTTTTAACAGGTACGCGCATATCCAGGCGGGTTGCCGTAATTTCCTTTACATTATCAATAATCTCGGCAACGGGTTTCAGGGCCCTGCCGGCAAAGTAATAGCCGGCAATAACGGTAAAACAGATAATGATGATGAACGACAGGATCAGCGTGTTTTTTAATTCTCCCAGGCGTTGCAGACCATACTCATCATTAGCAGCCGCTGTAATGACATAGTTTTTGCCATGATGCGTGTATAAAAGCCCCACCACCTGCAAACGGCCTTGGTCAAAGGTGATCTCTTTTTGCTGTACGATCTGGTCGATCATTTGCCGGGTTTCTTTTACCTTATCAATTTGTACGGCATCATGATATAATAAATCGAACGAGGTATCGTAAATAGCCACTTCTTCTTCAAAGAGGGCATTGGAAGAACTTTTATAAATCAGTTGTAATACCGATGGAGCAACTTTAGCATCAAAAAGCAGGTTGGCTTTGGTGATGGCCTCCCTTTTTAGTTGGTTGTAATATTCGTCTTTGCGGGTTTGCGCCGAGGATAAGTATATAAATATGGAAAACGCGAGCAGGAGTACTCCGAACAATCCTAAAAACAACAATAAAAGTTGGGTCCTGATCTTCATCCTTCTTTGAAAATAAAGCCCATGCCCGGCTTGGTGTGTATGAGTTTGGTAGCGAAGTTCTTGTCGATCTTTTTCCGGAGGTAGTTGATGTAGACATCAATAAAATTGGTGCCCGAATCAAAGGTGTCCCAAACTTTTTCGGCTATCTCGGTTCTGGATAAAACGCGCCGGGCATTCTTCATCATATACTCCAATAAGCGAAATTCTTTAGGTGTGAGGTCAATCACCTCATTATTCCTGGTCACGATCTTGGTTTGCAGGTTCATTTCCAGATCGGCAAAGCGCAAAATAAAGCCCTGGTTAAAAGTATTATTGTGCTGAACCCGGTTGGTTAACGCACGGATGCGTGCATGAAGCTCACGAAAGTCAAAAGGTTTTACCAGGTAGTCGTTTGCTCCGGCATCAAAGCCCTCTACTTTATCATCTGTAGTACCTAATGCGGTGAGCATGATAATTGGGATATCAGGTCGGGAGCTTCGTATTTCCTTACATAGGTCTATCCCGTTGATCTTGGGAAGAATGATATCCATCAGAATAAGATCAAATTCTTTTGACAGGGATAGTTTTTTCCCCATCTCCCCATCGTATGCCAGCGTTATCTGGAAGCCGTGTTCTTCGAGCCCTTTTTTGATCAGCTCGGCTACTCTTTGTTCATCTTCAATAACGAGTATGTGCATAGGATATCATTTACCTGCAAATCTCTGTATAATATTTGGAAAACCGCTGTGGCTTTGATCGTATGATTGGAAAACCAGTCGTATATCAACTCACCCCGACATCGCTGCGCCCGTTACCCCTCCTCCGACTGCTATTTCTCTACGCGTCATTGCGGGCGATAGCGTGGCAATCCCTAACTACACAGAGTGGCTCTGCACATTGGGGATTGCCACGTCGTTCCTCCTCGCAATGACGCGTGTATTAACAGCGTAGATCGGGTGAGTTAATTCTGCGACCCGGCTTTAATTACGCTCAAGCTACGTAGTTACCGGCCTATGCACAAATGTATGATTACGATAAAGCAACCATAACATACTGGGCAGTACGATTAACAACAAAGGCAATGCTGCCAGAAATCCACCGATAACCGCGATAGCCAATGGCTGATGAAGTTGCGCGCCGGCACCGATGCCCAATGCCAATGGCAACAAGGCAATAATGGCCCCAAGTGCGGTCATTAATTTGGGCCTTAAACGGGTAGAGATAGAATAGATAATAGCCTCGTTGATATTTTTATGCCGGGTACTTTCCCTGAACTGCCAGAAAGTAAATATGGCATTTTCGCCGATGATACCCACAATCATGATGAGGCCGGTATAGCTACCCACGTTCAATGGCGTTTGCGTTAACCATAAGGCCAGGAAACTACCGCCGATACCCAATACCGCCACTACCAGGATGAGCAGCGCGATGCGGAACTGTTTAAACAGGAAAAGGATCACACCAAAAACCAACAGGCTTGAAGTAATCAGGATGATCAACAGCTCCTTGAATGATTGTTGCTGCTCGGCATAAGCACCCCCATATTCCACATGGTATCCGGTGGGCAGATTGATGGCGCTGATATTTTTTTTGATGGCCGGCATAACCGAACCAAGATCTACATTATCCAGCCGGGCACTGATAACACCCATGGCCTGCAGGTTTTCGCGTTGTACCTCCGCGTCGCCCGTTCTTAATTCCACATTGGCCAGCTGACTGATAGGCAATGGTTTGCCATTGGGTAAAAACACGGTTAGTTTTTTAAGGCTGGCCACATCTAAAGAGCGATTACCGGGATAAACCATGCGGATGGGTGATTGTTGTTCTTTCTCAAACAAACTACCTATCACATTACCCTGTAATGCGGATTGTACCTGCGTTTGCAGATTGGCCGGCGTCAAATTGTACTGCGCCAGCATGGTATAATCGGGTATAATGTTTACCGATGGCCCGGCAACCACAATGCCATCAAATACATCGGCTGTGCCTTTTACATTGGTTACAGCGGCGGCTATTTGTTTGGATAGCTGTTGCAGTTTAACCTGGTCGTCGCCAAAAACTTTGATCTCGATGGGCTGGGTAGATGTCATCAGGTCGCCTAACATATCACCAATCACCTGTCCAAAATCTACCCTTAGGGCAGGCTGGGTCGATTCGATCTTCTGGCGCAGATCACTGATCACTTCTTCGGTAGTTTTATCGTGACCTTTTTTAAGCTGTATCAGGTAATCGCCGGTGTTGGGCTCGGTTATAAAGAAACCCATTTGTGTACCCGTTCTGCGTGAATAGGCAGCCACTTCGGGTTCTTTGATGATGATCTTCTCGATGTCGCGCAACATTCGGTCGGTTTCCTCAAGCGATGTTCCTGGCGGCGAAGTGTAATCCAGTACAATGCTGCCCTCATCCATGTCTGGTAAAAAGCCCGTTTTTAAGCCGGCAGGAATAAAAATAATGACGGCAGCAAGCGCCAGCATCATAATGATGCTTAAATAAGGACGGAGAATGAAAAACGATACCCAGCGCTGCTGTTTTACCCCATGCGCTTCTTTTACCTGTACACTGTTGGTTTGGTGGTTGCGGGTAAGCAACAGGTATATGACTGGTAAGCCTATCCAGGTTACAAAAAAGGAGCAAACCAAGGTGATGATCATCGTGTCGGTCATTACCTTAAAATAGGCACCGGCAACACCACTCATCATGATGAACGGAATAAAAATAACGATGGTACTGATGGACGAACCAACCATGGCCGGGAAAAGATAATCAACCGCCCGTTGTAGTAGGGTAAGGGTTGGCTCTTCCGGATGTTCCTCATGCGTGCGGTGGATCTGCTCTACAACCACAATGGCATCGTCAATGATCAAACCTATGGCTGCTGCTATGGCGCCCAGCGTCATGATATTAAAGGTATAACCCAAGGCGTACAGAACAATCAGGGTGAGGCAAAGCGTAACCGGGATGGTGATCAGAATAGTGGCGCTGGCTTTTATCGACCATAAAAAAATAATAGCTACAATAATAGCGAGCGCCAGCCCCACCCATAAACTGTCGCCTACGCTTTTTACAGAGGCATTTACAAAATCGGCTTGAACATAGTATGGTTTGATGGTAACGCCGGCCGGAAGGATCTTCTGCAGATCGGCAACCTTTTGGGTCATGGCATCAGAGAGGTCGATCAAATTAGCATTGGGCTGTTTGATCACTGCGATCAGAACACCCTCATGACCATTGGCGTTTACATTGGTATACTCAATACCGGGATTGATCTGTATGCTGCCGATATCTTTAAGCTGAATTACCCGTTTCCGGTTATTGCTGATCACCATGTTTTCCAGTTGTTTGCTGGTATTTACGGATGCGTCGGTCACGGTTAGATACAGCATTTTATAATCCGACAGATAGCCTTCTGATTTAATAAAACCTGTTTGCGCCATCGTATTGGTTATGATGTCTGGCGTAAGGCCCAATGAGCTCATCTTTTGGGCGTTCAGCACCAGCCAATATTCTTTGGTTTTACCGCCGATAACCCTGATCTCGGACACGCCATCCACTTGCGACAGAAATGGTTTTACCGTATAGGTGGCCAGCTGTTTTAACTCAATGGGCGATTTACTATGGC
This sequence comes from Mucilaginibacter sp. 22184, assembly GCF_052045695.1. Classification (NCBI taxonomy): domain Bacteria; kingdom Pseudomonadati; phylum Bacteroidota; class Sphingobacteriia; order Sphingobacteriales; family Sphingobacteriaceae; genus Mucilaginibacter; species Mucilaginibacter sp. 22184. The sequence continues at coordinate 43,856 of NZ_JBQEPI010000015.1, forward strand.
TCTCCAGCGTATACCCGCTTACCGGCAGGATAGAGGGATTCATTTTCTCGACGCTGATATTCACATCCGGCGGGAGGTCATTCTTGATCTGATCTATACGCGATTGGATCTGTTGCTGACTCAGGTCGATATCCGCATTCCAGTTCATGAAGGCTGATATTTCGCAGCTTCCGCGGCTGGTAGTGCTCCGTACATATTGCAGATTAGGCACCTGCTTTACGGCGTTTTCCAGTGGTTTAGTCACCGTGATCATCATTTTGTTTACCGGCTGCAAACCGGCATCGGCTATGATCTTGATCTTAGGAAAAGTGATTTCCGGGAACAAGGAAGTTTGTAAGCGCGAATAGGCAAAACCGCCACCCAGCAATATGATGAACAACATCAAACTGATAGGTTTTTTATGCGTGATGAAAAAGTTATTCAGGTTTTTCATGGCTTCACAATTTTCACTTTGGCAGTATCAGCCAATCCATAATTACCGGTAACCACAATTTTATCCGCCGGGCCAAACTTTGGCGAAAGTATCTCTACCTGGGTGCCTGTTTCAATTCCCTTTTGTACTGCCACTTTGATGGCGGTGGTATCATTAATGAGTTTCATCACCCAGAAATCGGTTTGTGTTTCATTAGCTAACACAGCCGATTTGGGTAGCGAGGGTACATTACTTTTTGCCGATTTAATGATATGCGCCCGGGCCACCAGGTTTTCGGGGATAGGATCGGCGCTGTTTACCCTGATCACCACACCCTGTGTTTGCGACAAGGTATCAACCGAAGGTAAAACTGAGGCTACACGACCGTTGAGCGTGTGTCCACCGGGTAAAGTAAGTGTAATATCCTGGTTGTTGTGCAGTGTGCTTTGAAGTTCGTAAGGCAGCTGCATCACAAAGGCAAAACTTTCTTTATCACTTATGGCGGCCAATTGTTCACCATCTTGTACATAGTCGCCAACCTGGTGCAGCAGTTGAGTTATGTAGCCGCTGCTTGATGCTTTGATCCGATTTACGCCCGAAAACTTAAAGGTCGTATCCAGCACATTGATGGTATTGCCAATGCTTTGCGCCTCTTTGGTTTTTATAGTGAACAGCAATTGGCCCGCGCTTACATATTGCCCGGGCTTTACATATACGCGTTGTATATAGCCTATGGCGTTGGCTTTTACATAGCTCTTCTGCATGAACGATGAAGTGGCGTTGAGCGTGATAGAATCGGCCATGGTGCCATTACTGATGGAAGTTACCGTAACCGGTGTTTGTGATTGTACAGGGGCATCGTCTGCGGCAGCGGTATCATGGTTACATGCCGATATGGTTAATATCAGGCACGCGCACGCGAAGGTTAAAAATTTAAAATATGGCGATGATAAAGTCTTCATATTATCGGTTCCAGTAGTTGAGTTGGTTAATGAGCAGCAATCTGCTGATGGTATTTTGCGTTAGCAGGTTACGGATGCTGAGATAATTATTGATAGCCAGTATCAGATCAGCCATCCGCAGATCGCCGGTTTGTAACAGTTGAGTATCTACTTTGATTAAAGTTTCGGAGTATTTGAACTGGTTGTTGATATCTGCTATCAGCGTATCATAGCCATCTATCTGCTGGTTCAGCTGGATGATCTGCTGACTATATTGCTGGGCAAAAAAGCTCTTATAGTTTTTGCGGGATTCTTCTTCCAGCGATAGTTTTTTGTATGATAGCTTACGCTGACCGCCATCGTAAATAGGTACAGTAAGGCTAAAGCCAATACTGGTACCAAAATGTTTATAATAAAGGGCGGTCAGATCGGAGTTATAACCACCATCGGCAAAGGCTTTTACCTGGGGTTTGTAGGTGTAATCGATGAGTTTGCGGGTATTGAGCAGCCGTAAGCTGTCAAGTGCGTATTGCCTGAAAAATATGCTGTTGGTTTTGTCGGCATTGATCGCTCTTTGCAGTGCCGGTTTTTGTAGTTCAGCAACGGTAGTATCTGTAATACCGGTAAGGTAATTCAGCGTCGCAAAATCTGTTTTATACTGTAGCGTGGCCTGCGAAAGTTGTAATTGTGCCTGTTTTAAAGTAACCAGGAAGGTGAGGTAATCACTTTGATGGTACACATTATTCCGGGTGAGTTTTTTGAGCAAGTCTTCTTCACCGCTCAACAGGGTTACCACTTCTTTATTAAACTTTACCTGTTGCAAACTCCCATAAGCGGCTATATATTGCGCGGCAATGGTACGGCGCAGATCCTGCTCAGAGAGTTTAATATTATTGCGCAAAGAATCGCGCTGAAGGCCGATACCAGCATATTGCGCCTTCAGATAACCATTGCTGATGAAGGATTTATTGACAGATAATAAAGCATCAAGCGTTTGCCCATTGGTAATGGCCTGCGAATAGCCATAGCCACGAATAACCGGGGCATACAGACCCGCGCTTCCCGCGCTTACCTGGGGTTTTAAGCCGGCCTTTATCCGGACGCTATCCAGTTGTGCCGATAATATCTGGTTGTTGAGGTCCTTTAACAGCGGGCTATTCTTTACGGCTACCTGTAAGTAGTCGTCCAGTGTTTTTTGCTGCGCGAAGCAAAAAGAACTCATCAGTAAACATAGAAGTGATACGAGCAGATGTTTCATAAGTTACAATGGGCCCATACCGGTTACGCAGATGGGGTTAGGCTTAGCGACCGATAGTCTAAATCTAAGCTTTATAATTAATCTTTAAAAGTTTCAATACAATTCCATTTTTTGGATGTTACTAAGCTAAATATCAATTCTGGAATTATTCTGTAACGGCAAAGCTTATGGTAAAATGGTGGGTATTTTGGCTAAACTGGTATTGCAGATTGAACCCATAATTATTGCAGATCTGCCGGCAAATGGTAAGACCAAGCCCGATGCCCTCAGAAGCCGAAGATTTTTGGAACCGTTTAAAGACACGCTCAATATCAATCTCTCCATCTTTCCCGCTATTGCTGATCTGTAACTGTTGCTGATCGAGCGAGACAGTGATTGAGCCGCCTGGCAGGTTATGCCTGATGGCATTACTGATCAGGTTGTTTATCAATACTTCCATTAACAGCGGACTGGCCTGTACTTCACAGTCGTCAAGCTGGGTTGTTAGTTTGATATTCAGGCTGCCAAGCAATTCTTCATATTGCCAAAAACTCGTGCTCAGTAACTCTTTCAGATTAATGTTTTGCTGGTCATGTATCAGGCCATTCTCAATTTTGGTGAGTAACAGCATGGATTTGTTAAGCCGGGTTAAGCGGGCTACCGTATTATAGATATCATTAAGCAACTGGCTTTGCGAATCGGAGAATTGCCCGGTTTGTACCAGCGTATCCAGTTTGGAATTGATGACGGATATGGGCGTCATCAGCTCATGAGCGGCATTTTCTGTAAATGCTTTCAGGTTAAGATAATCATCCTTGGCTTTGGTGGCCATGATGCCTACTGCTTGGTCAAGTTCTGTAAATTCATCAATAGTTGAGGGTACGGAGGCAACGGCCTTATCCTCGGCCAGGTTAAATACTTTAAGCTGATTAAGTATGGTATAAAAAGGCTGCCAAATGCGTCGTAATATCAATCGGTTTGATAAAAACAGTGCTATCACCAAAACAACAATAAGTATAATGGTGATCAGGAAAACATCACCTATCAGATCCTCGGTTTCTACTGTTGATTGTATTACGGTGATCTTGTATAGCTGCGAACCCACGGTTACCGATGTGATAATGGCACGGGCCGGCTCCATGTCCTGATCTTTGGTATCACGATAGGAGGTATCAATAAATTTTCTTTGAACCGGACCGTTAGCGGGTGTAAAGATGATCTCCTGGTGGTTGGTCCTGAACACCTGCGGCAAGTGATGGTTAAGCTGAACGTAATCAAATACCTCACGCTCTTCTACCAGTAAAGCTTTATCAACCTGGTGGGTAAGTATGGCATGGATAGTGAAGTAATAGATAACACCCGTAACCAGCATAATAATTACGGTTACGCTGATGTTGATGCGGTTATATTTGTCAAGCAGCTTCATGCATCGGTAAACTTGTAGCCCATGCCGTAGGCGGCCTGGATATAATCCTTACCACCTGCCTCCACCATTTTTTTGCGGATGTTTTTGATGTGCGAATAAATAAAATCAAAGTTGTCGGCAATGTCTATGCTGTCGCCCCAAAGATGTTCGGCAATGGCGCTTTTTGAAACCACCTTGCCTTTATTGGCTATAAAATATAAGAGTAAGCTATACTCCTTGCGGGTAAATTTAACCGCTGTTTGGTTGATCTTTACTTCTTTGGCCGTTAGGTCGATAAAGATCTCATTGAGTGTAAGGATATTGTTGCCATTAAATGCTTTACGCCGGACAATAGCCGCAACCCGCGCCCTCAATTCCGAAAGGTGGAAAGGTTTGGTGAGATAATCATCGGCGCCCAGATCAAGCCCGGTTAGGCGGTCGTCTAATGAGTTTTTGGCCGAAATGATCAAAACGCCATCGGCCTGTTGTCCGGCTTTCAGGTGTTTTAATATATCCAGACCACTACCATTGGGCAGGGTGATATCCAGCACAATACAGTCATACCGGTACAAATTAACCTTGGACATGGCCGAAGAAAAATCATGCGCAGTTTCGCAGATATTTCCCTCTTCGGTAAAGTACGCTTCGATACTATCCCGCAGGCCTGCCTCATCTTCTATGATCAATAATTTCAAGCTTTTTTTTTAAAAATACGAATAATTTGGGTTCGGGGATCGAGGGCCGGGGTTCGTTTTTTAAGGTTAGAGCCTCGAGCCACGTCTCTCGAGCCTTGAACCTGTTTATTTTAGTTTATAAACCAGTACTTTAAAAGTGTTAGGCAAAGCGGTTCGTGTCCCCTTTACAAACTCGGCCACGCTTAAATAAATTTTGTGCGTTTTAGGGTCAAGGGCCATGGTTTTAGCACGATAGGCAGTTTGCAAGGTCTGGATCACTTTATACTCATCGGCCGATTGCTGTTTGATGATGGTAGTTACCCCATCACCGCAGGAGCAGAAGATGAGCTTGGTTTCCGGGTCATAAATAACGGCGTCAACGCCAGCGCCTATAGGAAGGGTAGTCACCACTTTGCCGGTATTGATATTCACTACGCTTACCCCTTTATTTTCGCGGCAAACGGTAAATATCCGCTGATTTACAGTATCTAAAGCTAAACCGGTTGGCCCGCCACATGGCGCAAGCGGATAGTTTTTGATCACTTTGAGGGTTTTACTGTCGATGATATTTAAACTGCTTTTATCTTCCAGGTTATTGTAAATTTTGCCTTTACCATCGGCTACGGCAAACTCAGGTGCGCCGCCTAAGGCAACTGTACCAACCTGTTTTAAAGTATTAGCATCAACTACGGACGAATTATTGCTTTCGCCATTAAAGCTGAAAACACGGTCGGCAAAGGGATCGTACATAATGGCATCGGGGCCGTTGGCGTCTGTGAGGGGTATGGTAGCTATAACCTTCAGCGTTTTGAGGTCAAATGCCACCACGGCGTTGGCTTTGCCATCGCTGATAAAGCCGCGGTTGGCTTTATTGTCGATAGCAATACCGTGTACACCTTTCATATCGCCGATAAGACCTGCCGGTTTTTCGGTTTTCAGATCGATCACGTTCACAGCCGTACCATGCGACACATATAAACGGTTATTAACCTTATCTATCGACAGGTAATCATAGCCACCATCGCCAGGCAGGGGGATAGTTTTATCCAGCTCATAGGTTTGCGCATGCAGTAGTTGCGGGAGCAGGCCAATGGACACCATCAAAGCCAGAGCCGATACAAATTTTTTCATGGGTTCTTTTTTTTGATTTAAAGTTCAACCTTGATTCTGTAGAAAACTTGTAAAAACCAGAGTCGGTCCTGCGCGCTGTTCAAAAAACTTTTTAAACCTTAAATTTTAACAATTCTTAACCAAAAATGGGGTGAAAACGCTTGCTTTTTGGCCGCTTTAACTAAATTTTAACGCCATTTTAACACTTTTTAACAAATTTTAAACAGGATTTATATGATTTAAAAAGATTTACATGATTGGCTGTAAGTGAGCTAGATATCAAACGGTCGGTTTGTGGTCTTGTTGTTCCCTTAACCAAACAGCCCGGATGTCTGCTGAATGACATCCGGGCTGCTGATTGATATAAATATACGAAAAATTGGGGAGATTACCCAGCTCAACTTTGTTATTATCCCCTCTTTCCGCCGCAGGCGAAGAGAGGGGTGGCAAGCGCAGCGATGTCGGGGTGAGTCGTCTGCGCCAGAAATCTTTAGAGGGGTATAACCAACTTTACGTTAGCTGCGTTCTCTCACCTAGCGTTAAAATCCGGAGCCTGTCTGCTATACCCAGGGCGGTGAATGATTGTTGAAGTACCTCGCCGCCTTCGGTGTAATGCGACCAGCCTTCAAAGTGTACCGGGATAATGGTGGCGTTCGGGAAAACCGAGGCGGTGTCAATAGCATCGTTGCTGCCCATGGTTACGTTGAAAGGGCCGCGGGGTTTGGCAGCACCTGCGAAAATGAAAACGTATTGGGGATTGTACCTGGAGGCTATTTCTGTGATTCCTTCATAAAAAACGGTGTCGCCGGTGATATAGATCTGCAGTTCGGGGCTCTCTACAATAAAGCCGGTCACGTCTCCCGTTAGTTTTTCGCTGCCTGCTGGTCCGTGCCTTGCCGGTGTGCCGGTTATGGTAACCTGATCATTTAAGCGGATGGTTTCCCATGGCGCCAGCCCGGTAGCATCCGGCCCAAGCCGCTCTGCGCCAATGGTTGTTGTGAATGTATTTCCAACGGCTTCCAATAACCGCCTACCTGCATGATCCAGGTTATCGCCATGCTGATCATGACTGAGAAGCACCGCATCTATATGCCCAACCTCCGTAGTGGCCGGCCCCGAAGTTTTCCAGTAGCCTGGTTTATCGCCGAGCATAAATGTTTCGCCGGCGGGATCAAGCGTTGGGTCGGTTATCAATCTTAATCCACCTATTTCCAGGATAATGGTGGGCCCGCCCAGGTAGGTTACATTAACTATATCTTTCATGTTTTATAAATAAATTTAATTTCTGTGTTGCGATCTCGGGTGTTGGAAAGAAAAAGAGCGGGAGGTAAAAATCAAACGCGTGGTATCGACTCACCCCGACATCGCTGCGCTCGTCACACCTCTCTCCGCCCCGAGCATAGAGGGTCTTTCATTTTCCCTTATTCTTTTCTCTACCCTCTTTCCGCCGCAGGCGAAGAGAGGGTGGTCCAGCGAAGCGTAGACCGGGTGAGTCTGCTCTGCGTCGTGCTATTTTGTCTGTCATCTCATGGACTATATGCTCTTTCCAACATCTGTGATCGCAACACAAATCTATCAAACAGCAACCGGGAAACTGTGTGAGGCATGTCACAATACTAATTAGCCACATCATTATTCTCAATAGATCTCCTGCTTTTATTAACGCCATCGTTAAGGCCGCCAAATTTATAATTGAGGCTGATGCCGAATGAGCGGTAATAATCGCGGGAGGTATATAACTGGTTAAAATCAGGCCCGAAGGTGTGGGTGATATTGTTCCTGTAACCCCTGAATGGATTATTCACCCGGCCGGCAAGGCCCAGTTTGTTTTTGATGAGTTCCTTATTTACACTCAAAGAAGTACTTACAAATCCGTTTGAATAGCCTTGCAAGCCAGTAGGATTGCGGCTAACCACATTCAGGTCGACGTTTGCTGCCCATCCTTTATTGAAACGGAAACCATTTGAAAGGGAGAAGGAATACATCAGTCTGTCGTTACGTACTATACTGCCATCCGCGGTTCCCTGCAACCACAGGTACATCAGGTTACCGTTCAGGCTTACATTGTACAGCTTACTAACGGGGTAGGCAAGGGACAGGTTGCCGCCAAAGCTGCTTGCTTTGCCTGTATTAGCATAACTGGTGCGTGTAATTTGTGTGGTGGGGTCAAAGTCGGCCACCTGCAAGTCCAGGTTGTTCATGAAGGAATAATCCAACCCTATGTTTAATGACAGTTTTTTGCCGCTGCTGTAACCTGCCTGCACATCATTCAGCAATACGGGGCGCAGGTTGGGGTTTCCGGTTGATTCAAAATTAGGATTGGAGCGGTCGATATAAGGGTTAAGCCTGTTGATACCCGGCCTGCGGATGCGTTGCGAAAATCCAAAGGTAAGCGCGGTTTGATCGCTGAAATTTTTACTTATGGCGATGGATGGCAGCACGTTGAAATAATTTTGTTTGGCAACCGTGGAGGTACTGATAAAATCGGCCCTGATCACGGTTTCTTCTACCCGGAACCCGGCGTTGATGTTCCAGCTTTTTAAATTAACCTGGTACGAATTGTAGGCGCTGAATACATTTTGATTGTTGGTGTATTGGTTTGATAGTGCCGCATCTTCATCAAACTGCCCTGTGGCACTGTTAAAACTATTGTAGCCAAAATTGCTGTTACTGGCACGCAGGATGCCTTTTACACCCGCCTCAATATTTACCTGTTTAACCGGGGTTACAAAATCAACCTGTAAGGTATGTTCATTGAATTTTTGCCTGTCGGTTTGAGTATAATCCGGTGTGTTAAAATTTACCGGGTTGGTGATGGTTACGTCCCCATCGCGGTTATTGCGGTTACCGGAATACTGGTAAGAGAAAGTCAGTAGCCTGTTTTTAATCCTTTTAAAACCAACCTGGTAATTAAGGGCGGCATCCCAGCCATAACCTGTTCCTTTATTATTATTCAGCAGGTCGTAAGCCTCGTTTATCCCGGAGGCTCCGTTCAGGCCGGATACCTGGGTCATATGACTACTTGTACGACTACCATTGAGGTTAAACTGTCCCGAGATGAGGTGAAGCGAATCGATCTCATAGCTCATTTCGGTACCAAAGTAAGCTGTTTTATTGTTCAACCGGCGATCTCCGGTTTGCAGCAGGCTGGTTTGGGTTGTGCCGAATGTTTCCCTGTTGTTGATAAAAGTAGTTGTAGGATTGTTAGCGATGCTTGCGCCGCCAAAAGCAGCTATCACAAACTTGCCGCTTTTAGCCGTGAAAGATCCCCCCGCGCCAGGGCCGCCAACAGGGAAGCTTTCATTGGCGTTTAGTGATCCGCTGTATCCGTTATTTAGTTTTTTTACGGTAATAATATTGATGATGCCCGCCAGGCCTTCGCCATCATATTTTGATGGCGGTATGGTCATCACCTCTATTCTTTCAATAGTGGATGCAGGCATGCTTTTCAATATGGCGTTTAAATTGTTTTCGATACTGGGCGATGGCTTTCCGTTGATAAGAACTTTAAAGCTGGAATTACCTTTTAACAGGATGTTATCCTGACCATCCAGGGTAATGTAGGGGATCTTGTGCATCATCCCCAAAACATTGTTGGATTTGCTTTCCGGGTCGGCCTGCAGATCGTAAATGATCCGGTCGGCTTTTTGTTTAATAATGGGCCTGGTACCGGTTATAGCAACTTCTTTTAAACTGTTCACCTGTTGTTTCAGACCGATGGACCCCAGGTCTGTATCTTTTTGCAGATCAAGCAGCAATGTTTTGGGCGTGTAACTTATGGCTACCATTACCACATGATAAGCCGCGGGTGGCAGCGTTGAAAAAGCAAATGAGCCATCCTCCCTGGTAACACCGGCCCTGATGGTTTGACCTTTTTCGTCGTTTAGTTTTACCGTTACAAAAGCCAGTTTATGGTGTGTGGTCGAATCGGACAGGGTTCCTTTTAATATCAATTTGCCACTGTTGGTTTGGGCCAGGATGCTGCCGGTTTGCATGATCAGGAAAGCAAGCGATAAAATGATGCTAAAGGCATATGGTTTAGTTGTCATGGTGATTAAGATTTGGAGATGGAAAAATTTTGACAAAGCAATCCCCGTAAAGACCAGCAGCCTTTAAAATTTGCAGTATTTACCGGGAATGCTTTTTAGGGTGAGCTACCCTGATGATTGAATTAAAGCGGATGCTTATCGCGGTGATTGCGAATGAAAAGATAGTACAGGAAGAAACCCGCGGCTACAAACAGCATTTCAACCCCGTACGGAAGCGGTGAATCTTCGGCGCTGTAAGGGATAAACTGCATAACGATAAGCCCCAGGCCGGTAGTTGCCAGGATGATGGCCCATTTCATGGCTTCGGTGCCAAAGCCCGATAGCTGCTGTAAAAAATTAAGACCGATCTCATCCAAAGGGCCTGCATCAATAATACGTTTCTTTAAACGGTAGTTGTACAGGGCAAGTATGAATATGGCAATAAGGATAAAGAATATGATAACGACGATAAAGGGCATTAACTGTTTCATGATGTTTTAATTTAAATGATTTTGATACAGTAGTCTTTAAAAATAACAGAACGGTTGCAAATATTTTTCTTTAATTTTTGCAACCGTTAACTGGCCGATGCAGACTACTATAATATGTTTAATGAAGAGGAAGTTGTTTCCAGGATATTAAGGGGAGATTTCCACGCTTTTGAAGTATTGGTAAAACAATATGAGAAGCTGGTTTTCTTTGTAGTGAATCGCCTGGTGCAGCACCTGCAGGATAAGGAGGATATTTGCCAGGAAGTTTTTATTAAAGTACATCAAAGCCTCCCGAAATTCCGTTTTCAATCTAAGTTATCCACCTGGATTGCGCGGATAGCCTATTTAACCGCTGTTGACCATGTTAAAAAAAGCAAGGCAGCCCGGCAGGCCGATTATCCAGAGAACATAGATCATTATCATTTTAGTGAAGACAGCCCCGAGTCTGAACTGGTGAAAAAAGATACGGCGGCTTATGTTAACCTGCTGATTGCGCAAATGCCGCTGCAATACCGCACCGTTTTAACCTTATATCATTTAAACGAGTTTACCTGTCCCGAAATTGAACAGATCACCGGCATACCCGAAGGAACGGTTAAAAGCCACCTTTTTAGGGCGCGCAAATTATTGAAAGAAAAAGTTGAACACGATCTTAAAGATTAAATCATGAAAAAGCTGACCGATGAACAGATCCAAGCTATGCTGGATAGTGAATTAAAGCCATCCGGCGAAATGTTATCTGCTTCAGAAAAGCAGCAGATGGAAAGCTATCAGTCATTATTTCAAAAGCTGAATAAGGAGCCAGAACAGGGTTTATCCTTCAATTTTGCCTCAAAAGTTAGCCGTCAGCTCCAAATAAAACTGAAAAAACGGAGTGATATCCGCTTTAATTTACTGGCCTTATTAGGCCTCATAGCAGGGTTAGGTATAGTTTATGGTATTTTAACGATAGTGGATCTTAATTCCGGAAACCAATTTTTGCAGGCCATGCTTAAGTTTAAATGGCTGCTTATGCTGGGGACGTTGATACTGTTAGGTACTTTGATGTTTGATCAAAGGGTTGTTGAAAAGAATTAAGCGCTTGTATGCTGAAAAGAACTGGAAATTGGAGGCCTGACGCAATTTGGATCGTGTTCGGCATTTTGAATATGGGGTAGCCCAGTTGTTTTTGTACTATCCCTTCACGCGTCATTGCGAGCGCAGCGTGGCAATCCTCTACATACAGGGACACTGTGCATATCGGGGATTGCCACGTCGTTCCTCCTCGCAATGACGCGGAGGTAGAAAGATGCACCGATCGTGAGTATTCACAGCAAATACATCGGACAATTCTATTTAAAAATATACCACCATGCCATCATAACCGACGCGTGTTTTAAACAAACCCGCAGGTGTTTGAGTGCCATGGTGATCTGGTTTTCGACTGTGCGTTTGGAGATACCCAGCCGGCCGGCTATTTCCTGGTTGGAGAGATGGTCAATGCGGCTCATCTGGAAAATTTCCTGGCAGCGTTTGGGTAATTGCTCCAGGTATTGCCCCAATTCATGCAATAGCTCCTGGTCTTTGATGCGGCTTTCACCGGCATTATGATCCAATAGTTCGCTGATCTCCGCGTCGGTTATGGTTAAAACAACCGGCGATTTTACGGCCCGCATGCGGTTATAAACCTGGTAGCGGATGGCGGTCAATAAAAAATTGGGAAATGATTCGATCTCGAGCTCATGCCTCCTGTTCCAGATATTCAGGAACACATCATGCACCGCTTCTTCGCTGGCTTCGCGGTCTTTCAGGTACCGCAGCGCCGTTTTATACAACCGTATCCAGTACCGGTCAAAAAGTGCGGCAAATGCTTGTTCGTCATCATTACGGATGGCAAGCCACAGCTCAGAGTCATTAATCGGGGGATTGTGCATACAACTGGTTGGATAAAATTAGGAAAAGCCAGCCAAATAAATCCACAATTAACTGCCGGTTGAAAAAAAAATTAAAAATTAATGTGTGTGTCTATATAAAATTTACACTAACAAGGTATAAACCTGCTATTGTAGCCCAATGATAACCAAAGACGAATTCCTTGCTTTGTACGAAAAGTACATGAGCGGACAATGTACAGCCGACGAAAAAAAACTGCTGGATACATACCGCGATGAAATGACATTGGCTGATGAAGGCTGGGATGATGACCAGGTGAGGGAAGAAGATGTGCGTACCCGTATATGGCAGCGATTAAACGATAACCGCAAAGTAGTTCAATTGCCGCGGCGTAAGGTGGCCAGATACCGCTGGCTGCAGGTTGCCGCGGTTTTTGTGGCGGTGCTATTCGCGGGGGTATTTTTTATCCAGCGTAAAAAAAATCACGAAACTGGTACTGTAAAACTGACAAATAAAGTTCAGCCGCCTATATTACCCGGCGGCAATAAAGCCTATTTAACTTTGGCCAATGGCTCGCGCATTGTGCTTGATGATGCCAAAAACGGCAAGCTGGCAACCAGACCCGGGGTTACTGTAAGTAAAACCGGGAATGGTATGCTGGTATATCATTTTACCAATACAAACAACAATACGGCTGCAACGCCCGAGTTTAATACCATCACCACACCAAGGGGCGGGCAGTACCAGGTAGTACTGGAAGATGGTACCCGGGTTTGGCTCAACGCGGCTTCGTCCATTAAGTTTCCGCAGGCCTTTACCGGTGCAACCCGCGAAGTTGAACTAAGCGGCGAGGCTTATTTTGAGGTAGCCAAAAATAAGGCTAAACCATTTATTGTACAGGCCAATGGCACAAAGGTGCAGGTGTTTGGTACCCATTTTAATATCAACGCTTACGGCGATAACAATAATGTAACTACTACACTGCTGGAGGGTTCGGTGCAGATGAGCAGCGGCGCTTCGGCGGTAATGCTGGCGCCCGGGCAACAGGGCAATGCGGTTAACGGAGCTGCCATCAAAGTGAGCCCTGCCGATATACAGCAAACTATGGCCTGGAAAAACGGACTGTTTATATTCCATGATCTGAATATCACCGAAGTGATGAAACAAGTAGGCCGCTGGTATGATGTTGATGTGGAATACCGCGATGAAGAGGTGAAAAAGAATGAATTTGGTGGTACTATATCCAAGTACAAAAGTATAAATGAGTTGCTGGATGTGATGGTACTTACCCGTTCCATTCACTATAAGATAGAAGGAAGGAGGGTAATCATTATGAAGTAACTTTCCTTACCTATAATGTTTACCTGTTTATAACCAGGAGCGTTCGCAGCGCCCCTGGTATAAAGCTTTGAATAGCTGTCAGGTAGCAATTAATGATCATATTTCTCATAACCAATTATTTAACCTAACATTCAAATGTATAAAAAATCTGCTGCAATAAGATGCAGGGAATGGCCCTGCCTTAGATCTAAATTATTTCTGATTATGAAATTGTCGTTTTTTTTGTGCCTGGTTACCATACTGCAAGTGAGCGCAGCCACATCATTTGCACAAAAGATCAGCCTTGATAAAAATAACGCCTCCCTGGCAGAAACTCTGCAGGAAATTCACCTGCAAAGCGGCTTCAGTGTGTTTTATAATGCCAAACTGCTTAAAAAGGCGGTGCCGGTAAATGTGCACCTGCAAAACGCCGACCTGAGCGACGTGTTAAAGCAATGCTTCCAGAACCAGCCATTTAGCTATGTGGTGAATAACAACACCATCGTAGTTACTCCCAAGCCAGCCGTGGCCAAACCGGTACAGGTTATTACGATAACCGGCCAGGTGAAGGACGAAAAAGGTGTTGGCCTACCCGGTGTTACCGTAAAAGTGAAGGGTACAAATACAGGCGCGCAAACCGATATGAGCGGTTTTTATAAGATAGAGGTGAACGATAATAATGCCGTTCTGGTGTTCAGTTTTATCGGCTTTGTTTCGCAGGAGATAGCGGTGGGCAACCAAACCCGTATTGATGTGGCTTTAAAAGAGCAAACATCAGCTCTGAGCGAAATTGTGGTGGTAGGTTACGGTACCCAAAAGAAGGTGAACCTTACCGGTGCCGTATCATCTGTTACGGGCGAGACGCTTAACAAGCGCCCGGTAGTGAATCCGGCCTCTATGCTTCAGGGCCTGGCTCCCGGTGTAGCGATCAATGTTGGCTCGGGCGAACCTGGTAACGAGAGCGTATCTATCCGTATCCGGGGTAACAGCACTTTTAGCGGCGCGGGTTCCGATCCGTTGATCCTGATTGATGGTGTTCCGGGCAATTTCAGCGACATTAACCCAACCGATATCGACAATGTATCCGTACTGAAAGATGCGGCCTCGGCCTCCATATATGGTTCAAGAGCTGCCAATGGTGTGGTATTGATCACTACCAAACAAGGTAAATCGGGCCAGATGGCGGTTACCTATGATGGTAACGTAGGTTTTTACAGCCCTACCAAAATGTTTAAGCTGGTAACCAATTCAGCCCAATACATGGAACTGTTTAACCAGGCCCGCATCAACAGTGGTACAACAGATCCGGGTTCGCTTTATCCGCAGGATCAGATCGACCTGTACCGTAACAGTACCGACAGGCTGCACTACCCGAATACCGACTGGTTGAGCCTGATATTCAGAACAGCACCAACACAAAATCATAACCTTACCTTTACCGGTGGTAACGAGAAAACTACCTATAACGTGTCATTGGGTTATGTAAACCAGCAAGGCATTGAACGAGGGTTTGATTATAAACGTTACAATGCCCGTATCAACTTAACTTCAAAAATTAACGACCATATCAAGTTTGGTACCAATGTGTTGTTAAAATCGGGTACAAGAGATGCAGTAGCCGGTAACCCTTCGTCGCCAAGCCAGTGGGATGGTTCATCTATGGACCTTTTCCTTTCGGCCATGTCACAGGCGCCTACATATGGTCCGTACCTGACTGATGGCAGCGGGCGTTATACTTACAAAGCCTATGATTTTGAGTATAACAATAAAAACCCGATAGCCGTACTTGATCAGAACTACAAAAGAGTAACCAATGATTATGCTGTAAATGCACAGGGTTGGTTTGAAGTACAGTTTAATAAGGATTTTTCATGGTACACCAAGGGTGCGGTGAACTTTAATATGGATAAATACAAGGATTTTAAAGCCACCCTTGATGAATACAATTTCAGGACCAACCAACTGCAAACATCGCTTGACCTGGGCAAAGGTTTAACTGACCAGGACGAACAAACCGTTTATACCAATTTGTACAGTTATTTAAACTATGCGCATAATTTTCACGGGCATAACGTTAAGGCACAATTTGGTTACAGCGTTGAGCAAAGTAAATACCAGTACCTGCAAGGCTACCGTAAAAACTTTGCCGACATTGACCTGCAGGAACTGAACGCCGGCGGCTCAGACATTCAAAACGCTTACGGTACATCAAACCAATGGGCTTTGATGTCGTACTTCGGTCGTGTTGATTATGATTTTAAAGGCCGGTACCTGCTGGAGGGCAACATCCGTTATGACGGAAGCTCCAGGTTCTATGGCGCCAATAAATGGGGGGTGTTCCCTTCGTTCTCGGCGGGCTGGCGCGCTACCGAAGAGCCGTTTGTAAAAGCGCTCAACCTTACCTGGCTTGATAATTTTAAGCTAAGGGGGTCATGGGGCCAATTGGGTAACCAAAACGTGGGTAATTACCCCTACCAGGCATTGCTGAATTTTACCGGTAACTACTCTTTTGATAACTCCACCTTTACAACAGGCGTTGCTCAGCAAAACCTGAACAATCCGACCATTAAATGGGAAACCACTACCATGACCGATATTGGTTTGGATATAACCATTTTCAAAAATTTAAGCTTAACAGCCGATTGGTATAATAAAACCACATCAGATATTTTAAGGCAGGCGCAGGTTACCGCAGCCGTTGGCCTGGGAGCCCCTACTATTAATAATGGGGTGGTAAATAACCGCGGTATTGAGGTTGGCCTTTCTTATAACAACGTGATCAGAGATGGCGGCCTGAAGGGTTTTGCTTATAATGTAGGTGTTAATGTTGACCATAACCGCAATAAACTGGTACAGTTTGGTCAAACAGAAATTGGCGATTATACTATCAACCAAAACGGGCAGCCATGGAATTCATTCTATATGCTGCAGGTGATCGGTATATTCCAGTCGGCAGCAGAGGTGGCTAACTCACCAAAGCAGTTTTCAGATTCAACCCTGCCAGGCGATCTGAAATATAAGGATGTGAACGGCGACGGTAAAATTGACCAGAATGACAAAACCATTATTGGTGGTGTTTATCCAAAACTGAATTACTCCTTTAATATTGGTGCCAGCTTTAAAGGGTTTGATCTGTCGGCTATGGCGCAAGGGGTTTATGGTGTTAAATCATACGTATCCGGCTGGGGAACCATTCCGTTTGTGCAGGGTGCTTCGCCAACCACCGACTGGTTAAATGCCTGGACGCCGGAACATCCGTCAACCACTATGCCGCGTATTTATTTTGGGCAGAGTGCACCGGATAAGATCGGCAGGCGGTCAAGTTACTTCCTGCAGGATGCCTCCTATTTACGACTTAAAAACCTGGTATTCGGGTATACGCTACCGGCTCAGATCACCAAAAAGATCGGGATCAACAGGCTGAGGGTTTATTTTGCCGGTGATAATTTAATAACCATAACCAAGTTTAAGGGGCTTGATCCTGAGCGTTATGGCAGCGGCGACCAGGTGCAGTATCCGCAAAATAAAATATACTCCTTTGGTTTAAATGTTACTTTATAATTAGCCCCACATGAAAAATCGAATTATCATAACCACTATATTCATTACATCGCTGTTTTTAGGCGCATGTAAAAAAACGCTTGATCTGAACCCCGCGGATCAGATAGCCACATCAACCTTCTACAAATCAAAAGCCGATTTTGATGAGGCCCTTGCCGCTGTTTACGCTTCTTTGCAGCCCGAAGAATTTGCCGTAGGCATGGGTTTCAGGGATTGTTTTACCGATAACGGGTACAACCAGTTTAACTCCGGCAGCTCCAAAGATTTTGTTCAGGGTAACTTTAACCCCACTACAGGTGGGTACGAAACCGGCATTTATAACGATAGCTATGTAGGTATTGCACGGGTAAACCTGTTTTTACAAAACCTGGGTAACTACAAAGGCTCAGACATCTCTGATGCGCAAAGAAAAGTGTACGAAGGCGAGGTACGGTTTATCAGGGCTTTCTTCTATTTTCAGCTGTACAGTATTTATGGCGATGTGCCTCTGGTACTGCAGCCGCTTGATCTGAGCAATCAGAAACAGCCGAAAGTGCCTGCGGCCCAGGTATTGACCCAAATTACCGCAGATCTGGACTATAGCATCGCTAATTTGAACACCGCTGCCTATTACGCCAATGGCGGGCATGCGGCTGCATCATCGGCAAAAGCTTTAAAGGCACGGGTATTGTTATTTGCCGGTTTTGGTAATAATGGCACCCCTGATCCGGCTATGCTTGCACAGGTTAGGGACTTGTGCCTCGACCTGATGGGGCAGTATAAGCTGAGCACAAATTTTGAAGACATCTTTCGCGATGCTACACAAAAGAATAATACCGAGATCATCTTCTCGATCAACTTCCTGGCGCCAAATAATACAACACCATGGGATCTGTACTACGGCGATTATGATGCCTGTGCGCCATTGCAAAACATGGTGGATGCTTTTGAATGTACCGATGGCCTGCCATATGGCACATCGCCGCTAACCGATACCAAGAACCAGTTCAAAAATCGCGATCCAAGGCTGGCAAAAACGGTATATGCCGATTCGGTTTATTTCGGTCCGGGTAAGGTATACCACCCGTCAAACCTGCGCCCTACGGGTTATGGTACCATCAAATTCCTTGAGCCTAATAATATGCCTTATGGCTTCTCGACCCTGAGCCAGCAAGACGCCGTAATATTACGTTTAGGTGAGGTGATGCTGATGTATGCCGAGGCCCAGAATGAAGTTGCCGGTCCGGATGCTACGGTTTACAAAGCCATGGCTGATCTGCGCGCACGTGTAGGTATGCCTGCATATCCGGCAGGTTACAACAAAGATCAGATGCGCGAGCGGATCAGGCATGAGCGCCGCATTGAGCTGGCTTTTGAAGGTCTGCGTCATTATGATCTGTTAAGATGGCATATTGCCGGGCCGGTACTTAACGCGGTAAAAACCAGTCTCATCAATTATCATTTTGAAGATAAGTTTTACCACTGGCCGCTGCCGCAAACAGAAATTGACAAGAGCGGCGGGGTATTGATCCAAAATCCGGATTATAAATAATAACTATTAGCGGATAACAACCCGGCGGTAAGAATTTTACCGCCGGGTTTTTTTATAAAAAGACATCAAGAATATTGCTCTTTAATTAAGTCGTTTGTCTTGTTGCTTTCATATTAAGCAAATAGTTTATTAAATAATGATAAAATAATCAATTTTTATGGTTTTTATTGGCATAAATCAAAATTCAATAACTTAGTTTTGTATCTATACCATGGAAAGCCTTACCGATTTACAGCAGCAGCTTGCACAGTATCAACAACGTGAAGCCGAACTCGAAAAAAGCGAGGCCAGGTTACGTATGGCCATTGCTTCTGCTAATTTAGGTACATGGGATTATAAGCCGCTAACCGGCGAACTTACCTGGTCTGATGAGTGTAAACACCTGTATGGCTTACCGCCCGAAGCCGAAATAAATTTTGAACTTTTTACGGAGCATATTTACCCTGCAGATAGGGATGCCCTGGAGCTGGCTATGAAAAAAGCCATGGATCCACTTGGCGATCATAGCTATGATATGACGTATCGTATCATCAGGTTTGATAAGCCCGAGATAAGGTGGCTAAGAGCACAAGGCAAAGTCTATTTTAATAAACAACAGGAGCCCGAGCGCTTTATAGGTACCATTGTTGACCAAACCGAGGCCAAACTGGCCGAAGAAAAAAGTGCCAAGCTGGCCGCCATTGTCGAATCATCGGATGATGCCATCATCGGTAAAAACCTGGATGGGGTTATTACCAGCTGGAACCCTGCGGCAGAAAAATTGCTGGGCTATACCGAAAAGGATGTTATCGGGAAGCATATTACCATGCTTATCCCCGAGGATCGTCTGGAGGAAGAAGATCTTATTCTGGAAAGGATCCGCAAGAATAAAAAGGTGGAGCATTATGTAACTTTCCGGGTTACCAAGGCTGGGTTGGAGATCCCGGTTTCTATATCTGTTTCGCCCATCCGGGATACTAACGGCCGGGTGATAGGGGCCGCCAAAGTGATCAGGAACAACGCCCATCAAAAGGAAACGGAAGCCAGGCTGTTACGTTACGCGGAAAACCTGGAAGTGCTCAACGCTTTGGGAAAAGTTATTTCGGAGCGGATGGATGTGAGTGATATCCTGCAAAAAGTAACCGATACTACTACCAGGTTAACCGGTGCGGCATTCGGCGCGTTTTTTTATAACAATATTGATGAGGATGGTGAATCCTATACGTTGTTTGCACTGTCAGGAGCGCCAAGGGAAGCTTTTGAACGTTTTGGGATACCCCGGAATACAGCCGTTTTTCATCCTACCTTTACAGGTGAAAGCATAGTACGTTCTGATGATATAACCCAGGATCCGCGATATGGCAAGAATAGTCCACATTTTGGTATGCCTCAAGGGCATTTACCTGTGGTGAGTTACCTGGCAGTGCCGGTAGTTTCTAAATCGGGTTCGGTGATAGGTGGCTTGTTTTATGGGCATCCGGAACCAGCCAAGTTTACCAGGGAACATGAACAACTGGTATCGGGTGTTGCAACCCAGGCAGCTATAGCGTTGGATAACACCAAACTGTACGAGGAAATAAGTAAGCTTAATGATAAAAAAGAAGAGTTTATAGGCCTGGCCAGCCACGAGCTAAAAACACCTGTAACCAGTTTAAGCGGTTACTTGCAGATATTGAACCGCACGCTTCCGGATACCGACCTTAATAAACCCTTTTTACAAAAGGCGCTGCTACAGGTTAAAAAACTATCCGAATTGATATCCGACCTGCTGGATGTTTCAAAAATAGAGACCGGCCAACTACCCCTTTCTTTTAGCAACTTTAACATTACGCAGGTTGTACAGGAAACTATCGAACTCATCCAGTATTCAACCAAAACGCACCAGATTGTATTACATCATCCCAAACAGGAGATCTTCATTTCGGCCGATAAGCAGCGGATAGAACAGGTTATCGTTAACCTGCTTTCCAATGCCATAAAATACTCGCCCAACGAAAAACTGGTTAATGTGACCATTTCCGTGGTGCATCATATAGTTAGGGTATCCGTACAGGATTATGGCATGGGAATTCTGAAAGAGCACCAGGAACGTATATTCTCCCGTTTTTACCGGGTTGAGGAACTGGCTTCCCACATATCGGGGCTCGGCATCGGTTTATATATCAGTAAAGAGATCATTACCCGCCATCATGGTAAGCTCTGGCTGGATAGCGAGCCGGAAAAAGGATCAACATTCTTCTTCGAGATACCACTCAACAGGTAATCGTATTTTAGCGGGAAAGCCCAAGGATAAAATGGGGTGTCATGGTGAGCTCCGTCGAACCATGGTGGACAGGCCTCTGCGCGCGAGTCTTCGACAAGCTCAGACTGACAGGCCCCTTCTTGGCGCACCTGTCTTTACCCCGCAGTCGCTCGGCTCCTGCCGAGTGACCACTATTACCCGGCCTCCGGCCGCTGTAAAAAACAAGAATGGTGATGTTTGAATTCGCAGGCCAGAGGCCTGCGGATAATCGTCACTCGGCAGGAGCCGAGCGACTGCGGGGGCGATTTAATGAAAAGGCCCAAGGATAAAATGGGGTGTCATGGTGAGCTCCGTCGAACCATGGTGGGCAGGCCTTTACGCGCGAGTCTTCGACAAGCTCAGACTGACAAACCTTTTGGTACGTCTGTCTTTTCATAAGTTATTATTCCATATACAACCCTAAAAAATAAAAGTGAAATTTTTTTATCAATCATGTCCAGTTTCTCTGATCTCATTCATCATTGGAGTATAAATTAATTATTCATACTCATTAAAGATCAAAAAAATGGAACAACGACTTAATGTACATCAAAAAGGCCCGGAAGCGATGAAAGCTATATATGGTTTGGCTATCTACCTGTCTAAATCGCCGGTTGAAGAATCACTTTTACATTTAATTGAATTCCGCGTATCACAAATCAACGGATGCGCCTTTTGTTTGGATATGCACTCCAAAGACTTGCGTGCCGAAGGCGAAACCGAACAACGCCTGTACCTGCTGAGCGCCTGGCGCGAGGCTCCTTTTTACACCGAACGCGAACGTGCTGCGCTGGCCTGGGCCGAAGCCTTGACCAAAGTTACCGATGGCCCAGTGTCCGACGAGATCTACCGTCATGCCAGCAGCCAATTTACCGAACAGGAACTCATCGACCTGACTATAGCCGTGATCACCATTAATAGCTATAACCGGCTGAACATCGCGTTCCCGGCACCGGTTGGCGCTTACCAACCCGGTCAGTATAAGGTAAGGGCGTAATAAAATAGGTATTTAATTTACCCTTGTGGTGCAGTCCCTAAAAAAAGGTGTCATTTCGATGAGCAGGGGTAGGAGCGTGTAGTAGAGCGAAGAGAAATCTTATAAGATTTGCCTATCTGATGTATAAGATTTTTCGCTGCGCTCAAGAGATAGTTTCTCCTCGTACCTCGTTCGAAATGACATCCTTCTAATACCGATCAAGTTTCCTTGAGAGGGGGGCGTAGGCTTGTGTGATGGAAGGGGTGTATTCATGAAGCAGAAGAACACACCCCTACACCCCTCTCAAAAGGGGAATCGCACTGCCCTCCGCTCTTTTTCCGTATTCCCAACACCTGTAGGCTCCGGCCGAGCGACTGTGGAAAGTGGGGTTTATTCATGATGAAGGCAGTGTAAATCCCTCCCTACTCTCCCGAGGGAGGGAATCGCGCTGTCTCCCGCTCCTTCTGATTTTCTCAATCCTTATTGCAGCAATGAGTTCAAACAGGAAAAATCAATAATTAGTATATCCCGTTGCCCTCAAAATAAAATCAACAATGGGCTGCGGATTGGGCAGGCTGTGCGGGTGGTGTTTAAAACCAGGTTTGTGGATCACGGTGATGGAGCCGCCCAAGGCTTTTACCTTTTGCTCAAACAGCAGCGTATTTTTTGAGGGATCAAGGGCCTCGTCTTCATCGGCCGAGAGATGCAGCATGGGGTATTTCCCGGCTACTATATGCGAAATTTTATCTATCGGGCTTGCCTTCAGCGCCGCCAGGTCCTTTACCTGTTTGAGGTTAAAATCTTTTTTAAGTAGAGTGGAGTCTGACCAAAACTGCAGATCGAGCAGGGCGTTATCGGCATATACCGCAGCTACCTTTGTTGGATTAACGGCTGCCCAGTTATAGATATAAATGCCTCCGCGGCTCATGCCTTCCAGTACCGCTTTCTGGCCCAGACCGCCATCGTGCAGGATCTTGTAAAAATTATTCCAGCGGGTAATGGCTTCGTCGTTGCCCAGCAGTTCGGCTACGTCGCTGTATACCACATGAAAACCATGTTCCAGCAGGGCGATATCTGTTTGCGGCTCGTGGCCCCAGAAGCGTGCCCGCCAGATCCAGGGATGGCCCTTGGCCGCCCGCTTGGGTTTTACCACTTTACATTCCCGACCATCAAGGGTAAATGTAGCGCAAGGATAGCCGTAAAACGAGTCGGTTTTATAGGGTTCTTTGATGGCTTTAAAAATATCAAACCCGTTATCTGGCTTCAGCAATACGGCGTCATACAGTTTTTGGGCAGCGATGGCCGAGCCCTGTATGTTGGGGTGAATCCCGTCGGGCATCAGCTCCGCATGGTTGATCAACGGCGAATGCATATCCAGTACTTCCAGTTTTTCGTCATACGCTACCTGCCTGATGTGCGGGTTTACCTGATTTACAATAACCGGATCATAAATGCCTGTGCTGTCCTTTTCAAAAGAAGGCATAGCCAACAGTAAAATGATGCGCGGGTGCGATGGCAGCTCCCGGAAAGATTTGATGAGCGTGTGGTAGTCGCCCTCAAATTCATTATAGCGCGGGCGATTGATAGCCTTCGCATCATTACCACCCAGATCTATAAATACAATATCCGGGTTGCTTTTCAATGCCTGCTGATAGGCCGGTGTGCTCACATAAGGGAAATTACCTTTGCTTAGTAATGTAGCGCCGCTCACACCAAAATTGCTCACCTGGTAATCCTTACCTAACAAAGCTCCCAGCTGTGCCGGGAACGCCTGTGTTGCCGGATTGGGCAGGGTTGCACCATGGGTAATGCTCGCGCCTATACAAGTAATTCGGGTGATAGC
Organism: Mucilaginibacter sp. 22184; assembly: GCF_052045695.1. Classification (NCBI taxonomy): domain Bacteria; kingdom Pseudomonadati; phylum Bacteroidota; class Sphingobacteriia; order Sphingobacteriales; family Sphingobacteriaceae; genus Mucilaginibacter; species Mucilaginibacter sp. 22184. The sequence continues at coordinate 67,517 of NZ_JBQEPI010000015.1, forward strand.
CCTTGCCGGTAATACCAGGCATAAGGCCATGCATACGATGAGAATGTTTTTCATAATGATCTTATTTCTTGCTCATATCTATCACATCGGCCATACGGCTGGCCGGGATAACTTTAAGGTTTTGTAATTTGCCATTCAGTACTTTGCCTTCAACGGTAGTATTGTAAGGGGCGTTCAGCTTAAAATCGGCATTCCACCCGGCGGGCCAGGCGGGTAGCAGGATAATTTTTTTGCCATCGGCTTGCAGCAGCATTTGTTGCAGACCGTTTTCGCCGTTGCCTCCGTTATCTTCGTCTGGATGATAATCATTGCCCGATGCCCAGAAAGCCGGGAATTTCAGATCGGGCGCTTTGCGGGTAAGCGCGGAGCTAACATAGTCTTTGGCCACATCGGCCTCACCCAGCATGGCGGCCTGTATAGGGTCCTGCACCCAGCAGCCTTTGGCGCGTTGTTTACGGGCATCAAAAGTATTACGTGCCAGTTCCAGGTCGGGCTTGCCGATGCCATACAGCCTGAACGGATAGATGGAGTACAGCTCCGGGTTTTCGCTGTTGAATGATTTGGCCGTTTGCGGACCGGTATAAGGCAGCAATAATTTTCTATCCTCGCTTACCGGCAGCGGCGGCAGTATACTGTATAACTTTTGCCATTGCGCCCGGGTTTTATCATCAACAAGCGCAGCAGGCAATTGCAGCATCCGGCTAATCACGGCATGCAGCGCCGCGATATCCGGTGCAGGGTTGTGCACCTTCCAGAACATCTCGATGGCATTGTCCGGATCAAGCAGGAGTTTACCTGTGCTGTCGCGACCAAAATGCTGATCAAAAAATTGCAGCCCCGCGGTGGCTATCGGCAGCAGGGTTTGTTTAGCAAATTTAGCGTCGCCTGTATATTCATAATAGTCGAGCATCATCATGCTCAACTCCAGTATCGGCGTAAAATAATGACCGGTATAATTGGCTTTTACATCCGGGCCCATATATTGCAAGCCACCCCAAAACGGCGAGGTTTCGGCAAAGTAGGCGCCGCCATGATTGTAAAACTGTTTTACCTGCGCCGTGTTAGCCGGTAATATTTTGGCGTACATATTAAACAGGGGCAGCATCATGTCAAAGTCGCCGGCCATGAGGCGAGGCCAGTACATGGCACGGGTATTCTGGAACCAGTATTGCCCTCCCCAGGCTCTGAAATCGGCATTTTGCACATCGGCCTTGCCATCGCGTTTCCAATTAGGATTATCCACCACAAATATCGACCCGTTGAACTTGATAGGTCCTGTACCACGACCCGCGCAGGCGGTAACAAAACGCTGCAATACATAACCCTGGGTAACCTGCCTGGCCTGCTCGTCGCCATTTAAAAATATATGGCTGCGATTCCAGAACTGCCGCCACCACTGCTGATGCGCAGCGCGGGTTTGTTCGAGCCCTAATTTTTCGATCCCGGCTACCTGTTGTTTTAATTTCGACAGCCATTGTTCGCCACTACCGGCAACAGCGGTTAAAGGATAAATAGAGATCAACTGCGAGGTCACTTTGCCGGATTGCAATGTTGATGCATCTTTGCTTACAAGTCCTTTACCTTTTACTATGGCACCAAAGGTCAGGTTAGCCAGGTGTGGATCAGTTGTTGCCGAATTATGATGATACCAGGCTATCTGGTTTTGCTGATTGTTTAGTATGGTATCGGTTTGGCCCGCCCGCCAGTTATCCAACTTTACGTTCACACTTACCAGGCTGCCGCTCTGCGCCTCCACCCTGATCACCGGGTGATTAGCATCCACCCAAACCCGCAGCTTCACTGCCGATCTGCCTTCCCCTTCCTGCACCAATATCTCGCTGTTTTTAAGCTTCAGTATCTGTTTAAAGGCAGTGCTTTTGGTCAATGGGTTGGGGCTCACGGACACATGGATAGCGCCCAGCTTCATGAGTACGCCGCCTTGCTGCATCCAGGGATCTTTTTGCTCCTTGAGTTCGCCACCCCAGGCATCCGTTTTGCTGATGTAGAATACCAGGTCGCCGTTCTTCTCTACCCACACATTAAGGCCGATATCGCCATTACCCAGGGGCATTGATTGTGCCGATGTTGGTCCGGGCGTATCCCAGGTTACGTTGTATTGGTTAAGCAGGGTATCCTGTTGAAGGGGTTTGGCAAACGCGGTTGAGGTCAACGCAATCGATGTCAGGCCAAGGCTTAATTGTCCGAAGTACTTTTTATACATATTGGTCTATTTGCGGAATGGTGTTAGTAATTGGTTTGGAATAACAATAATAGGTTAATTGGTGATACAAATAAACCAAGGGAACTTAATAAAATATTAAAAAAGGATTAACCCGGGGGAAGCCTCACCTAAATCCTCTCCAAAGGAGAGGACTTTCCAAATTTTCTTTTTTAGCCCCCTCTCCAAAGGAGAGGGTTGGGGTGAGGCTCTGAACGTTTCAACAAAGCAACTTGAGCGTTTCAACAAAGCGGCATCCTCAAATACTACCCACCTTTGTTATACAAACAAAATAAAAAATACAATGACAAAAATATGGTTTATAACAGGTAGCTCCCGCGGATTGGGACGCAGCCTAACAGAAGCAGTACTGGCCAAAGGCGATAAAGTTGCTGCTACGGCCCGCAAACCCGAACAATTAAAAGACCTGGCCGCTCAATATCCCGGTCAGTTATTTCCGGTGCAATTGGACGTAACCAACAAAGCACAGATCGTTAAGGCTGTTGAAAGCACCATCGCCCATTTTGGCCGTATCGACGTACTGGTGAACAATGCCGGTTTTGGCATCATTGGCGCTGCCGAAGCTTTTACGGATGAGCAGGTTCGCAGCCAGCTGGAAACCAACCTGTATGCTCCTATCGAAATCACCCGTGTGGTATTGCCTTATATGCGTAAGCAACGCTCGGGCCGTATTTTGCAGATCAGCTCGGTTGGCGGGCGCGTGGGTAATGCCGGACTAACCATGTACCAGGCAGCCAAGTTTGGTCTGGGTGGTTTCAGCGAAGCGCTGGCCAAAGAGGTAGCCGATCTGGGCATCCATGTAACCTGTGTGGAACCAGGTGGTTTCCGTACCGACTGGGCAGGCGATTCCATGACCTACGCCCCATTGGTTGAGGGTTATGAATCAACCGTAGAAGCCCGTACCAATTTTTTCAAAAGCGGTAAATTTGTACCCGTAGGCGATCCGGATAAAGCGGCCAAAGTAATGGTGGAACTCGTTGACAATCCAGAGCCACCAACACACCTGGTACTGGGCAGTGAAGCTATCGCTTTATTAAAAAATGCCGATAGCCAGCGTGCTGCCGAAATGGAAAAATGGCTACCGGTGAGCCTTTCTACAGACCACCATGAAGCCGAAGATTTCTTGGAAACAGAAATGGGTAAAAATCTCATCAACAAGAAGGGCAAATAATCATTTGATATAGGATATCCCCAACAGGGTCATCTGCAATTTGCGGGTGATCCTGTTTTAATTTTTTAAATTTGATTTATATGCTAAAAGAGAACGAACTAAGTCCGCAATCAGAGATCCATTACTCCTGTTATTATACCCGGAGCCGTGGCGGCGAACAGTTTATCCCGGAGCATGCTTTCAGCTTCCAGATCTCGGGCGACCTTACCCTTACCGACGCGAATAAAGTATATCACTCCGGTCCCGGCGATTTCAGGCTGAGTCGGCGCAACCAGCTGGTTAAATTCCTGAAACAGCCCCCTCCAGGCGGCGAGTTTAAATCGGTATCGGTGCTCCTGGACCAGCAAACGCTCCGCAATTTTAGTATGGAATATGGCTATACGGCGCAAAAGCAATATGAGGGCGATAGCATCGTCGTCCTAAAACCTAACGCGCTTTACAAAAGCTTTATGGATTCGTTGCAGCCTTATGAACATATTCAGCTACCCATGGATAAAAACCTGCTGGCTATCAAATTGCGTGAGGCCATCCTAATATTGCTACAGGGCAACCCCGAACTTAAAGATGTGCTGTTTGATTTTAGCGAGCCTGGTAAAATTGACCTGGAAGGCTTTATGAATAAAAATTTCCACTTTAACGTACAGCTCAAAAGGTTTGCGTATTTAACCGGCCGTAGCCTGGCCACTTTTAAGCGCGATTTTGAAAAGATCTTCCACATCACCCCAAGCCGCTGGTTACAGCAAAAAAGATTGCAGGAGGCACACTACCAGATCAAGGAACAAGGCAAGGCCCCATCTGATGTTTACCTGGAACTGGGCTTTGAGGATCTTTCACACTTCTCCTATGCTTTTAAAAAAACATTTGGTGTGGCGCCATCGAGGGTGTGATGTAGTGATATATCGATAGTATGACGCATAGCCGACTCTCCCGGTCTGCGCTTTGCTGGACCACCCTCTCTCCGGCTTCGCCGCAAAGAGGGTAAAGAAAAAAGAAAGCCCCTCTATGTGCGAAGCGGAGAGAGGGGTGACGAGCGAAGCGATGTCGGGGTGAGTCTACTCTCCCACAAGACTTTTCAACGATCCACACCATACAATCAGTAAATGATACCATTAGGATTGGTATTCGCCTGCTTATATTTGTTTCACCATGGAACAAAAACTACCATTACCACCGTTTACCTTCGAAACGGCAACCCAAAAAGTTCAGCTGGCCGAGGATGCCTGGAACAGTCAGGACCCTGAACGGGTATCTTTAGCTTACACCATTGACAGCGAATGGCGCAACCGCTCGCAGTTTATCAATGGCCGGGCCGAGATCGTAAAATTCCTGACTGCCAAGTGGCAAAAAGAACTTGACTATAAACTAAAAAAGGAACTTTGGGCTTTTACCGATAACCGGATAGCCGTACGCTTTGAGTATGAGTACCACGATGCCGCCGGGCAATGGTACCGCGCCTACGGTAACGAAAACTGGGAGTTTAACGAGCATGGCCTGATGCAAAAAAGATACGCCAGTATTAATGATGTGCTTATTAACCCCGAAGACCGCCGGTTATAAGCAACTATTGCTTAGTTAATTAACGCAGGGGCCTTTACAATCTGTAATATCATATTAATGATAGCGGCCGGGCCTTTGCCTCTTTTGGCCATCTTTTTAAACTTTTCCCAGGCTTCTTCTATATCGATTTGGCTTTCGGGTTTTACCAGCTCGCAGATCTCCCATACCAGTTTAAACTGTGTAAAATATTCTAAATTCTGCTTACTGGCGGCTATCCATTTGTCAATCGTTTCTATCTCGGTCAGCCTGGCTTCGCCCAGCATATATTTGGTTAATAGCCTGTCCATCGTGTTCATATCCATAAATTACAGACTGCTGGTTACATACCAGATGATCATGGGCAAATCATCAACCAGTTTAAAATGAAGCGCCTTTAAGGCCCTGTCTATATGATCTTCTATTATTTTCAAGGGGTTATTGCTTTCGTACTTTACCGCGCCAAAACTATCTGGCTGGCAATGGCTTATATCATTCATGGTTTTACTGATGTTTATTTTCACTAAAACACTCCCGGGTCAATTTACCCCTACCGGAATATAAAATTTATTTGATCTGCACCAGATCATCTGTAACGAATTGGAGATTACAGCGTCTTTTAATTAGTTCGCCTACTAATCCTCATTACATGAAAAAGATAAGCTGTGCTGTTATTTTACTCCTGGCTTTCACCCATGCATTTTCACAGGAGAAAAAGATAAGATCCTTTGCCGATGAGTATGGCATCCAGGGGCTGCAACTGGTTTATGTTAAGGGCAACCAAACCCAGGCGTACAACATCGGCACAGTAAATAAGGGATCGGATAAAAAAGTAAGCTCCAATACCATTTATGAGGCGGCTTCATTAAGTAAATGCATTTTCGCCTATACGGTAATGCGCCTGTATGACAGGGGCATCATTAGTCTGGACACGCCGTTATTACATTATACCGGCAGCTACGAACGGTTTGACCCCAAAGATGCCCGCTACGCCAAAATAACCGCGAGGATGGTATTAAGGCATACCACGGGCTTACCTAACTGGGGCGACGACAAAGGCGCCCGGTTATTATTTACGCCCGACAGCTGTTTCTCCTATTCTGGCGAAGGCTATGTGTTTTTACAAAAAGCAGTCGAAAAACTAACGCGTAAATCACTAAACACCCTGGTGCAGGAAGAGGTATTCATCCCTTTTAAAATGACCAACAGCAGTTACGTATGGGAAAGCAAATTTGATACTCTGTCGGCATTTGGCAATAGCCCCGAAGCTATCACCCGGCATAAAAATGCTAACGCGGCTTATAGCCTGCTCACCACCGCCCATGATTATGCACTTTTTTTACAGGCCTTACTGGCCGGGCAGGGCTTAAAACCGGCTACCCGCCAGCTAATGTTTGAAAAATCAAGCTCGGGAAACCGCTTTGACCATCCCATCATCGAAGCTAATCAACATATTGACTGGGGATTGGGCATAGGTTTACAGCAAAATGAACTGGGCAAATCCATCTGGCACTGGGGCGATAATGGCGACTTTAAAGGTTTCTTTATCGCTTTTCCAGATCGGCAGGAGATCCTGGTATATTTTACTCACAATCCTTACGGCTTAAATATTACCGCCGATATATTGAATACATTTTTTGGCAAGCAAACCTGGTGGCAGGCCCAATGGCTCGACTATGGATTTAAATCGCCCAAGGCCATTAAAGATTTACGCGCCAAACTGGCCAAACGGGGCTACAGTCACGCTATAGATATAGCAGCAAAAGAAAAGAAGAAAGATTCCGCCTATCAACTACCCGAAGATGATTTAAATAGCCTGGGATATATACTGATGTCTGAGAACAAAAAAAAGGAGGCGGCAGAAGTGTTTAAACTCAATGTAAGTTTATACCCCGGCAGCGCCAATACTTACGACAGCCTGGCCGAGGCATACGAGGCTTTGGACGAACGGGAGCTGGCCCTTAAAAATTACAAACATTCACTGGAGCTAAACCCGAAAAATAACAATGCCGCAGAGCATATTAAGAAACTGGAGCTGCTACCCCTTTAAATCGATATTCAATCGCTGCTTCAGTTCAAATTCGCCTTTGGAGGTGATGAGCAAGCTTCTTTTTTGATAAACTTTTCGGAACCAGCCCTCCTTCAGAAAATATTGCAGCATGGCCGCGCCGAGTCCGCCCGCCAGGTGCGGGGTTTTCTCGGTCCAGTCGATACATTTCAGGGCAAGCGGTCTTTTGGCAACCGCTAACTGTGGAATATCTATATCCAACTCTTTAAACCAGCTGATGCCCTGGAGCGTAACGCTGAACTCCTTGAGATGATCGGGGTGATCAGTTATCAATCCTTTTTTGAGCAGTGCTTCGGTTACCTGTACCCCGGCCAACCCCGCCAGGTGATCGTAACAGCTACGTGCCGCCCTTACCTCCCGCTGAGCATGGCTAAGATTGATCTCTTTTGGTTTTGAAAAAACATTACTCAGTGTTTCTACAGCCACCGCTATCTCGGGATTGGCATATACAAAATATTTGTGCTTACCCTGTTTCTGCACCTTGAGTATCCCTGCCTCTACCAGCTTTTTAAGATGACTACTGGCCGACTGCGGTGTAATATTAGCCGCGATGGCCAGGTCGCCGGCAGATACGGGCTTGCCGTCAAACAGTTCCCAGATCATGGCGGCACGGGCTGGTTCGCCAAACAGCGCCGCCGCTTGTTTAAAACTACTCAGGTTAGTCATACTTTTTTGGTTAGTCCCAAATTTGGGGACGGTCAACATTCATTGTTCTCAGGTAGGATAGCAACTGCCCGGTATGTATAGCCTCGTGATAGGCTATCCTTTGCAAATAATCGCCCAGTTTACGTCGTAGATTGGCCTTCGGCCTTACAATCTCTATTTCTTCCAATTCTCTTTCTGAAAATCCGCGTATCACTTCTAAAAAAGCAGCATGATGAGGTGCTGCAAATGCTATTTCCTCTGCAATGCTCGTATATGGCTTATCCTGCCATGGGGTGATCAACTCTCCCAGATCTCCCCGGTTAATCACAATCTGCTGATAAATATACTGGCTTTCGATAATATGACGGATAATTTCGATGCAGGTCATTGCCTCCGCATCGGGTTTCCAATCGTATTTATCTTCGGGTATGCCGAGCCATACTTTGATGCTGCGGCGCCTTATTTCTTTAAAATTTAAACAGATAACTTCCTGGCTATTCATATTGTATTATTATTTGATGTAAAAATACAACTGCTAAATAGATTACACTTCGGACTGGATTTAACTGTGCGCATAAAAAAGCAGGAGCCCGGCTTTTTAGGGTCGGGCATCCTGCAACACACAAATTAAAAATTAAACCTTATCATGTATACAACACGCGCAGAGGCTTTTACCCTTACCGTTATTTGAAAAAATAATTGGTGATACGAATAAGAGAAATGGGCGTCATGCTGAGCGCCGTTGAAGCAGGTGGGCAGGACTCTGCACACGCCCTTCGACGAGCTCAGGGTGACAGGCCTTTGGTGATAATGTTCGTTATTCTTTAATTTGCACTATGGCTCTATCTGCAAAAGATCATATCATACCGCAATACTCCTTCCAGGAAATGTTTCCGGCAGGTAACGGCATGTTTGAGCTGGTTGAAGCCAAGGGAGAGTTCAACAAACATAAGGCAATGTTCCTGGTACCACACCGGCGGGATTATTACCAGTTGGGACTGGTTGATGAAGGCGACGGGAAGCACTGGGTCGACTCTACCCTATACCAGCTTGATCCTAATTGTTTTTACTTTTCTACGCCGCAGCAGGTTCATATCAAAGAGCAGGCTAAACCCTTTATGGGCATAAATATTTGTTTTACCCGCGAATTTATCGAACTGGAAAGTAACCGGCTGTTCCGGGACCTTCCTATCATTACCAACCCGCAAAATGGGCATGAGCTGAAACTACAGGCTGCCGACCGTGATTTTATCCGCCACATCATTGCCCTGATGCTGGAGGAGCAGCATCAACACCAAAGCTGGAAAAACGCCGCCTTGCAGGCTTATCTGCATAATCTGCTCATTTATCTTAGCAGGCTTTATGAGCAGCAGTTTATGGCCACAGAACAAAATACCGACCGACAGTTACTCCGCCAGTTTACCGCCTTAATAGCAGAACATTACCTGCAATTGCACGAAGTAGCCACCTATGCTCAATTACTAAATATTTCGACAGGACATCTAACGGCCATTGTGAAAGCCCAAAGTGGTAAAACGCCCATTCGGCATATTCATGAACGATTGATGATTGAAGCCAAACGACTGCTTTTTCATACGGAGCACTCCGTTAAGGAAATTGCTTTTGAACTGGGCTTCGAGGACGATGCCTACTTTAATCGTTTTTTTAAACGCCTGGAAAATTTAACCCCGACAGAGTATCGCAGAGCCATCCTTGAAATTTACCGTTAATGCACTGTTTTGTACCATCGGCGTTAAGCCATACCCGGTAATTTTGCCCCTACGTAAAAGATAAAACATGACAGAACAGGAATTAAACAAAGCAGTAGTAACCCGTTTTAACCACGAGGTTTTAGAGCAAGGCAATTTTAACGTTTACCAGGAAATTGTAAGCCCCCATTTTATAAACCACACCGCCCCGGCAGGCGCCGACAATGGCTTCCAGGCCACTTTTGATTTTGTGGACCAGGTGGTTAAAAAAGCTTTCCCTGATCTTCGGATAGAGATCAAAAACATGGTAGCCGAGGGCAATAAAGTATTTACCCACAAAATACTACACGGCACCCATCTTGGTGAATTTATGGGGATAAAAGGCAGCGGCAAACAAGTGGTGATACCTACTATGGATATTATTTATTTAAAAGACGGTGTATACACCGATCACTGGGCCATCAGGGATATACAGGATGTGTTGAAGAAGGCGAATTAGGGTTTTATGTTGCCTCGCTGCAGTCGCTCGGCTCCAGCCGACTGACCATTATTACCCGGCCTCCGGCCGCTGTAAAAAAACAAGAGTGGTCATGTTTGAATCGCAGGCCAGAGGCCTGCGGATAGTCGTCACTCGGCAGGAGCCGAGCGACTGCGAAAGGGCCTTTTAGGACTTCGACAAGCGCATTAATCCCATCCTCAGAGCCGCCATTTGAATGCCTGGGGATCAACGGCACGGCTGATACAAAGGATACCTTCCAGGTGATCATACTCGTGCTGCAGCAGCTCGGCCAGGGCATCTTCCATGTGCCATTCCTGCGGTAGCCAGTTTTCGTCGAGATAGTTGATGGTGAGTTTTTTGTGGCGCGACACTTTTACCAGCAGATTAGGAAAGCTCATGCAATCATCCCAGAGCTCAAACTTTTCGTCGCTTAGCCAGGTAAATTCAGGATTGATGAAAACGGTAGGCTGGTCGATATTCATATAGATCAGCCTTTTCATGATGCCCAGCTGCGGGGCGGCTATCGCCCGGCCAAAATTGTATTTAGTACGGATCTCCCGCATCACATTATCCATATCGACTACCCAGCCGGGTACTAAAGGAAGTTCGGTTTGCAAAACGGGTTCGCATTTTTCATATAACCTGGGATCGCCCAGGAGTAACAGATCGGCTAATGTTTTCATATTATTTTACAGGGCTCGTGGCCACTGCTATTTTTGAATCGGCGGTACCATAGTACAGGTACCAATGATTGTCAAATATAGCCAAACCCTCTACAAAGCAAACCTGGTTCACCTGTCCCGAACGCTCGTAGGATTTTTCGGGTTTCATAAAATAATGATCCAGGCGTTTGAGCAGTTTGGTAGGATCATTCTTATCAAACAAAGCCTGCGAGGCGGTATAGGTACCCTCGGCCAGTAATAAGTCGCCGAAGGATGGCACATTACGGCTGTTATAGATGAGCACAATACCTCTATCCGTCAGTATAGCCGGCGGACCAGGTTCCACCAAATCACTGTCGAATTTACCTTCGCGGGTGGGCAGGGCTATTTTGAGTTCGGGCATGTTAAGTGCCTGCGACCGTAATTTTACCGGAGGCTTTTCGCCGGCTTGCATTTTTACAGGCGTCCAGTTGATCAGATCTGTTGAAGTAGCCGTCCAGATCTGGGTATCACCCCAATACATCCAATACTTGCCATTAATTTTGGTGGCTATTACCTTACCGTTTTTCTTATAGGTAGATACGATAGAACCTGACTTGCTCCATTTAACGGCATATTTACCTGTATCGGCTTTGGCAAACACGCTGCCATGCTTTTTCCAGTGAATGAGATCGGTGGAGGTAGCTATCAGTAGCCGCGCGGTAGTACCATCGAAGGCGGTATAGGTCATGTAATAAGTACCGCGGCCGTCTTCCACCACACGGGGATCTTCGCAGCCGCCCTGCCATTCCAGTTTTTGGTAGTCGTCCTTATCGGGATATAATACAGGCGTTGGCTTGCGCACAAAATGTGTGGCGTCGGTACTCACGGCTAAACCAATGCGCGATGTACCCGCTGGTTTGCCTGTACTGTCCTGCGCCCGGTAAAGCATCCAGATCTTGCCGCCACGGTTCACGATAGCCGGGTTAAACACATCTTTTGATTCCCATAAAACCTTGGTTTTTAGTATCGGATCGATAAAATTGCCCCGGCCGGGGCCCAAAACAGGGTTAACACTATCCAGTTTGGTAAAAGGTAAAATGGCCCAGTTATTAGTAGTATCAACCGTAACTGCGACTTTTTTCTGATTGCTTTGACAGCTACTCAGAGTAAGGGTGGCGGCGAGACATGAAATGACAATAAAATTCAGTTTCATAGATGGTAAGAGTCAAGATATTAGAATCAAGGTTCAAGATAGCAAACAAAAAGATTGATCATAAAGTTCTTCGCTTTTAATAATCTCTTATGCGGCAAATAGACCTGACCAAGCAAGCGTTCGCAAGAGCGTAATACTATAAAATTTGTCATTTCGATAGAGCATGGATGGGGATGAGCGTTGTGCGAAAGAGAAATCTTCTGCATAATGCAAAGTTTCTACTTCCAATCGCAGAAGATTTCTCCTCGTGCCTCGTTCGAAATGACAAATTTTATTTCTTCCGAATCACTTTACTACATATGTTTTTTTATCCATACCCACCCCGGTAATGGTTAACGATTTCCAGTTTTTGGGCAGTTTGCTTTTGAGCTGCACAATACCATCGGGCGTAATATCCAGGCCGCCAAAACCCATCAGTAAACTCTGGATAATGCCACCCGCTCCCGTTGCGAAATAAGGATTGGTGCCACCCTTGGTTTCGGCAATCACCCTGAATGGTGGTAGCAGATTGGGCTCATAAGCATCCTTGAAAAAATGATAGGCCTTATCGCCATTGCCTAAGCGGGCGTACAGTAAGGTAAATATACCTTGCGTCATGGCGGGTGTGCCTTCGTTAGGTACGCGGGTTTCGTAATATTCCAGATCTTTTTTAATCTGCGCCGGATCGGTTATGGTTTTCAGTGGATAGGCCAGCAGGTTTACATCGGCCTGTTTAATGCCTTCGCCTTTGTAGCTGGCAAACTCTTTGGTAACCCCATCAGCAAATTGCAGCACCGGGATATTCCTTTCTACTTGCTGCCAATCCTGATCGGCGGTGATGCCCAATATTTTTGCAGCTGCCGTGGCGGCCTGCAGGTTGGCTTTGGCAGCGGCATTGGTATAGGCGTTGTTATCTACGTTTTCGGCCCATTCATCAGCGGCCACCACATCTTTAATATCATAGTGACCTTCGCCATTACGCTCTACACGGCTCGCCCAGAAATCGGCCGTAGCCGAGAGGATCGGCCACCCTTTTTCCTGCAGCCATTGCTTGTCCTGTGTAACACAATAGTAATTCCAGGCGGCCAGTGCTACATCGGCAGTAATATGGTGTTCAAAGGGGCCGCTCAGGGCCCAAACCGGGGTTTCTTCTACGCCGCTATCGGCGCTTTCCCAGGGGAACATAGCTCCCTTGTAACCGTGCGAAAAGGCATTCTGTTTGGCGGCAGCCAATCGCTGAAAACGGTACTCCACCAGCGACTTTGCGATATCAGGATGCATTACCAGCAGCGCCGGATACATCCACAGGTCGGCATCCCAAAAAACGTGACCATTATAGCCTAAGCCAGATAAGCCCATGGGCGATGGCGAATAGGCCGTACCCGCACGCGAGAATGAGTACAGATGGTACAACATACTGTGCACATCCTGCTGAGCCTGCAAGTCACCTTCAATTTTAATGTCGCTTTTCCAGAGCTCTTCCCAGGCTTGTTCATGATATTTTACTAATCGCTCCCGGCCTTCCAGTTTGGCAAACATGGTGAGGCGCTCGGCCTGGTTCAATGGGTCGGCATCGTGCGCTGAGGTAATGGACGAGCCCGCCAAAGCATACTGATATGTTTGCCCCCCAGCAATGCTTTTGCTAAACTTCATCAGGTGCATGTTATTATCCCACATCTCGTGGATCACCCTTGGTTCCTGGCCATGCTGTTCGTTAAATAAAAAGGTATTAGAAGCGCAAAGTTGCAACTTTCCTGTGGGGCTTTTAGCCGTTGATGTGAGCAGGCTGATGGTTACATGCGGCCTGTCTATCTCGTTATAATAATTCTGAACATCTTTCAAAGCATCCGGTGCTTCCATCACGCTGGCAGCGGTGATATTGATAGCTTTTTTAGCGGTGATACTGATATCCATCAACACAGTAAAAGGCAGCTGCCTTAAGGAATAGTAAGTGTATTTAACCGATGCGGCATCGCCATAATCAAATGTGGTGGTAAAGGCAGCATGCTGCATATCCAACTCCTGCTTAAAGTTGTTGATGTTTTTAGCCTCCACCCGTTTGCCGTTTATTTCCAGGTAGCTGTTCAACAGGTTAAAACTGTTCAGAAAATTACTTACCCGGCCGCGACCATACAGATCATACGCACCAGCAAGCACCACATTTTTTACCTGAAACGGCTCCGGCGACGATACAATACCAATCATGCCATTAGCTACCGTAATGCCATAGTAATTGGCTGGGTCTATCTTATCGGCTTTTATTTTCCAGGAGTCCTGGGCCTTTGATATCACGCTCAAACAACAGAAACCGGTTAGTAATAGGTATATTTTATTCATATCAATTATTCTACAATACGATCTGAGCTTCTATGCAATTCTGTCCGGAATCTTTTATAAAAACAATGGAACAGTTTTTAGCTGTTCCATTGTCCAATTAGTATAAATCAAATGAATTTATTAATAACCCGGATTTTGGTTCAGGTTCGGGTTAGAAATTTTTTGTTGTGACGGAATCGGCAAAATCAGGGTATGATTATCTGCCGCGTCCTGTACTTTTTCGGGCACCCTCGGACCAGTATAATATTTAACACCGTCCGCTACTTCAAAACGGATCAGGTCATTCCTGCGCCATCCTTCCCAGGCAAATTCACGGCCACGTTCGGCCAGTAAATTTGGTAATGTTAAGTCGCTCGCGCTCCAAACAGGCACACCCGATCTTGTTCTGATAGCATTAACCAAAGTAAGCGCATCGCCAGGTGCCCCCGCTCTTATTTCAGCTTCGGCCTTCATCAGGTAAGCATCAGATAAACGGAAAATAACACCGTCGTTACTCATATCACCAGCAGTTCCGGCCTGTGGATAATATTTAATACTCCGGGCTCCCGCATACCTGAAAGTATCTGCAGGGTTGCTTAATTGTAATACGTATGGGCTCAGCACTACCGAAAGGTTAGTTTTAACATCTACTAACGGTTGGCCGGTTGAGCTATATTGCTGACCGATAAGCCACATTTTTTTACGGGCATCCTGGTCAGTAAATGATCTGAAGAATGCCGTTGGCGTACACCAGCCATTATAAGGCTGTCCCGTTAACCCAAAGGTTAAATTATTAACATAATTCAGCGTATTCATTTCGATGCTAAAACCTTTAATATAGGTATTGTCAAAAGGCACCACAAATATATTTTCGACAGAACCATCATTAACTACGGCAAAATTATCCAGCATAATAGGCTGTAAGCTATATTGGCCCGATTGTATAACCTTATCGGCAGCGGCAGCGGCCTTAGCCCATTGCGGGGTACCGGTATATACCTGCGCGTTCATATATAATTTAGCTAATATCATATAGGCACCCCACTGATTCAAATGACCATAAGTACTGGCATCTTTTGATTGACCTTTGGTTGATAACAATGGAGCATTGGTTGTTAATTCGCTTTCAATAAACGCGTAAACGTCGGCGCGTGTAGCCTGCTTAACTTTTGAAGGGTCGGTATTATAATCTGTTACCAATGGTACACTACCAAACATATCTATAAACTTCAAAAAGTAATAAGCTCTCAAAACTTTCACTTCGGCTATGGTTGCTGGTGAAACACCAGATTGGCTGGCCAGCAGGTTGAGTACAAAATTACATTTGGTAATACCACTGCTAATATCTCCCCATGCGCCATTAACAGTATTGTCGTCTACCTTAATGTTATGTGTCCAGTATGATTGCCATTTACCACCATCATACCAGTCGTTACCTCTTGTCGGAACAACCATTTCATCGGTGGTAACCTCATTGAGTACAAAAGTATTTCCATCGTTACCTATCGAGGTCATGGCGTTGTAAGCACTGGCCACAACTGCGGTAACCTGGGCCGGAGTTTTTGGAAAATTGTTTTCTGTAGCATTGCTGTAAACATTTTTATCCAACTTGGTGCAAGCCTGGGTAAGCATAGCCAAACATAGCATCGCGCCTATATGCTTTATATTTATTCCTTTTTTCATGTCTTTAATAATTTATCAGTTATAAATATTGACTACTTTAATGAAAAATTAGCGCCAATTACAAATGATCTTGTTTTTGGATATGGATTATTGTCAATATACGATTGATTCTGAGGCGTAACATTGCTTGGATCAGGGGTATATGAAATCGCGTTAGCAATCTCAGGATCGATACCCTTGTATTTTGTAATAACAAACAAGTTGTTTGTAGCCAGGTAAACCCGTAATGAACTGATTCCCTTAATTTTATTAAATGTATAGCCCAATGCAGCGTTGTCCAGTCGTAAATATGATGCACCCTGAAGCCATCTGTCTGATGCTGTAGGCGCGCTTTTTACGCCATTGGTGAGTGCATCTCGGGTAGTGTTATTGCCAGGTAAGCGGGTAACGGTTTCAAATTGCAATAAGGTATTGTTAAATGCTTTTTGTCCGTAAACACCTCTCAGGAAAAAGTTAAAGCTCCAGTTACCATAATTAAAGGTATTTGTTATCCCATAATTAAATTTAGGAGAGGGATCGATATAATGGCTTGGGGGAATGCCACCAGGATATTTATCAACAGTTTGGCCGTCAAATAATTCATTGCCGTTTGCATCAACACCTGTGTAATGAGGCAAATAAAATACAAATGGAGCATAGCCCGGTTTCAGATAAGTAATAGGTGTAGATGATAAACCACGGCCCAGCGCGTTACCCAATGGTATCTGATCTACCGCCAGATTAAACCCATTATATGTTCCGGATAATTTGGTGATCCTGGTTTTCACAAAAGTGATATTTCCCCCTATGGTCCAGTTGAAGTCTTTTCCTACTATGGGTTGTCCGGTTAAACCAATATCTACCCCCTTGTTGCTTAGGTTACCCACGTTTGCCAGAATGGTGCTGTACAGGAACGGAGGTGTTGGCACGTGATAAAGATAAAGCAGGTCCTTAGTTTTATCGTTATAGTAGTCAATATCACCAGAAAGCCTGTTGTTGAACAAGGAGAAATTAATACCAACGTTTGTACCCTGGCGTTTTTCCCATTTCAAATCGGGGTTAGGGTTTTGTGAAGGCTGATAGGATGGCTTATATGGGAAAGTTTTATCGGATGGATCATAATAAGTGTTTCCTGTACCATACAAACCTATGGCGCTATACGGCCCAATAGCATCTGAGTTACCGGTAACACCATAACCGGCCCTTATTTTCAAATCGTCTATCCATTCCACATCCTTTAACAGATCTCTTTTTAAACGGTAAGCCACATCCATAGCCGGGAAATAACCCCATTCATGGTTTGCCCCGAATTTGTTCGACCCGTCTCGACGGATAGAGGCTGTCGCGTAAAAACGTGAATCGTAATTATACTGTACCCTCGCCAGAAACGAAATTAATTTATACTCCGTTTTGTTTGATGTTATCGCCGATTTTTGAGGGTTGCCACCTTGCAGGTTATTATTCAGGTTTTCCGGCACAAGGTAGTTCTCGCCATAAGCGGTAAAATTATTGGTAAAATAATCATTATACTCATAAACACCAGTTGCTGATACGGAGTGCTTTCCGAAAGTTTTATCATAATTGATGTGAATGTTGGTTTTATAAGAATTGGCATCATAACTCTCGGCTTTAGCGTTGTTGATATTCCCCTCTGTAGGGAAAGCCGGGTTAAATTTGTTATTCTGCGTATGATCCGGGTTGGTAGCACCCATTACCCCTATCTTCAAGCTGGGGATGATGTTATAATCGGCCGTGGCATAAAGTATGGCCAGGTTTTCATAAGAGTTATTTAAGGTTAACGCCGCATGCTGAACCGGATTGTGCCCGTTATAATCTAAAGAGTAAGCATAATAGGATCCATCAGCATTATACACAGGATAAGTTGGCGGGGTATTAAACACGTAATCATAATTTATATTATTATAATTCTGCTTTATCCTCGAATAAGTAATACCCATATTAATCTCCAGCTTATTATCCAGCGCTTTTTGCTGAGCGCTAAAGCGCAGGCCCAGCATATTCTTATCGTTATTGATCGCAACACCCTGCTGGTTCAGGTACGATACCGACCCCCTGTAGTTAAAGTTCTTTGATCCGCCCGAAATGGCTACAGCATGGCTATTGGTATAGGCAGTGCGTGTTACAGCTTTTTGCCAGTCGGTATTGCCGCCTTTATCATAAGTGCTTACAGTAACGTTTGGCAGTTTTGATATGGCATCTAAAAATTGGCCTCTGTTTAACAAATCATAATATTTGCTTTGTTTATCAACACCGGCATAGCCATCATAGCTAATGGAGGTGCCGCCTTCACGGCCTTTTTTTGTAGTTACCAATAAAACCCCATTTGCACCACGGGCACCATATATAGATGCTGCCGAGGCGTCTTTCAGAACATCCACAGATGCGATATCGCCGGGAGGGATGTTTCTGAGCTGGTTAGGATCATCAAGCAAAACACCATCCAGAACAACCAGTGGGTTCTGGTTCCCGGTGATAGAAGTTTGCCCGCGTAAACGCACGGTAGGTGTTCCTGTCGGATCGCTGCCAGCATTGGTAATTACCAATCCCGGTACTTTGCCTTGCAATTGTAATAGCGGGTTGGTGGCTTCGCCCTGGTTAAAATCCTTGGCACTGATGCTCGAAATAGCTCCGGTAACGTCTTTCCGGCGTTGCGATCCGTAACCCACGCTCACTATCTGTACCTCGCTTAATGCGGTGGCGGTACCCACAAGCGCAATGTGCACGTTTGTTTTACCGGTAATATCAACTTCCTGCTTGGCATAGCCAATAAATGATACCTCAAGGGTATTATTGCCGGCTGGCATAGAAAGTTTAAAACTACCATCTGGCCCAGTATTGGTACCAATGGTTGAGCCTTTGGCTACAACGGATACACCTGGCATAGATGTACCATCATGAGAGTCTGTAACCTTGCCGGTTATTACTTTGTTTTGTGCCATTACCGACACAGCAAAGAAGCAAAAAATGGCAAGACAGCTTACTTTAAGTAAATTTTTTAGCTGCATAAATTTAGATTTAGTGTTTAATTGGTTTGTTATAAATGTAAACTATTAATTTATCATACAAAATAACTATAAATGTTATTTTGTACTAATAAATATTAAGTAACTGGCAATTAATTTATTATAATTAATCATTACGGAGGGCTACAGGCGTTGGTAAGTTTTCTATTCATATTCAGGTTATTTTAAAATCAAAAAATTACATATATGCCTAATGCCAACAACCGGCAAAAGCAGTTAATCTGTTTATGACAAAAGATTATTATCCTTTGCTACACCGGTGGTTTAAAAACCACGCACATGAAAATTTAATTTATTATGGGTTTATATTTATTCGCTGGACAGGATCATTTATCATGAAAATATTTAAACTATTTTACAGGATATAAAATCACCTCATACAAAGTAATATGCGACTGCGGGGATTACCTATTTTTTTTGGTAAAATATAAAAATATATGGCTTTTTTTAAACATAATCAATTGATAATAAGTAGATTAAAAAAGAAAGCACTTCAAAAAGTATAAATAAAATTTAAGTGCTTTTAAGCCTGTTTTACACTTATTTTATACTTAAGCAGGCCATTTACACCCTATGCTTTGTTTAATACATCTACCGCTTTAATAGCCATTATTTTTTGATCGAACTGATCGCCGGGAAGTATGGATTTTGCTTTTATGCGCATTTTATATACGTAAATGGTGTTTACAGAATATTCCAAAATAGTGGCAATAGTTTCATTATCGGTAATTCCCATGCGTATCAGCGCGAATATCCGGAGGTCGGTATTCAGCACCTCATGGTCGCGGGGCCATATCTGGTCTTCCTGTTTAAAAAGGGAGTTAAAAACAGTAATAAAATTGGGGAATATTTTTAAAAAAATATGATCGAAAGTATAAAATAATAATTCGCGTTCTTTTTTAATATTTATTTCATTAACAGCCAGTTGTATATCGTCATATTTTCTGGCCAGCAACTTTCTGTCAATATTTCTTTTCAATTTTTCGAGCTTTAAGATGTAGCCCGATATTACATTAAAAAAGTAGCCGATATACTCCTCCTTAATGTGCGTATCCTCAACCAGCTTGTCGTTAATACTTTCCAGCTGCTGATTTTTTTCTTCGATGATCTTTTCTTTTGCTTTTAAGCGCTTGAGCTGGTTAAATATGATAAACGCCACCATCAGCACTAAAAGCGAAACCGCGGTAATAGATAAGAGGTATACCAGGAATTTATTTTTCTCCTTCTCCATTAAAACCAGTTTTTGAGCGGCTACTACGGGTAATACGGCCCCTATCTTTATTTTACGGAGCCGGGCGCCATAATACTCCGCATCGTTCATGGCCTGATCAACAAAGGTGTAGCCATCGATGATGTTACCGGTACGGTACAGTAAACTACCCAATTCAAAGCTGGCAACGGTTTCTTTGGTTGATGAGCGGATATCATTGATAACAC
The DNA here is from genome assembly GCF_052045695.1 of Mucilaginibacter sp. 22184. Taxonomy (NCBI): domain Bacteria; kingdom Pseudomonadati; phylum Bacteroidota; class Sphingobacteriia; order Sphingobacteriales; family Sphingobacteriaceae; genus Mucilaginibacter; species Mucilaginibacter sp. 22184. The sequence goes on from NZ_JBQEPI010000015.1 coordinate 87,676, forward strand.
CAATGATGAGCAAATTGGTACGCTCTTCTATTTGCGAAGGGTCGCGGTAAAAATTGCTCAAAGCAGTAGCTATCATAGCCTTCTGATGCGTGGTTAATGGCATATGGTAAAACAACCGGCTATAATATACCGATGGCTTTTTTGTGTCGCCAAGCCTCACCTGTTTATCACCATGGTGCCTTAACCACTCGTATGAATTCGGTGTACAAGCCGCAATGGTTGAATCGAGGTATTTGAGTGACAGCGAGTTATTATACTGGCTGTAAAACGCGTTATCGTCATAATCGGCCAGGTCTGAGTGTGCCCTGGCTTTGAGCGAGTAATATTCAATTTTGCCATCATTATTTAATAATTTAACATTGATACCATTAAAACAATCAAAAGCCTCTTTAAACATCCCCGCCGAAAGCAAGATGAAACCCAGCTTCATTTTGCAATCATTTTGTTTGGGCGCATCCTTCAGCACATCGCTTATATCCTGCATTTTATGAATATAGACAAAAGCCGAATCGAACTGGTAAACCTTAAATTCTTCGTATATTTTGTTGCACAGCCTGTACCTGGTGTTTGGATCAGTTAAAGGGGTGGCGGCTAATGCTGTTCTGAGATTTTGTATGTCAGCCTCTTTTTTATCGTCGTAATTTTTTTTTCTTGTAAGCTCCATCTTGAGCACAGCCAGCAGACTATCTGTTTTTGCCGATGCGAACGTGGCGGCAGGTGCAAAAAGAACAAGAAATAAAATAAGTAAATAAACTCTCATAGTAAATCGATTAACTGATATGGTGTACTGCAATAGCTTAAATTTGTTTTGAAAACTGGCATTGTAATTTACTTACAACAGCATAAAAAAGGATAATTGTTTAAAAACTGTTACAACTGATTAACCTGGTAATGATTTAGCAAATTGAGCAGCAGGCTGATGGTCCACCCCAAAACCGTCCTGCAGCGGATATTCGTCCCCTCCGGCCTTTGATCCGGTATCCAGCACATTATACTTCTCCATTAGCTTCCCGCTGTCATCAAAAACACGAATACTGGTACTGATCCGGGCTTCGGCCATGGGGCTGTCCAATATCTTATTGTCAGGAAATATATCGGCAAGCTGTACCGCCTCAAACAAACCCGGGTATAATTGCCGGGGAGTAAGGCTTTGGGAATATGTTATTAAAAAAACAAATAACAGTACTAATGTTAAAAGCGCCTTTCTCATGCTTCAGTTAATATAAATGGAAATATGAAGGTAAATAAAAAGCTCAAAATATGTTAAGAGGCATCAAGAATTAACATTTTGGCATTTGATAGCTTGCTTTACAACCTGCTTGTTTAAAAAGCAGAGCTAATTGCTGCAATTACGCTAAGGATTAAAAATTCCACCTCTGCCGGGGCCCTTCCGTTTTGTACAATTTATCTGATTCGGGGCTCCCTATTTTTGAATTAGATTATTTAACAGAACAATAAATTAATTCAAAACAGAAATGAAACAGCATTTAAGCGCCATGCCCATATGGGCCATATTCATGATGTGTTTTCACATTCAGAGCCCGAAATTCGAAACATCATCAAGCTTAATTGAAGCTAAAAAGGCTATAGCAGCAAGCAACCGGGTATATTTTCAGGCGTTTGTAAAAAACGCCCCGGCTATTTTTATTAACCGGTATGCAGACGACTGCCTGATCATGCCGCCCAACATGGAACCACTACAAGGCACAGCAGGAGCACGCCGTTTTTTCAAAATGGCCTATGAGCAGTTTGGCCTGCGCGATGGCCAGTTTATAACCACCGCCGTTTATGGCGATGGAGGGATATTTGTTACCGAAGAAGGATTGTGGCGATCATTTGATGCCAAACACCGGCTCTTTGATAATGGAAAATTCCTGGTGCTGTGGAAAAAAACGATGAAAGGTTGGAAAATGTTTAGGGACTCATTCAGCAGCAACCGCCCCAGGAAATAGACGAGACCGATATAATTGCTAATCCATATTTAAGGACTCGTTACAGACGAGCGTAAGGTGGAAAGAGAAAAAGTGGAGGGCCGTGCGATTCCCATCATATGACAGAAAAGATGAAAATATTCAAAAAAGGGGCTGTCACCCTGAGCTCCGTCGAAGGGTAGAACGCAGAGGCCTGCCCACCATGCTTCGACGGAGCTCAGCATGACACCCTTTTCTTAGCAAATGTCTAATGATGGGCTATTACCCTCAAGAGGGGGAGCTTAAAAAGCTGATCTATACAAACGGGTTCAAAGTCGGAAAAGGTCGGTTAACATAATTTCATCTAATTTTTACACAATTAACTGATTGTTAAATAATGGAGATGTTGTTAACCAAAAAAAATGTAAACCATGTAAACCCACTTTCCGCCGCGCTCGGCTCCTGCCGAGTGACCATTATTACCCCGCCTACGGCCGCGGTAAAGCAATACGTGTTTTATTCATGGGCCAGAGGCCTGCAAATAGTCGTCACTCGGCTGGAGCCGAGCGACTGCCGGAGATTTTTAAAGCCCTCTCTCCCGATAGCTGTCGGGATGGAGAAGGTTTGGTGAAGCTCTTGAAATGACGCGCGGAGGGACGCATCAACCACCCGCATCAGCCCACGCCCGTATCAATCCCGATATAATCACTTTACCTTTGAATGTAAACTGTTTTTATTGTAATTTAGCCATTGCCGCCAGCTAAATAGCGTAATATTTTTTTGGCCAGATTATAAATACAATACGGGTACTTAAGTCCTAATAGTAAGTACTGATCAACATGAGATTTTTTGTTTCGGGAATAATTTCGGTTATTTTTTTAAATATACTATTGATACAGCCTGTCCATGCGCAATCATACGGGCTTGGTTTTTATAGCCATGATGTAGTACAGGATAAACGTACCACTTTAGACCTGGGCATCAGCAACGTAGCGGCCAAAGACAATCTCGAAGTATCTTTTGATCTGTCGTTCATTCCCAACCAGCAGATCTATTTTGGTTATATGCTTCGCCTGGTGGGCGACGATAAGCAAAACATCGACCTGGTGTATGACAACCAGTACAATACCAAACATTTCAAGATCATCATTGGCGAAAAGCTTTCCAAAATATCTTTCAATATTGATGATAAAGAACTGTTTAATAACTGGAGCAAGCTCCGGATCTTTATCGATTTTAAGAACGATAAGCTCACCGTATCTGCCGGTAAAGCCTCTTACAGCGAAGCGGGTGTACACTTAAAGCCAAGTACAAACTATAAATTACTGTTTGGGGCCAATGCCTACCGGCAATATCAAACTACCGATCTGCCGCCATTTAAGCTGCGCGATGTAAAAATAACGCAGCAAGATAAGTTATTATCGTGGTGGCCGCTGAACGAGTGGCAGGGCGATGTAGTTCACGAAACAGTGAACCAGAACAGTGGCAGGGTTAGTAATCCGTTGTGGATCAAAGCGCGGCACCGCAACTGGCAGATGGAAAAAGAGTTTAGCGTTGTTGGCGATGCCAGCCTGGCTTTTGACCCGGCTACAGAAACAGTTTACGTAATCACGACGGATTCATTGCTTTCGTATTCCGTTAACAGAATAACGCCATTGAAAAGCGAGGCATACAAGATAGGCAGACAACAACTGATCCCGGGAGATCAGACCGTGTTTAGCAACGGTAAGCTGTATTATCTTTTTATTGATCAAAAGGTGGTAGCAACGTATAACATCCAAAGCGGGCAATGGGATAAAAGTTTTAAAAACATGCCGCAGGAAACCAATACCGGGCACCTGAACAAGTTTTTCTGCAAAACCGACTCTTCTATATACACCATTGGCGGTTACGGGCAACTGGTTTATAAGGATAGTGTGAAGCGTTATAACGTAAACACCAACACCTGGCAGGAAATTAAGGCCAGCGGAGATGTATTTACACCCCGTTATATGGCAGGTCTGGGTACCAGCGCCTCGGGCGATACGGCTTATGTGATAGGCGGTTATGGCAGCGCATCGGGCCAGCAGATCGTGAACCCGCGAAATCTATATGACATGATGCAGTTTACGGTTAAGACTAAAACGTTTAAGAAATTATTCAACATCAATGTTAAAAGCGAGGATTTTGCATTTGCCAATTCGCTCATCATCAACAGTAAAACCAAAACGTATTACGGGCTCATATTTCCGCAGCATAAATTTAACTCCAACCTGCAGTTGATCAAGGGCTCGCTGGATAAACCTTCCTACCAATTTGTGGGAGATACCATCCCTTATTTATTTCACGATGCCCGTGCCTATGCCGATATTTACTATTGCCCGCACAGTAATAAATTTTTAACGGTAACGCTTTTTAAGGATAAGGAGCAAACCCGAGTTAAGGTGTACTCGCTGTTGAGTCCGCCGGAGCCATTGGATAACCCGATACTGAGTGAAGCCGGTATCAACTATATTTTGTGGATCAGCGGTCTGTTTGTAATTGGCATCGGTGCGGCAACGGTAATAATTATCCGTCGTAAAAAGAAGACCCGGCAACAACCGTCATTACCACAGCCTGCGGCAGAAGTTCCTGTTCAGCATCATACCGAAAAAACGGAGCCGCCAATTGAACCTGATCATGACAACAAGCTAAACAGTAACAAGAACGCGATATTTTTATTTGGCGATCTGCAGCTGTTTACACCCGAGGGCCACGAGATCACTAAGTATTTTACGCCGCTGCTTAAAGAGCTGTTTTTGGTTATCTTGTTGTATTCGGTAAAACTGGGCAGGGGAGTAAGTTCCGAAAAGCTGAACGAGATATTGTGGTTTGATAAATCGGAAAAAAGCGCCCGCAACAATCGCTCGGTAAATATTGCCAAGCTTAAATCCCTGCTGGATAAAATGGGGGAGTGCCACCTGTCAAAAGATACAGGCTACTGGAAAATTGAGATCGACTACAACCAGATCATGGTTGATTATCATAATTACCTCAATATTGTATCCAACAAAAGCAAGCTCAACAAGCAAAAGATCATCCAGCTTACACATATTACGCAACGGGGCAATTTTTTATCAAATATCGAGTACGAGTGGCTGGATACATTTAAGTCAGAAGTATCCAACGAGATCATCGACTCCTACATCCAGTTTGCAAACTCGGTTCAGATTGCCGACGATGCCGAGTTCCTGATCAAACTGGCCAACGATATTTTTTACTTCGACCCGGTAAATGAGGATGCCATGATCCTGAAATGCAAGGCCCTATCCTTCCTGGGCAAACACTCGCTGGCCAAAAATACATTCGAGAATTTCAGCAAGGAGTATAAAGTGATCTACGGCGAAAATTTTGAACGGGATTTCCATTCGATACTGGAATAGGGAGTTCTGCATGACACGATATTTAAAAGATACTTGTCATCCTGAGCGGAGCGAAGGATCTATTCATCAACAAGTATGGCGCAGACCCGCTCTTGGCCGCGGGAGGGCCTTTACTTTGTAGCCACAAAGTAACCAAAAGGCTTTCAGCAGAAATGCTTCTTTGCGCTCCTGGCCTTTACCCTGCAAAGCGGTCAGAACCAGGGCTGCAATTATTTTGCCCTACTTCGTTCGCACGGTCTTATGCTTCAGCAAAAACTTGCTATGCCCCGCATCCACACCAGGCCACCATCGTTCTACCCGCTTTCGCCCGAAGCTTATCTGCTGACGGGGAAAGAAAATCAATAATTCACTAATTCAATAACTTGATAATTCAATAATTAACATAGACCTATCTGCTGACGGGGAAAGAAAATAAAAGAAATCATGGTAATCCTTTAATCCTAAAAATCATGGTTCAGACAAAAGCATCTGCTGGCGGGAAGAAGAAATCACTAATTCACTAACTCAATAATTCGATAATTGCCCCCACCTTATGTTAAAGTTGGGTAATAATAGCGTTACTCGTCAGCATCTGATACTATATATTCCTGTAATCGCTAAACACATTCGAGGCGTTTTTTTTATATTTGCGCACTTGCTGCTATCAAACGTATAGTCAGTTTGCACCGCATACGATATCAGCAGGCAGGCTTTACGGCCATAAATTTTTAATAACACCAAAACAATGCAAGCTCAAATTGACCAGTATACCGCCGAAATCAATGCTTTTTCGCCAGCTAATGCCGATGAACTGGAAACATTCCGCATCAAATTTTTAGGTACCAAGGGAATTATAAAAGACCTTTTTGAGCAGTTTAAAACCGTTGGCCCCGAAGAAAAACGTGTTTTTGGTAAAGTACTCAACCAGTTTAAACAATTGGCCGAGACCAAATATAATGAGCTGAAAGAAACGCTTGACTCCGGACCGAAGGCTAAAGACTTAGCGCTTGACCTTACCTTGCCCGGCGAAGATTTTGCTGTTGGCTCACGCCATCCGCTGTCATTGGTGCGCAACGAGATCATTGATATATTTAAACGCCTGGGTTTTGTGGTTGCCGAAGGACCGGAGATTGAGGACGACTGGCATAACTTTTCGGCCCTGAACTTCCCGGAAGAGCATCCTGCGCGTGATATGCAGGATACCTTTTTTATTAAAAAGAACCACGGTAAGGATGATATCGCTTTGCGTACCCACACCTCATCGGTTCAGGTGCGGATGATGGAGCATGGCAAACCGCCGTTCCGGGCCATTATGCCAGGGCGGGTTTACCGTAACGAGGCTATATCGGCCCGTGCGCATTGCTTTTTTCACCAGGTTGAAGGTTTGTATGTGGATGAAAATGTATCCTTTGCCGATCTGAAACAAACGCTATATCACTTTGTGCAGGAATTATACGGCGAAGGTACCAAAGTACGTTTCCGCCCATCGTACTTCCCATTCACCGAGCCATCGGCCGAGATGGATGTATCCTGTACCATTTGCGGCGGATCGGGCTGTAATATGTGTAAATACAGTGGCTGGGTTGAGATATTGGGCTGTGGTATGGTTGATCCTAATGTACTGGAGAATTGCGGTATCGACAGTAAAAAATACACCGGCTTTGCCTTTGGTATGGGTATGGAAAGGATAGCCAACCTGAAATATGTTATCCGCGACCTGCGTTTATTTTCTGAAAACGATGTACGCTTTTTAAAACAGTTTCAAACAGAAATACTATGAGAAAGTTCATACTGATCATATTAACAGGTGCTTGTTTAATTTCATGCGGTAAGGGAAACCCGGTTCCGAGTGTGCTGGTAAACTTCCAATCGCCAATAGATCCTAATTATAGCGCACTTCACGTAGTTGGTGGCCATGCTTATGCCCCGGGTGGTGTGGCCGGCTTAATTCTATATTATTCGCAAACCCGCGGCATTGTTGCTTTTGACCGGTGCAGCAGTTATCAGCCCGAAAAAAAATGCGCTGTTACCGTTGATGCAAGCGGTCTCACAGCTACCGATCCATGCAGTGGATCGAAGTTTTCGCTGGAGGATGGTTCACCGGTAAAAGCCCCTGCCACAAAATCGCTGCGGTCATACCAGGTGATCACAACACCTTTCACTATTCAAGTTGTTAATTAGTAAATGGAAGCCGATAAAATAAAAGATAGTATAAAAAGGGCGGCACAGGAGTTGTTCCGCAAGTTCGGTTACCATAAAACCAGTGTTAATGAGATAGCCAAAAAGGCCAAAATTGCCAAGGCTACTATTTATAAGTATTTTGATAGTAAAGAAGCGGTTTTACATGTGCTGCTGATGGATTACATCAAGGCCAGCGTTGACGATCTGGTACAACACAATGCCCCGGAGATAGACGAGGAGGAGTATCTGAATAACCTGATCATGAAAACCTGTCGCCTGTCATACACCATATGCAATGAATTTATAGGCTGGGATTTTATCAGGGAATCAACCAATTCACAGGATTTTTTGAAGAATCTTTCCAACGAACTGGAAGAACTACTAATGGCATCATTTATACAACTGCCCGGTATCCGTAAGCATGAAACTTACCAGCAAAGGCTAAGGTTTTTGATCAAATGCAGTAAAAGCATTGTGTTTAGCTTTGCTTTCACCTCGGTGAGCGACTCAGATGTGCGTAAGAATTTTGTTTCTTTTCAGAAGGAGATCCTGCCTTACCTGGTAAAGGCTGCTATTTCGGTATAAATATCTGTAAAAACTTTCTTCATCATAAATCATTATTGCATAGTATTTGGTAATATTGATTATCCTTATAAAAAGGATATTCTTCCCTTAATATGGATTATATAGAAATAAAAGGATATAAGTCAATTAATTCTACCAAAGTAGAGTTTGCCCCTATAAATATACTCATAGGAGCAAATGGTGCCGGTAAAAGTAATTTTCTTTCTTTTTTTGAATTTTTAAACCGCTTATATAATCAGAATCTTACTGAGTATGTTGCTTTAGCTGGCGGCGAGGAAAGAATGCTGCATAAAGGGAGTAAAAACACAAATCGTATTTATTCGAAAATAAAGTTCGGACTAAATGCTTATTCGTTTGAAATCGAAAAAGGCGAAAGCTCATTTATTTTTGTTTCTGAGGGCTTATGGTATGACCATAACCCAGTATTAAGAAATCCTATTGATATTGCAAGTTATTCTGCTGAAGCAAGAATAAAAAGCTATTCAATGACAAGAGCCGACTATATAAGAACATACCTAAAATCATTTCAGAAATACCATTTTCATGATACCGGCAGAAATTCGCCCTTTAATAAATTAAGCCAGATCAATAATGATATATACTTTTTATACGAAAAAGGAGATAATCTTGCCGCCTTTCTGTTTAATATCCAACAAAACGATAGGCTTGTTTACAATAGGATAGTAAATACCGTGCAGAGTATAGCGCCGTACTTTTCAGATTTTTATCTTCAGCCAAATAATGAAGGCTTTATACGACTGCAATGGCAGGATAAGTTTACCTCAAGTGTTTACGGGGTTACCGATCTATCCGACGGTACTATAAGGTTTATTGCTTTGTCAACTCTTTTTCTTCAACCAAATTTACCCAAGACCATAATTATTGACGAGCCAGAGTTAGGCCTGCACCCGTTTGCCATATCAAAGCTCGCGGGTATGATACAGAGCGCCGCATCAAGGGATACACAAGTAATCGCTGCGACACAATCTGCAGATCTGGTAAATCATTTTGAAGCCAAGGATATCATAACTGTAGATCAACGCAATGGAGAAAGTGTTTTTAACAGGCTTGATGATGATGCTTTATCACACTGGTTAGATGATTACAGCATCGGAGACCTTTGGCAGAAAAATATAATACAAGGGGGCCAACCAAGCTAACTGAATTAATGAAAAGGATTATTATCATTTGCGAAGGCCCGACGGAAACAGAATTTTGTAAGGATGTGTTGTACGCTCATTTTTTTGCAAAAAAAATCATAATACTAACGCCTTTAATCAAAAAATCAGGTGGAGGAATTGTTCCCTGGGATAATTTAAAAAAGCAGATTGAGAGTCATTTATTGCAGGAAAAGGATAGTATTGTATCTACTCTAATAGATTATTACGGGATAAAGAAAAAATTTGAATTTCCTTGTTGGGAAAATGCTCATAAGGAGATCGATAAAAACCTTCGGATGTCTATTCTTGAAAGCGGAATGAAGGAGGCAGTGAATAAATCCATTGCACATAGATTTTTGCCATATATTCAATTACATGAGTTTGAAGGGTTATTATTCAATAATATTGAGGCATTTGCAAACCATATTCCTTCAGGAGATTTTGTAAATAAATCAGAGTTAGAACAGATACTCGTTAGTAACCCCAATCCCGAGCTTATAAATGATACCCCAGATAATGCACCTTCACATAGATTAAAGAGATTAATTAAGGGGTATAATAAGATCGTTTATGGAAGTATTTTAGCTCAGGAAATCGGATTGCAAAAGATAAGGGCTAAAAGTCCGCGATTTAGCGAATGGATAAATAAGTTAGAAAATAGTTAGATTCGATCTTGGGTTTAAAAAGCAGTAAAAACATTGTGTTTAGCTTTGCTTTCACCTCGGTGAGCGACTCAGATGTGCGTAAGAATTTTGTTTCTTTTCGGAAGGAGATACTACCGTATTTGGTAAAAGCTGCTATTTCGGTATAAATTTTTTAGCAAAAATTATTTGGATTGTTTAATTCTTCTTTGTTACTTTGAATTGCAAAGTACTTTATATTGAAATATAGAATCGGGCCTTCGGGTCTTATTTTTGATATTGATACTTTGAATTACAAAGTACTTTATATTAAAAAATATATGATCCAGGACGAACCACACAAACACGGAATAATGGACGGGCTCAAGGAGTCGGTTACCGTTAAATTGCTCTTTATTGCTACATTGATCTTGGTGTTGCTTATACCATCATCATTGGTCAACAACCTTATAGATGAGCGGGCCAGCCGCCAGGATGAGATGATGCGCGATGTATCCGATAAATGGTCGGGCAGCCAGGTAATCAAGGGGCCCGTGCTGATCATTCCTTATAAGCAACAGATTAAGGAAACCGATGCGACAAACAAAGAAATTATGAGGGAGCATACCGGAAATCTGTACCTATTGCCTGATAACCTGCATATTAAAGCCGGGCTTACCACCCAGATCCTGCACCGGGGAATATTTGATGTGGCCGTGTATAACTCCCTGGTAAAAGTATCGGGCAATTTCTCCAAAGCCGACCTGAGTAGCCTATCCCTTACCTCTGACCAACTTTTACTGAACAAGGCCCGGATAGTATTTAGTATAACTGATTTGAAAGGGTTAAAAAACAACCCGGTTATCAAAGCCAATGAGCAGTCACTTACAGCCGAACCGGTATTTGATAATGCATCGATATTTGGCGGTGGCCTGCAGGTAGCCGTAGATATTTCAAACGCCAAAGACGGAAATGTACCTTTTGAATATGCCCTGGATCTGAAAGGGAGTCAGGGGCTAAGCTTTCTGCATTTAGGCAAAACAACGGATGTGGAAGCCGACGGTAGCTGGAGCAGCCCAAGCTTTGACGGCCGCTACCTTCCCGATGAGCGAACTGTAAGTAAGGATGGTTTTAAAGCGCGCTGGCGCATGTTGTACTACAATCGCCCATTTCCGCAGCAATGGGTGGATAATGACAGACTGCTCAGTAACGATAAAAAGCTTGCCGATGCCATATTCGGTGTAAAATTACGCCTGCCCGTTGATCAGTATCAAAAAACAATGCGTACCAGTAAGTATGCCCTGCTCATCATCGCTTTAACGTTTATCTCGTTGTTTTTAACCGAGGTGATCCGTAAACAAAGGATACATATATTTAATTACATACTCATTGGTATAGCCATGATTATTTATTACTCTTTGTTGCTTTCTTTCTCCGAGCAGGTGGGGTATAATTATGCTTATCTCATCGCTTCGGTATCAACCATCGTGTTGGTGTCGGTGTTCATCGCATCCTTGTTAAAAAGGAAAATGGCCGCCTGGTTGTTTGCCTTTATCCTATCTGTTTTTTATGCGTTCATCTTTGTAATTATCCAGCTGGAAGATTTTGCCCTCATCATCGGCAGTATCGCTTTATTTATAGTGGTAGCCATATTGATGTACTTTTCGCGAAAAATAAATTGGGAGAAACATTAAATAAAAAAGGGATGGTGAAAAATCTGTCCCTTTTTTATAAAATACCATATACCGATTTGGTTTTTAGTATAATATTTACTATGTTAGCATAATAAATTTTTTATCATGAGTCCCGAACTGACAGAATTTTCAGACCTGATTGATGAGCAATTTGACATAGCCGATATGGATACCGACGATTTTGTATCCTACATATTGAGCCTGTTTGCCTGATTGCAGATCACATTGCTGGTAGTTCGCTTTTAAGCGGAAAGGATATTCTTTTGTCCGGCAATTCATGAAACCGAGCTTTTAAAACCTAAACCTTATTAACCCAAAACGAGCCGTGAAGCAGCCAATTTGTTGTTTCACGGCTCTTAAACCTTTAACCAGGTGCGTTTACCCTGGGTTTACATGTAAACCCACTTTTTGAAGCGGAAATTAATTTAATATATTGATTGTCAATTAAATATATCGATGTTAGCCATAAAAAGTGTAAACCCATGTAAACCCACTTTTTACTTATCTCTAACCTCCTGTTTTTATCCTAAATAAATACGGTTAACTTTGCACCCTGATGAATAAAGTTGCCAAACAGAAGTTTTTTGAGGATGTCCGGATCATTGATATTGCCGAAGAAGGCAAAGGTGTAGGTAAAACCGACGATTTTGTGCTTTTTGTAGATAAAGCCATTCCCGGCGATGTAGCCGACGTACAGGTTTACAAAAGCAAAAAGAATTTTGGCGAGGGCCGGATAATCGCGCTCAAACAGCCATCCGAATACCGGGTTGAACCCTTTTGTGAACACTTTGGCACCTGTGGGGGCTGCAAATGGCAGCATATGACTTATGAAGGTCAGCTCAAATTCAAACAAAAATCTGTGGCCGATGCCCTTGGCCGCATAGCCAAAATTGACGTACAGGGCATCATAGACATAGTACCGTCGCCCGAAGATCGTTATTATCGGAATAAACTGGAATATACATTTTCTGATAAACGCTGGCTTTACGACGGCGAAAACAAGGAAGATGAAACCCTGAATATGAACGCCCTGGGTTTCCACATTCCCGGCCGTTTTGATAAAATATTGGATGTAAAGCATTGCTATCTGCAGGCCGAACCATCCAATACCCTGCGCAACAGCATCCGCGATTTTGTAATTGCACAGGGCTACACTTTTTATAACCTGCGCAATCATGAAGGTGCTTTGCGCAACCTCATTGTACGTACCTCATCAACCGGCGAAGTAATGGTTATTGTGGTATTTGCCTATGTAAGCGAAGAGGAAGTAAACAAACTGATGAGTTTTATTGATGCCGGTTTCCCGGAAATCACTTCGCTGCTGTACATCATCAACCAGAAAAAAAACGATACCATTTTTGATCAGGATGTGATAGCCTTTAAAGGGCCCGAATACATCCATGAAGAAATGAATGGCATCAAATTCCGTATCGGGCCGAAATCATTTTACCAAACCAACAGCATCCAGGCACTGCGCCTGTATGAAATAACCCGCGATTTTGCCGGTTTTAAAGGCGATGAACTGGTATATGACTTGTACACCGGCGCCGGTACCATTGCTAACTTTATTGCCGGGCATGTAAAAGAGGTAGTGGGAGTAGAGTATGTTCCTACCGCTATTGAAGATGCTAAAGTGAATTCGGCCATCAACAATATCACCAATACCAAGTTTTACGCCGGTGACATGAAAGATGTGCTGGTTGCTGATTTCGTAGCAGAGCATGGTAAACCTGATGTGATCATCACCGATCCGCCCCGCGCGGGCATGCACCCAGATGTGGTGAACCGCCTGATGGAAATTGAAGCTCCAAAAATTGTTTATGTAAGCTGCAATGCCGCTACCCAGGCCCGCGACCTGCTGGTACTCAAGGAAAAATACGATACTGTAAAAATACAACCCGTTGATATGTTCCCACACACACAGCATGTGGAAAATGTGGTGCTGTTGGTGTTAAGGAGTAATTAGTTCGTAGATCATGGTTCATAGTAAAAAGAGGAAAAATCGAAAGAGAAAAATTGAGGCAATCCTTTAATTCAACGAATCAGGATTCAGACAAAAGAAGTATCAACGTAATCAAAAAAATCAACGGTCAATATGCAACCCGAAGATCTGTTAAACGAAGGAAATGAAAGCCAGCAACCGGCAAAGGACAGTCCGCTGTTGAGTTTGGAGCGTGAGCTTAAAATTTTTAAAGAATCTATCCATGAAGTGGCCGTCGAAATTATGATGGAGGGGCTATCTTCTTACCCTATTTTTATAGCGCATCAGCATGAACTAAGTCTTGGAGAAGTGATCCTGGATCGTAACGAGCTGAACACCGATTGGAGTATCCATGCCTCAACCCTCGAAGAGTTTGAGGAGCGCGGTGTGATCAAGCCCGAACTAAAAGACCGTTTTATCAACAGCTATAAAAACCCCAACGATTTTATGTGCATTTTTGTGGTGGTACCCGAGGGCGCGAATTTTGTTTATTTCCCGTATGGGAAATGATTGTTGCAAGGTTTCAATGTTGTAAAGTTGAAAGGTTAAGGCGTATATTTACAAGGTTGATACTTAAAAACATTACAACGTTCAAACATTAGAACATTTCAACAAAGAAGCGCACATGTCTGAAAAGAAACTCCTCATATTAAATCAGCACCAGATAGAGCAAAAGCTCGACCGTATAGCTTACCAGATCCTGGAAGATAATTTTGACGAACAGGAGATCATTATAGCAGGTATATTACCTCGTGGCAATCATATTGCGCAACGGATCAAAACTATCCTGGATGGTATAGCCCCATTTACCAGCAAATTGCTCACCATTGAGCTCGAAAAACAAAGCAGCACCCTGCAGGCTAAAGTTGATTTTGATGTTCAGGAATGCAGCAATAAGGTGGTGATTCTGGTTGATGATGTACTGAATAGTGGCAAAACGCTGGCCTACGGTTTTGCGGTGTTTTTAGATGTACCCCTCAAAAAACTGCGTACAGCCGTATTGATAGATCGCAACCATAAAAGCTTCCCTGTAACTACCGATTTTGCCGGTGTTGCTCTTTCTACTGTGATCAAAGAACATGTGGATGTGGTGCTGGATGAAGATGGTGAAGAGGACGCGGTTTATTTGAGGTAATTTATTCGGTGCAAAAAGTACCTTTTGAGTATGTTTTAGCTTTACCACCGATTAAAACCCGATCATCAATATCTATACAAACTAATTCACCCATTCTGTCAGATAATTGGAGTGCTCTCATTTGTTTTTTATGGAGTTTATTGCTCCAGTAGGGTATCAACGAGCAATGGGCCGAGCCTGTTACCGGATCTTCTAATATGGATGCCTGCGGTGTAAAATAACGGGATACAAAATCGCAATTATCGCCTTTCGCGGTAACTATAACGCCACCCGGATCAAGGTTAATCTGATCAAGGAGTTGTTTATCAACTTTAATATCCCTTATTTCCTGTTCACTGTCATAAACCAAAACCAAATCTCTTGATTGTAGCGTTGTTTTTGGTTGTATATTGAGCGCGCTTTTGATTACTTCTGGTAAAGAAGCGGGTACAGGATTTCTCGAGGGGAAATTTAGCCAATAAAGGCCATCCTTGTCATTAAAAGTTACAATAAGCTCACCGCTGATAGTATTGAAAATTATTTTCTCTTCGGGGTAGTTAAGAATGGTTTTAAGTACATGGGCTGCTGCTAATGTTGCATGACCACATAGATCCATTTCAATTTCCGGAGTGAACCATCGTAAATGGATCTTATGATCATTAATTACAAAAAATGCGGTTTCGGCCACGGCATTTTCTTTAGTGATATTTAAAAGCACATCATCAGGAAGCCAGCTTTTGAGTGGGACTACGCAGGCTGGGTTTCCTCCAAATATTCTATCAGTAAAACTGTCGATCTGAAAAAAATCTAATTCCATTCCGGTTTTATTGTTGATTGAAGCTGGGATTTAATCCCAGTGCTTCTTCCAGTTTTTCTACAGACATGTCAATGCCTTCTACAATGTAAGCGGCCTGTAAATAAAAACTTTCCCGCTCGGCCAGTTTGCCGGTTATAAATTCAACCAGTTCATCACCTTGTTTGCCTTGTAGCACCGGGCGCACGGTTTTGCTGTTGGTGAGCCTGTCGGCCAGGGTTTTAGGCGATAGTTTGATATACAGGGTTTGGCCATGCGTATTCATCCATTGCATATGGTCAAAAAAGCAAGGTAGGCCACCACCTGTTGATACCACTACATTCTCTGGGTATTCGGTTTGTTTCAGCACTTCCGATTCCAGTTTACGAAAAGAATCTTCGCCAAAGCTCGAAAAATATTCGGCTATGCTCATGCCTGCTTTTGCTTCGAGCACATGGTCCAGATCAATAAATTCATAGCCTAATTTGGCTGCCAGTTTACGGCTCCAGGTGGTTTTTCCACAGCCCATAAAACCAACTAAAAAGTACTTCATCCAGCAGTAATTATTGAATTAGTGAGTTATTGAATTAGTGAATTTTTCCATCTCCTTGGGCTGCCTCATCTGCATATTTGCACATATAGAATCTGCACATTTTACTGTATCAGCTTAATTTAACCCGCGGATCGATCCAAACATAAATAATATCGATCAGAATACTGATCACCACAAAAATAAAGGCGATAAAAAGGATAGATCCCATCACCACCGGAAAGTCCGACATCTCCAGGGCATCAACAGTGGCCTTGCCCAAGCCATTGTATCCAAAAATATATTCTACAAAAAACGAACCCGCCAGTAACGATGCAAACCAATTGGCTATAGCCGTGATTACCGGGTTCAATGCGTTTTTTAAAGCATGGCGATAGATGATAGCCCGGTTGCCAAGTCCTTTTGCTTTCGCGGTGCGGATATAATCTTGTCCCAGTACATCCAGCATGGCATTGCGGGTAAGCTGCACAATAATAGCCAACGGGCGCAAACCCAGCGTGATCATCGGTAATATTAAATTCCGGATGCTGATCACCTCGCCCCGGAAAGGATCATAACTATACAAACTGCCCGACATATTGAGGCCGGTATATTTACTCAGCTCAAAACCAAATATCCAGGCAATAATAATCCCGGCGAAAAACGATGGCGCCGATATACCTAGCGTCGAGAAACTGATGGCCAGCTTATCTATCCAGGTATCTTTATTTACCGCGCTTAAAATGCCCAAAAACACACCAATAATAATGGCGAATATCATCGCCGTGGTAGCCAGTACTAAGGTGTTCGGTATAACATCCATGAGCAAACTGGCCACATCCTTACGCGTTTGGTATGACCGGCGAAGGTAAGGCCATTTCAATGCCAGTACTTTGCTATCACTCACCGCAAACAGTTTGGCATAATGGTAACGTTGCTGCTCCTCCGGATTATTTAAATGGATACCTACCGGCGAAAGATCATTCAGATAATAGGCAAACTGCACAGGTATGGGTTTATCCAAACCAAACTCTTTGCGTACGGCCTGTAACGATTGTACATCGGCGCGCTGACCCTGTGTCATCCGGGCCGGGTCGACAGGTAAAATATTGAACAGAAAGAAAACCACCAGCACAACGCCCAGCATTACCGCCAGTCCGTAAAATAATTTGCGGATGAGGTAACGGATCATAACTACTGTTTCTGGAAGTATTTTTTTACTAAACCATCATAAGTAGGTACCGTGTGGTAATGCCATTTGTTAATGATAGTACCGTTTTTAAGCAGCAGCACACCCGGATTGGCCCTCACCATTTCTTTCAGCGGAACGCCATCGGCGTAAAAAATTTCGGTAACCAGTTTATGTGCTTTGGCAAATGCTTCGGCGCTTTGTGCCGAATTGGACGTAAGTAATACCGTGCGGATATTATAATTTTCGGTAGCGTTTATAGCCAGCGCGTTTAAGCGGTTGATAGCTTCGGCATTGGTTTTATCCAGATCATGAGCTACGATAACCAGGCTATAAAATGGATTGGATAATAACTCTTTGGTATAATCATTACCCTGGCCATCCTGTATAGATAAATCGCGGATCTTGGGTTCGAAGCCTTTTTTAACCAGGCGGCTTTCCGGGTTTCCTACAACTTCCCAATTAGCGTCCTTCCAGATATTGGTTTTCAGGTACTCTTTATCGCTCATGGTTTTGGTTTCGCCGGTCTTTTTGTTTTTAAGATTGTAGGTTACCTCAAATTCATCCAGCTGTACTCCCGGCGGAATTTTCATCTCGTCGGGAATATTAGCGCCTATTTTATAAGGTAAAAAATCGATGATAGGCATAAAGTTATAGGTATATATGCCAAAACCCAATGCAACAACGGCTGCGCCGATAAGCCATTTATCGGCCGTTTTAGGTTTAAATATGGGCTGTATTTTTTTGCGATTGATAAATGGCACCAGCACCAGCAAAAGCAGTATCATGTCCTTGCTGAAGGATTGCCAAGGTGTTAACGGGATAGCATCACCAAAACAGCCGCAGGTTTGTACCACTTTAAAAAAGGCCGAATAAAAAGTTAAAAAGCCAAAAAATATAATGAGCAGCAATAATCCCCAAGCAACTTTTACAGCACGAACACCGATAAGCAGGGCAAAGCCCAGAACCATTTCCAATGTGCACAGCAATACAGCTATAGTAAGCGCAAAGCCGTTAAGGAACATGATATGGAAAACCTCAAAATACTCCTCCAGCTTGTACGAAAAACCCAGCGGATCATTAGCTTTAATCAGTCCCGAAAAAATAAATAATAAACCAACCGCTATCCTGCAAAACCAAATAAAGCTGTTTTTCATAGTTATCATTATAGGAGTAAAGATTTTTGGAACAAGGAGCAAGGATTTTTTCTTTGCTCTTTTTCCCAATGATCTCTGCTCTTTATTTTTTAAATCCTTATTCCAAAAGTCCTATTATACCCCTAATTTTATTAAAGCGAATACCGAATAATTGAGCATGTCCTGGTAATTGGCTTTCACGCCCTCAGATACTTCGGTAAGGCCCTGGTTATCCTCAATTTGTTTAACACGCAGTAGCTTCATCAATATCAGATCGGTTAATGAACTGATGCGCATATCGCGCCAGGCCTCGCCATAGTCGTGGTTTTTGGCAAACATGAGTTCCTTGGTTTCCTTTACGCGCTCGTCAAACAGGCGCTCTACATGATCGGGGGCAAGCTCCATGGCGGTTTCGGCACTGCATTCCAACTGCATCATGGCAATAACGCAGTAATTTACTATGCCAATATATTCGCCGGTAATATCCTCACCCACCTTAGATACTTTTTTTTCTTCCAGGGTACGTATACGCTGGGCTTTGATAAATATCTGATCCGTGATGGATTGCGGGCGCAGTATGCGCCATGCGGTTCCGTAGTCGCGGGTCTTTTTCATGAAAAGGCCCTTACATGTGTTAATTACTGCGTCGTACTCTGCTGATGTATTAGCCAAAAGTTGAAATATTTGAATGTTGAAACGTTTTGAATAAAGCGTGCTTGCGCCAATGCTGCAAAGTTAAACTAAATTACAATATTTAAACTTTGTAAAACACATGGTTCAAGATACATTTTTTCATAAAAAAACTACCCTGAACGCGAGGGGAAAACTCATCGACCTATCCAGCCCAAAGGTTATGGGGATCATCAATATTACGCCTGATTCATTTTATGCCGGCAGTCGCAAGCCCGGTATTGACGAGGCCCTGCAGCAAGCTGAAAAGATGCTGGCCGACGGTGCCACTTTTTTAGATATCGGGGCATATTCTTCGCGGCCCAATGCCGAAGATATTGCCATTGCCGAAGAAACCGACCGCCTGTTGCCTGCTGTTGAGGCTATTGCAGCAGCTTTTCCTGACGCGGTGATGTCTATCGATACCTTCCGGGCACAGGTTGCCGAGGCTGCTATTAATGCTGGCGCGCATATCATCAATGATATATCGGGTGGAACCCTGGATGAAGCTATGTTTACCACCGTTGCCAGTTTGCAGGTTCCCTACATTTTGATGCACATGAAAGGCACGCCGCAAACGATGAACCAACTGGCACAATACGACGATGTTTTTACCGAAGTGCTCGACTATTTTGTAACCCGGTACCAGCAGCTAAAGCAATTGGGTGTACACGATGTGATCATCGACCCGGGTTTTGGTTTTGCCAAAAAGAACGAACATAATTATAACCTGATGAACCGCCTGCAGGATTTTGATATATTAGGCTTACCAACCTTAGTAGGTATCTCCCGCAAACGGATGATCTACGGACTACTCGAAACTACTGCCGCCGAAGCCCTGAATGGTACCACCGTTTTGAACACCATAGGCCTGATGAAAGGCGCCAATATCCTGAGAGTTCATGATGTTAAAGAAGCGGTAGAAGCCGTAAAGATCTGGGAGGCGGTTAACAGCTGAAAAACTTTTTAAACCTCAAATTTTAACAAATTTTTGCTCAAAAAGGCCCTTTTTTTCATCAAAAGTGTTCGGAAAACATCAGTTTTAACACTTTTTAACAAATTTTAACCGTGTTTTTAATGTGCTTTTTTAGGTTTAAAAAGTATTAAATATTTGATTTTCAAATAACTAATAAAAAAATGGATGCTTTCTGGCTTGCTTTTTCCTTAACCAAACAGCCCGGTTCTCCTTTTTGATGAGGAACCGGGCTGCTGTCTATACAAAGATACGCAATTTAGAGATGCCATTGGGTGACAACTATGAAAGATATAGTTCGAGTACACCTAAAGTTTCATCAGATAAAAAAGCTGAAATAGCATCTCCCATAAAAAGTAATAGATCAGCTATTTCTTTAGTGCTTACATTCCCTGTACGAAGCCAGATAATTTTAGGGGGGAATGAATAAAGATTTTGTAACTCACAAAAATCTTCGTCAAAAGTAAGTATGGTATAATTATTTGTTTTTGCGAATTGCCATATGTTAAGATCAGTCAAACGTGTATGTAGTTTAATTTCATTAGAGGGCAATACTTCCCATTCTGGTAATAACTTTTTAGGCGCCAGGAAATATTTTCATCAGAGATTAAGCGTATCATGCCACTTTTATGGTTCTTTCTTTATTAGCGGCATAAGAAAGACAGGCCAATATATGATCTTCGGTAAGTTGAGGAAAATCATTTAATATGTCCTGATGGCTTAAACCGGAGGCCAGCCACTGCAAAACATCATATACTGTAATGCGGGTACCTTTAATTACCGGTTTCCCGAATCTAATTTCAGCGTTAACTTCAATATATTGTTTGAAATCAATTTGTGACATATTCAAATTTACTTAAATTGTATCAAATTTATTTATGAAAAATTTACTGCTCCTGCTATTTGTCTTACTCCTGTCATCCAAAACATTTGCCCAGCAAACAGATCAGGAGGGTATTAAACAAACCATCAATACCCTGTTTGACGCCATGCGCAAAGGGGATAGCACCCTGTTGCGATCGACTTTTGATCAACATATCGTTTTCCAGAGCGTCGCTAATAAAAAGGATGGCTCGGTGGCTTTGGTGACCGAAAACGCGAATGATTTTATCAGACAGATAGGTACGCCGCATAAGGAAATATACGACGAGCAGGTTACCTACAAGGATATTAAAATTGATGGCGACCTGGCCAGTGTTTGGGCGCCTTACAAGTTCTATGTCGGCAAAACTTTCAGTCACTGCGGTGTAGATGTTTTCCAGCTGATGAAAACCAAGGATGGCTGGAAAATCATTTATATTGTGGATACGCGGAGGAAAGATAATTGCATTTAGTGGTGAGTGGTGAGTTGAGGGTGGTGAGTTATAAAAGAAAGTTCTGGGCCTTGAATTTTGAATATCAGGGTTAAAATGTTGCAACCTGATATTCTCTACTCCAGTCTTCCTACTCACTACTCCCAATTACAACGCCCCCAGTTTCACCATGCCATAAAACAAACCCGTGCAGTGCATGGCCTGGGCTATTTTATTTTCGAGCAGCAGTTGTTTTACTTCGGCGATGGTGTATTCTTCTACGATTAACTCTTCATGAGCATCCAATGACTGATCTTTTACTTTTTTGCCGCCTTTGGCCAGGTAAGTAAAAGTTTGATTGTTGGCGGTTGCCGGGTTGCCGTACACGGTACACAGATGTTCAAAATTATCAAACTGGTAGCCCGTTTCTTCCAGCAGTTCGCGGCGCAGGGCTTCCTCTGGTTTTTCGTCACCGTCGATAACACCACCCGGAGGTTCGAGCGAAATAATTCCGGCAGCATGGCGGTATTGTTTTACCATCAATACTTTATTGTCTTCGGTTATAGCTACGCCGTTAACCCAGTTGCTGTATTCCAATACGTAGTAATCATCAACTATTCGACCATCGGGCATTTCGCATTTGTCAATCCGCAAGGTAGCCCAGGGGCCTTTATGTATGTAATGTGATGAAAGTAGTTTCCAGGTGAGATCCATTATTTAATTAGTGAATTATTGAGTTAGTGAATTAGTGATGGGGGGAATGTTTAATTAGTGAATTAGCGATTTAGTGAAGTTGGTAGTTAAATTCTGAAAATTAGTTAATTCTGAAAATTCTGATTCAGACAAAAAATCACTAATTCACTAACTCAATAATTCAATAATTCAATAATTCAAAAAATCACCAGCTGCCACTGGAGCCGCCGCCGCCGAAATCGCCGCCTCCAAAACCACCGAAGCCCCCACTGTCGCCGCCACCACTATCATTACCTCCACCGCTGAAGCCTCCCCAGCCACCACCACCGCTGCCACGACCTAGCAGATTGCCGGCTAAGAACCACCAGAAAGGACTGGCTCCGCCACGGCTACCAATGATCTGGCGACCGCCACCACCGCCACCGCGGTTGCGGAAAATGAGTACGATGATCACAATTACGATGATAATGACAATGAGCACACTGCCGCCACCGCCGCCATTTTGTTTAGCCTGTGGTTTTTTATCGGCCTTGTACTCGCCTTTGGTATATTTAATGATCTGATCTACGCCTGCATTTAACCCGCCGTAGTAGTCGCCCGCTTTAAAGCGTGGATTAATATCATTCACCCTGATCTCCTGGGTTACAATATCAGGCAATGCACCTTCGGCGCCGTAGCCGGTTTGAATAGTAAGTTTCCTGTCGGCAAGGGCCACCAGAATAAGTATGCCGTTGTTTTTTCCTTTTTGCCCGATACCCCATTTACGACCCAGCGCGGCACCATATTCGGCGATGTCATATTTCCCTACCGATTTGATCATTACAATAGCGATCTGGGTGGAGGAGGAATCGTTAAAAGCTACCAGTTTACTCTCCAGCCGTTGTTTATCATCGGCAGACAGGGTGTTGGTATAATCGGTAACCAGCGTGTTTGATCGTTCCGGAAAATCCTGAGCAAACACGGCAAAGGCGCACAACACCAGGGTAAAGAACAATATGATTTTTTTGAACATGAGTTTTAAAGGTTAATCGCCATCCATAAAGGCAACGTCATCAGGCAATTCATTGTTATTATCCCCGGTATGCGGAAAATACTTCTGCAACTGTTCGCCGGCAATTTTTAAGCCGGTAACTATGCCCTCTATAATATCGCCATACTTAAAATGCTGCAGCATATCTTCCTTGGTAGCGTCCCAAAAATTGGCCGGTACCACCGAATTGATGCCCGCATCGCCAATAATGGCAAATTTCCGATCTACAGTGGCTACATAAATCAATATGCCATGGCGCAGTTTGGTTTTGTGCATATTAAGCTGGTAAAAATATTTAGCGGCACGATCAAGCACATCTTCGCTGCATTTTTTTTCGATGCATACCCTGATCTCGCCCGAACTGCGGTTCTCGGCTTCCTGTATAGCTTTGCGTATCCGCAGCTGCTCTTCTTCGGTAAATACGGGCATCTTTTTAATTATTGAATTATTGAATTAGTGAATTACTGAGTAATTGAATTAACGATTAGTGAATTGGTGATCTGGAATGCTTTCCTGAAGCTCAAATCACTAATTCACTAAATCAATAATTCACTAATCAGAATTGAACCTTAGGGGCTTTATCAGCTCCGGGTTCGGCGGTGAAATAGCCTTTTTCGCTAAAGCCAAACATTTTGGCTGTTATATTGGCCGGGAACGAGCGGATCTTGGTGTTAAATTCCTGTACGGAAGCGTTAAAATCCTGGCGGGCTACCTGTATACGGTTTTCGGTACCTTCAATCTGCGCCTGTAAACCCAGGAAGTTTTCGTTGGTTTTTAAGTTAGGATAATTTTCTGTTACCGATAATAAACGACCCAACGCGGTGCTTAATTCACCCTGCGCTGCCTGGAAAGCTTTGATGGATTCCGGGGTAAGCTTGGTAGGGTCAACCTGTACAGATGTTGCTTTGGCGCGTGCTTCAACAACGGCGGTTAAGGTACCTTTTTCAAAATTGGCAGCTCCTTTAACGGTGTTCACCAGGTTAGGGATCAAATCGCTGCGGCGCTGATACTGACTTTGAACGGCCGCCCATTTGGTTTTTACGTTTTCATCCATTTTAACCATGCTGTTATAACTGCATGAGCTTAATGACATTGCCGCCGTTATAATTAATATTACCGAGAATAACTTTTTCATTTTAATTATGCTTTTTAGTGATGTGTTTCAAATTAGATTACAAAAGGCGTACCGTTGTTACAACAGTTAATGGTTATGACAACATGGCAAGATACACATCGCTAAAGATAATCAAAACATTTGTGGTACGCGATTAAAGCATGGAGATGATTTTTTAGGATAGGAAGGACTTTGGGGACGCTAAGAAATAGATTTGTCATACTGAACGCAGTGAAGCATCGGTTATTGAACTTTTCAATTGTAAAACAGATCCTTCGTCCCTCAGGATGACATGTTTTAGGGGGGCTTATAAAAAGGGCTGTGTGTCTGAGCCTGTCGAAGACTCGCGCGTAGAGGCCTGCCCACCATGGTTCGACGGAGCTCACCGTGACATCCTTGTTTTATTATTAAATATGCATTTGATTATGGAATAAGCTTTTATGGCTTACTGGTATAAGTTCAGGCGGGTTGCCTGAACTGCGGCGGTGATAAGTGTACGGGTTATGGGATAACCGGGCGGAAAAGGGGGCAGGGTAAGGGCTGATTACCCTGCCAGGCAATGCTGCTCACGCATGGTAAGCTGGCCAATCATGTCTTTTAAAATATTGCGTGCACGGTATAAGGTAGTGCGTGATAACAATTCTGTCATACCCAATGAGCTGCCAATTTCCTGATGGGAGTAGCCCTCAATAGCATACATGCTAAATACAGAACGGTAAGTTTTGGGTAGTTTCTGGATCAGTTTCATCAAATCTTTTGCTTCCAGTCCGTTATCATTGTATGATCTGCTGCCCATAGCCACGCTGTTTTCGGCGGCAAAATCTTCCACCAAAACCATGGGTTTTAATTTGCGGTAGCGTGATATGGCGCAATGTACCATAATACGGCGGATCCATCCTTCCAGGCTGCCCTCGCCACGGTAATTGTTCATGTTTTTGAACATTTTTATAAAGCCTTCCTGTAATATATCCTGTGCTTCGTCTTTATCAGTTGCATAGCGCATGCAAACTGCCAGCATTCTTGGGGCCAATGCCCTGTATAATTGTTCCTGTTGCTTGCGGTCGTTTTTCAAACATCCTTCCCATAGGGTCATCAAGCGGTCTTCGGCGATATTCATTTTGTGTGTTATTTTTATAACGAGCCTATGCCAATACCAATGCCATTTTATAAGTTATTGATTTTCAATTAAATAAATTTTAATGGTCATTTCAAACTGTTCGATAGCGGACGGTTAATGTGCACGGGCGAACAGTTTGGTTTTACATGTTTTAACGGATATCACCCTTTTAGGGGGAGGAGAAAGGGGCCACACCCAACCCTCTCCATCCCGATAGCTATCGGGAGAGAGGGCTTTACTTAACATATTTGA
The DNA here is from genome assembly GCF_052045695.1 of Mucilaginibacter sp. 22184. NCBI lineage: Bacteria > Pseudomonadati > Bacteroidota > Sphingobacteriia > Sphingobacteriales > Sphingobacteriaceae > Mucilaginibacter > Mucilaginibacter sp. 22184. The sequence goes on from NZ_JBQEPI010000015.1 coordinate 113,088, forward strand.
CTCCCTCTCCAAAGGAGAGGGCTGGGGTGAGGCCTTTTTTCCTTACCTTTGCACAGCTCCGGGATAAAAACCTGGCAATTATCATGATCAAAGAAGTAGAAATAGTATGCCCGCCCGGGCAGCAAGAAGATGAAGCCGTAATAACCCGTTTGGCGGCGGCTTCTCTGAATATTCAACCCCAAAAAGTTTCGGCAGTAAAAGTTTTAAAACGATCCATAGATGCGCGTGGTCGCAAGGTGGTTTACCGCATGCAGTTGCGGGTGTTTTTGGATCAGCCTTATCAGCCCGAAATATTTACCGTTAATTATCCTGATGTGCAGTTTGGCAGGCCCGTTATTATTGTAGGCGCCGGTCCCGCAGGGATATTCGCGGCGCTGCAATGTATCCAGTCGGGATTAAAGCCCATTATTGTAGAACGTGGTAAGGACGTAAAACAGCGCCGGCGGGATTTGGCCAATATTAACAAGCAAGGCCTGGTAAATCCCGAATCAAATTATTGCTTTGGCGAAGGGGGAGCCGGTACTTATTCTGACGGTAAACTATATACCCGGTCTACCAAACGTGGCGATGTAAACCAGGTGCTGAAAATGTTTGTAGCGCATGGTGCCGAGGAGAATATATTGATAGATGCCCGGCCGCACATCGGCACCAATAAACTACCGCAGATCATCACCGCCATGCGCGAAACCATACTGAATGCCGGCGGCGAGATATTGTTTGATACCAAAGTGACCAGCTTACTGGTAGAATTTGGCAAAATAAAAGGCGTAAAACTGGCCAATGGCGAAAAACTGACGGCCGATGCGGTAATACTGGCTACGGGCCACTCTGCACGCGATGTTTTTGAAATGCTGCATCATCAACATATATTGATTGAGGCTAAGCCTTTTGCATTGGGGGTGCGGATAGAACATCCCCAGGAAATTATCGACCGGGCCCAATACCATTGTGAATATCGCGGCCCTGATCTGCCGCCATCCTACTACAACCTGGTGGAGCAGGTGGACGATAGGGGCGTATTTTCCTTTTGTATGTGTCCCGGCGGTATCATTGCCCCCTGCGCAACGGAACCGAATGAAATTGTGGTGAACGGCTGGAGCCCATCTAAACGGAACAACCCTTTTGCCAACTCGGGAACTGTAGTGCAGATCAATATGGAAGATGTGGCCGGTGATGACAACGATCCTTTTAAAATGCTGCGCTTTCAGCAGGAGATTGAGAAAGCAGCTTTTGTGGCAGGAGGTGGTAACCTGGTAGCTCCGGGCCAGCGCATGGTTGATTTTGTGGAGGGGCGTTTGTCGCGAGATCTGCCGGAAAACTCCTACCTGCCCGGAACCAAAAGTACCGAGTTGAAAGAAATACTGCCTTTATGGATCCATAAGCGGCTGCAAAAAGCGCTGCCAGCCTTTGGCAGAAAGATGAAAGGTTATTATACAAATGAAGCTATATTAGTAGGAGTGGAGTCGCGCACATCATCGCCGGTAAAAGTTCCACGCGATAAGGAAACACTGCAGCACCCGCAGGTTCAGGGTTTGTTTCCTTGTGGTGAGGGTGCCGGTTACGCGGGTGGCATTATTTCTGCGGCAATTGATGGCATCAACTGCGCTTTGGCAACTTTAAAAATATTAGCATGAGTACCTCTGAAAATCTTTCGCACGAATTGCAAAATGTACTGTCGGGCGATCCCTGGTATGGTTCGCCGGTTTATACTATATTAAAAAGTGTCAACTTTGAAACCGCGTACGAAAAGCCGCCGGGCTCAATACATAATATAGCCGAAATAGTGCTCCACATGATTGCCTGGACAGAAGAGGTGATGGATAGGATGAACGGCCTGCCATCGGGCCTGCCCACCAGTGGCGACTGGCCACCTATAAGCAAACCTGACGAACAAAAATGGCAGAATTATGTTGAAGATTTGAAACTGGTTAACGTAAATTTGATTGGCATCATCCAAAATTTCCCACCGGATCAATGGAATGAGCCAACAAACGACGAAAGGAACCGCGAAGAGGGAACCGGTGTTACCTATGAAGAACTGATCAACGGATTGATACAGCATCATATCTATCACTCGGCCCAGATAGCGTTACTAAAAAGGATAATTAATGGCTGATAAAAAAACATTGGTATTGGGCGCTACGCCTGATCCCAGCAGATACGCCTACCTGGCCTCGAACAGACTGGTAAGCAAAGGACACACCATCGTAAATGTAGGGATAAAAACGGGTGAGGTAGCTGGTGTACCCATCGAAAAGCCCGAAATCATCCATCACGATATTGATACGGTAACCTTATATGTTGGTCCACAACATCAACCGGAACTATATAACTATATATTAGATACTCATCCGAAGCGAATTATTTTCAACCCAGGTACCGAAAACTCCGAGCTGCGCCGTCTGGCCAATGAAAAAGGTATCCAGACAGAGAATGCCTGCACGCTGGTGCTGTTATCTATAGATGGGTATTGAGCCCCCCAGCCCCCTGAAGGGGGAACTCTTAGCGGGTTACTTGTCAGAACCACGATTTTCATGATTAAGGGATTACTATGATTTTTTGGAGTGGTTAATGAAAATCGTGGTAATCCCTTTATCTGTTTAATCCCGGTTCAGACAAAAGCACCCGGCTCATCAAAAGCTCCCCCTTCAGGGGGCTGGGGGGCTCGGGGCATGACTTATAATCCTGATCTCTTTAGGATAATAGTTATTGATACGATTGGGCAGGAGTTTAGCCCAACCCATGGCCTGGCTTTGAAAGGTCATCAAACTCCAGCCTTTTTGGGTAGGGTTCAGGTCGATATTATCCCGGCGCAGGTATTGGATAGCCTGATCATAGTTAAGTTCGGTTTGTAAAACGGCGTCCTTATTAATAATAGTGCTCAGGGCCAGTTCATGGTCGGGTATCAGATCTTTCCCCATCAGCTGACCTACGCGTACGCCAGATTTTTTGAGATACAGGTGGCGTTGCAAAATATTCAGACTTTCTTTATGTGCGCGGTTAATGACCAGCCAATCATCATTTACTTTAAAATAATAGAAACTTTCGGGGTTATGGAGATAGGTCTTTACCTGGTCAATTTCCTTGCTGCTTATTTTTTGCTGCATATTGTTTTTAAAGTTGCCCAACTCGCCTGTATTGTTTCTCTTGCGCAGGCAGGAGGCAAACAAACCTTCGCCCTTTACCTGGCCTGGATAAAAGCGGTAACCCCATGCTTTTTGCTGCGCCGATTCGGTTTCCACAATACCCCACTCCTTATATATAGGTATACGGATGCTTTCCAGATCGAATTCCTGGCAAAGCCAATCGAGGATATCCTCATTTTCCTGGTGCGAGTAGGAGCAGGTACTATATATAAGGTAACCATCTTCATTTAAGGCGGGGAGTATATCGGCTAATATGCGTTCCTGCCGTTGATGACAGAGATTGACATTGGCTTCAGACCACTCGTTCATCGCCTGCGGATCTTTGCGAAACATGCCCGAACCAGAGCAGGGAGCATCAACCAATATAATATCAAAAAAGCTTTTCAGCCGGCCAATGTCTTTAGGATCATTATTACTAACAATAATATTGCTTTGGCCCCACCGGCTCAGGTTATCTGTTAATATAGGTACGCGTGTTTTAATGATCTCGTTAGCCACCAACAGATCATCAGCCCCGATAGCCGAATTAAGCAACGTGCTTTTACCACCCGGCGCCGCGCATAGATCAAGCACTTTGATAGGTTGCTCCTTATTTTGCCTGATGTGTTTCATGATATGATCAATAAACATCGACGATGCCTCCTGTACATAATAACATCCGGCATGAAAAAGAGGGTCAAAAGTGAAGGACGGACGGGTATCTAAATAAAAACCATCGGCACACCAGGGCACTTGCGCGCTTGTTTTTAAGGCCGAGGGTTTAAATGGATTTAATCTTATAGAGGTAGGCGCCTCAGAATTTTCATGGGCTTTAATAAAATTTTGCTCATCAAATCCACTTTCTGCGCTTAAAGAGGCCAGGAAGTTTTCGGGAAATGGGTGGTTGTTCATATACTTTTCAAATATACAAATTAGGTAAATGCTATTATTATAGGATAAAGAAGGCTTGCTACGACAGAATTTAGGGTTAGTTTACAGACAGTTGTAAAATAGTTTTAATTATTTCAAAATTTCTCTTGGAAGGGATGTGTTTTTCTCTGTACATTTGTGACCGCTTAAGGAAAAAGGGCGTTGTTTTTTGAAGATTTAGCGAATAAAAAAAAGTTTAAAAAAGTGAAAATTTCACTTGATAAATTAAAATAAGTTTCGCACCTTTGCAGCCCGCTGAGGAGGAAGAGAAAAGGGAAAGAGAGGCGGTCAAAACTTAGAATAAAAAAAAGAAAAAAAAGTTTTGGAAATAAGAAAAAGGTTTCTACCTTTGC
>NZ_JBQEPI010000016.1:0-88341 GCF_052045695.1 Mucilaginibacter sp. 22184
ACCAGGGAGCAGATCCAGAACGGGGGCCAGGCGGCAGATACAAACCCGATCCTGTCGAAAACAGAGTATAACGAACTGGGACAGGTATGGAGAAAGAACCTGCACAGTACGGATAGCACCAGCTTTAAACAAACCATTACCTATAGCTATAATGAACGTGGCTGGCTGAACACGAGCAGCGCGCCGCTGTTTGCCGAGCAGCTGTATTACAATACCGGGACGAGTAAACAATATAACGGCAACATCGCCTACCAGTACTGGGGAACACCCGGCAGCCTGACTAAGAATTACGCGTATACCTATGACCAGCTGAACCGGTTAACGGCGGCGACGGCATCGACGGGTAACCATGAGAATAACATCACGTATGATCTGCTGGGGAATATCACGGGCTTAAACCGTTATCGGCGGGATACCCTGATCGATCAATTGACGTACACGTACCCTACGGGGAGCAGCCAGTTACAGGCGGTAACGGATGCGACCGGTAACAATGCCGGTCAGAAAAGCGGGATAGCGAGCTATGCGTATGATGGTAATGGTAACCTGATCAGTGACAACAGTAAAGGGATCAGTAATATTGCCTATAACCTATTGAACCTGCCGCAGACGATCACGGGCAAGAGCACGACCTATACCTATGATGCTACCGGACAAAAACTGTCCAGACTAATAAACACAGCCAAGACGGATTATATCTCCGGTATCCAGTATGACGGCACGGCGGCGTCATCCACAATCAGCTTTATCCAGACGGAAGAGGGGAGGACATTGCCTAAAGACGCCATCAGTTACAACTATGAATACACGTTAACCGATCACCTGGGGAATAGCCGGGTGAACTTTGATACGGGAACGGGAACAGCCAGGCAGGTACAGGTAGATGATTACTATGCCTTTGGGATGGAGATCAACACAAGCACAGCGAGCCCTAAAAATGAGTATCTTTACAATAAGAAGGAGCTGCAGGAGAACCTGGGTTTATATGACTACGGTGCCAGGTTCTATGATCCGGTGATTGCCAGGTGGACGAGTGTGGATCCGCTTGCAGACAAGTATCAATCTTGGTCGCCCTATAATTATGGATTGAATAATCCTATACGGATTTTCGATGTAGGGGGAATGGCTCCGGCTGATATTCATATAACAATCAGCGATAAGCCAGTTGGATCTACGCAAATTCGAGTGATCGGCAGCGAGAGTGTTAAACAGCCTTATGGTTTCACTATGTCAGTTCCAACATACCAAATGACTATTACAGATGATGCAACCGACAAGGTTTCAACATATACAGTTACAAGAGACGCTCCTATATTAAACTTTGGCGACAAAGGCTCTGAAGGAAGTTACAATGTAAATAATACTGCCTTTGAGCCTAAAACATCTGAAGGTTCATATAACGGTATTATGGTTAATGATTATCCAAAAGACACAGGTTTTCCGGCAATTGTGTTAACAAATAAGGATGGCTCAAGAGGACTTGCAGCAGAGCCAATGCCCGGCGCACTCAGAACAAAGCCAGATGTAGCGAAAGGTGTATCTATACATGTAGGTGGAAACTATACAAACTTAAGTGGTGAAGGTCGAACAACGGGCTCCGAAGGATGTTTTACATGTGTAGCAGGTAATAAAACCATTAATGCAGTCGGCGCAGATATAAATCAAAGATTAGACGCCAATAAAAAGGCAGGTACAGGAACAAATATTGATATTACAGTTCAGAAAAGAGAAGATGTTAAAAAGAAACTTACAGCGACAGGGCAATAAATTGCTTTTCATTTCCCTGTTAGTTATGATCTGTTTTATAAGCAGTTCATTCCAACATAAGAAGCAGAGTATACACAAGACTTATAAAAAGCTTATCATTGGAAAATGGGTTTATAAAAGCAAGGAGGTTGGAGATGTTATGATGGTCTTTAATGGAGATGGTTCTGGTTTAAGACGAATGGATTCAACTCAAACAACGTACAAGTTCAAATATTGTCTTGTAAAAGATTCTATTCTTAAAATTGTTGTTGGAACACACAAGCCTGAATTGCATGTGATAAAAAACTTAACTGCTGCTACTCTAAGCATCAGAGAATATCCTTTTAAAAAAATCCGAGAGAGTATAAGCTTTTTTGATACAGACTACAAAAAAGAGTAGATTATGGCCTTATTATCAGTTATATATAAAACGACAAAAGCCCCTGCAAAGGGGGTTTTGTTTGTTAAATAGCCTTACTTAGCTAATTCCTGGATATGCCTTTTAGTAATAAAGGCATCAATAAAAGTCTTCACAAGGTGCTTGTCCTCCGGGCTAAATAACTCCACTTCTTTAAACTGTTTAAGCAGTTCCCGGTCGGTCAATTGCGCTGTTACGGATGCATCGTTCACATCATCATTTACCAGGTAATCGGTAGTGGTGTCCAGCGCTTTGGCCAGCTTGGAAAGCATATCTGCTGCGGGTTTAGCTTTGCCTATTTCATATCGGCCGATCTGTACATAAGAGTTCAGGCCGGCGATTTCGGCAAGCTCTGCCTGTTTCAATCTTTTTTGCGTACGTAACTCCTTGATCCGGGTTCCTAAACTCATTATTCCTTGTTCCTATCACATCAAAAATACTAAGAATGATACATAAAGTACGTGGTAAAATACAAATGGGTATCATTTGCGTTTATACAAGCACCATACTTATTATTGCAAAATAAAAAAGTAGTATACAACATCATTTCCAATGAATATAGTATCTAAGCTTATTGTAGAAAATCCTGAACTATTGTTATACATTGATGGTAAACTGCACATTACCGTCCTGGGGGGCATCAAACTGACCGGCTTCGACCGCTTAAAAGTAATATTAAAGATAGTCTGCGGTGGCAATACCAACAGGGTTTTCCGCCACAACCTTGACTTGTACAACAGCGTTCACACCGAACAGCTGATAGAGAAAGCCGGTGATGCGCTGGATGTGGCTGCGGCTGAACTGGCCGGGGTGATCAGCCGCCTGACTGCTGCCCTGGAAGATTACCGGACTGAGCGGCTGGAAGCCATGAAGTCAAAACAGGCAGAAAAGAAGCAGCTCACCGAGGCCGAGCGGAAAATTGCCCTGCAATACCTCAAAGCGCCCGGCCTGCTCGGACGGACCCGGCAGGCGATCTCGGCCAGCGGTATTGTCGGCGAGGAAGTTAATAGTCTGATCGCCTACCTGGTCTATACATCGAGAAAACGGAATACACCATTGCACCTGATGTGCCTGGGGCCATCCGGTACCGGCAAGACCTGGCTGCAGGAAAGGGTCAGCGAATTGATCCCTGAAGAAGACAAACTGGAGATCACTATGCTGTCCATGAATGCCTTTTACTACTTTGGTAAAGATGAATTGAAGAATAAGTTATTGCTAATCGAGGATATGGACGGTGCCGATAACGTGCTGTACCCGCTCCGGGAACTGCAAAGCAAGCGCCGGATCAGTAAGACGGTGACCCTGAAAGACAGCAAGGGTAACCTGAAAACGGTTACGCTTAATGTCGAAGGCCCGGTATGTGTAAGCGGGTGTACCACCCGTGAACAGCTTTACGAAGATAACGCCAACCGCTGTATCCTGCTGTACACGGACGGCAGCCCGGAACAGGATAAAAAGATCATGGACTACCAGCGCAGGCAAAGCGCCGGGCTTGTGGATCAGCAGGCCGAGCGCAACGTGCGCGAACAGCTGAAGAACGTGCAGCGGCTTTTGCAACCCGTCAGCGTTAAAAACCCGTTCGCCACCTACCTGCAATTGCCGGAGGCCATCTTTAAGCCCAGGCGTACCATGCTGCTGCTGCTTTTGTTCACCGAAACCATAACGTTCTACCACCAGTACCAGCGGGAACTGCAAACCGATACTACTACCGGTAAGCAGTACGTGGAAACGACGATTGAAGATATCGAGGTGGCCTTTTCACTGCTGGAAACAACCCTGCTCAAAAAGAGTGTTGAACTGAACGATGCTTGCCGTACTTTCTTTGAGAAGCTAAAGACCTGGTTAAAGCAAAACCATACCGAAAGCTTTTATAGCAAAGATATCCGCTCCATGCTTCGGATAACACCTAGTAGTATGCAACGTTACCTATATGTACTGGAACTGATGGGTTACATCAAAATAGTACGTGGCAGCAGCTACAAAGGCTTTGAGTATAAGGTAAACAGCTGGAATGACCTTGAATCCCTAACCAATGATACCCGGCAAATGGTCAAGACTATACTGGAAACGATCAATTCAGTAGCCCGTAACCCAACAGTAACCCAAACCAGCGATGGGTTACACAAAGTGCAGAAAGCCAGCAAGAAGAAGTCAGTAACCCAATAAGCCTATAAAACAAGAGGGCACACAATTTAGCAAACTAACACATGAACCGTACCTACACCCGTTTACATGCTGGCTTTACCGAATGGCTGCGCATACTGAACTTTGAGCCGACCATGATGTCCCACTAATTTGGCTGATTGTCATGATAAGGCGGGATGCCGCTCCAATCACAGAACACACAGAAAAAGAAAACGAGATTGAAGGGCTCATGCTAAAAAAATGAAATACTTATACCTCTTACTATTGACGCTGATTATCACATGTCGCCACCGGCGGTATCTCTCCGAACAGATTTGATCGGCCCGTCACCAAACGCAGCGGCACTCGGTAAATATGGATTGATCCCGTTAATTTGTATACCGGGGTTCCAGATATCGCCATAAATCTCGGAAATGCCGAAGGCAGGGGAATTTCTGTTCCAATTAGTTAAATTATCATCATAACGGACTGCGCTCGCGGGGGAAAGCATCTTGGGTAGGGTTGGCCGGTAAACGCGGATGGGATAATCACCAGGATCATTAAGGATAAGCTTGATGGAAGTTTTTTATAATTTATTCAGATAAAAAATATAATTATCATCATTGCATAGGTCCTATTTATTATATGCCAAACTTGATTTTAGGTCATGAATCAATAATTTGGTTCTCATATCTACCCCCTTTTTAATGAGGTGATACTTGGTATCAAAGCATAGCGAGTCGGGTATTCTATATTGATAGGGGTTTCCCAGCAATTTAAAATTCGCCTTTTTCAATTCATATGAAACTTGATTTATTTGTCCAACGCTTTTCGCAAATGAGCTTGACTGAAGGCCAGGATAGGTAATATAAACTATTGCTCCTTTTTGCTGAGCAGCGGCTTGAAATGCTTTCAATTGTTTTATAACATCAAAATTAAATTGGTCGCCTTTATTTTTAATATCCTCGGGTGGAACGGTTATGCCTTTTAACTTCCAATGAACCGTAGCATCGCCAAACTTATCAAATGAACTTTTTAAATAAACTGAGTCTGACGGTGAATAAATAGGTATTCGCTTGAAATACAAATTTCTTAAATTATATTTTGAATAGCCATATTGGATAATATATGGGGTTAAATGTACCCATTGGTCAAAAGTTAAATATTTGTAATCGCTTTTTGAAACGTCAAAAATGGTTCTGACGAGCTCGTCACTCCCCAAAAAAAGATTACCATAATACTGTTCATATTCTGGAGAGATGATAACAATATCGCCTTTTTTTACAAAAGGAATAGTGTGCGATAGCATATACATCAATCCAATACCTGCATGTATTGCAGTATTAACAGGTGTTATTTTTAGCGAATCTTTTATTGTATAACTATCTATACCAAAACTAACGTTCGAGCCTCCTATGAGTATCACTCTTGGAGAGGGCGTATTTCTCAATAAAGAATCTTTTTTTATTTTACCAGATAATAAGGAATTAGAGACGTAAGCTGTTGGTGGAATAACAAGTATCCCTAAAATATTAAAAGAAACAAGTAAAAAAATAAAAATTGCGACACTGCGGATAAATGATTTCATAATCAACTTTAGAAATGAAAATATATAAATTGCTGTTGTTGATCCTTACTCCAAATAGCGATAGTTATAATAATTATTATATAAAATGGCCACCTGATAAATCGTTTGGATTTAACAAAAAGTGTTTCTAACGCGAAGTTTTGTTCGCGGCCCGCCCACTCTATTAATAATAATAATAATATCAACACATCCAGCGCATAAATATTAAATGTAAATGAAGCAAGATGTGGGAGGGTAATTAATGATGGTGAAAAAATCGCAGAAATATCGGATATCGCCGCGGTCATATTTTCGGCTCTGAAAAAAATCCAAGCTAAGGTTGTCAAAATGAAGGTTATAATAATACTTAAGGTCTCTTTAAGCGTGGGGAAATTACGGCCTTTGGCAACTATTTCCAAATTGCTTCGATTTTTTTTGAGCAACAATAATGGTAAAAAATATACAGCGTTTAAAAGTCCCCAAACAATAAAAGTCCAATTCGCGCCGTGCCAAAAACCACTAATTAAAAAAATTAAAAATGTATTTCTAACTCTTATCCAGGTACTTCCTTTGTTTCCTCCTAGCGGAATATAAACATAGTCTCTAAACCAAGTGGTTAATGATATGTGCCATCGTCTCCAAAACTCAGCGATATCACGGGAGAAATATGGATAATTAAAATTCTTTAATAATTCAAACCCAAACAGTCTGGCAGTTCCCAGGGCGATATCTGAATATCCGGAAAAATCACAATATATTTGAAATGAAAAGAAAACTGCGCCTATAAAGTAAGCGCTGCCTGTATGTGATGTAGAAGTATTATTAAAAATTGAATTCACTACTTCAGCACAATTATCCGCTATCACTACTTTTTTGAAGTAGCCCCAAAGTAATTGCCTTAAGCCGTTAACAGCTTGGCTGTAATTAAAATATCTTTTTTTTTGAATCTGCGGCAATAAATGAGTAGCCCTTTCAATAGGGCCAGCCACCAGTAAAGGGAAAAAGCTTACAAAAAGTGCATAGTCAACATAGTTTTCTACTGGTTTAACTTTTCCTCTGTAAATGTCTGTTATATAGGATAATTCATGAAAGGTGTAAAAGGAAATACCCAGTGGTAATATCAAATTTAGAATACTCACATTAATTGGAATTCCAATAGTCCCAAACGCGGAAGAAAAGGATTCAATGAAAAAGTTGAAATATTTAAAAAAGAATAATATCGCCAAATTGAAAATTATACTGGTTAAAAACCACAACCTCTTTTTCGGTCCTTCTGCATTGTGAATTTTTTTGGCAACTACGAAATCGAGGGAAATGGAAAGTATCAGCAGTAATAAAAATCTGTAATCCCAATAAGAATAAAAGAAAAAGCTTGATATAAGAAGTAATACATTTTGGATTCTTAAATTTTTACCTGTTAGAAACCAATATAAAATAAATATGATTGGCAAAAATATGGCGAAAGCAACAGAATTAAAGAGCATATTATGGAATATGGATTAAGTGTCCAAATATACAATCCGCTATCCAAATAACCATTTTTTAAATAAGCCCCCAAGTAGTCTAAGTGAGATGCCATCCGATCAAACGAGCTGGTGTAAAATGGTGGAACAATTTTTTATGCTATTATGGGGTAATACCATAGGTGAACAGTCATTTGTTTTGTCAACTTAAGGCTGTAGAGACAGAAGGCGCCGGGGTTGGTTATTTTTTCTTTATTTTATTAGACGTCATTCAATAATCCAAGCCTGGTTTTACTTTTCCTGGTTGAGTAGTTTACGCAAGCCTTTCCTTTATTTACCTTTCGTTTCTACTTGATGTGAATGAAGTGTCGGTACCAATAATTTACCCTGTAATATTCGAGTTTTTAATTACATCCAGGAAGTTGGAGCAGTTCTGAATGTTTTGTAAATATATATCGTAAGGTTCGTAATTCATCTGCATCAAAAAATGGTTAGTAGTTCGGCCGCCAGTTAGGTTGGCATAAACACCGGCTTTGACAGCTGGAATAGCTTCACGATATCCTCTGTTCTTTCCTGATTGGCATTAAAGGCCTGCTAAAGTCATCACCATGGTGACGTAGTTTTAAGAAAACGCCTGAGGCTCTGCTATTGAAAAGTATTGCTCATTTGGAACATGGGCAGGTACATGGCCACCATGATAATACCGACTATAAGACCCAATACCAGGGTGAAGACAGGCTGCATGACGCTGTTCAGTGTGGCGGTCTGATATTCTACTTCTTTGAGGTATTGATCAGACAAACGACCAAAAAAAATGTCCAGTTTATTACCTTCTTCTGCTATTTTGAGTTGCATGATCAATTTAGCGGGATAGATCTTGTAATCACGCAGGCTTTCGTGTAAGGAACGGCCTTTCAGGATCTCGTTTTCCACCTGTCCTAGTGAAGATTCGATCGGATAATAACCGATCATCTTTTTACTCAGCGTGATGGCTCTCAGCAGGGGAATGCGGGCGCCCAGCAGCAGGCGCATGGAATTACAAAAGCGTGCCAGGTAAACTTTTTGTACCAGATTGCCGATGACCGGTAAACGGAGGACCAGTGCGGCGGCGGTTTTCCGGAACTGCTCGTGCTTACGGAAGTACCAAAGCAATCCGCCGCAGAGCATGGTGACCAGCAGGACCGGCAGAAAATAAGTTTGTATCGCTTTGGACAGACTGATGATCTGTTGGGTGATCCAGGGCAGTTCCCCGCCAAAGCGCAGGAAAACGTCGCCAAACATCGGCACCACGAATTTGAGCATGAAGAAAACGGCGCCCACAGAGGTGCTCATCACGATACAGGGATAGGTCAGCGCAGAAATTACCCTGCGCCGCTGCTGTATCTTGTTCTGATAGAAGTTGGCGAGATCTTCGAGCACCTCGGTCAGCTGGGCGGTTTCTTCACCGATCTCGACACTGAAAACCTCATAGGCGGAAAATTTTTCGCTTTGCTGCAGTGCCTGGGAGAAGGGGGCGCCTTTGAGTATCTTGTCCTGGATACTTTGAAACAATTGCTTGTCTTTTTCGGTCTCCTGTCCGCTGGTGATCAGTTCAACGCTGCTTTTTAGGTCAATACCGGCCCGGAGCAGGGAGCTCAGTTCAAGATAAAGGGCCTCTTTTTTTTTATCATTCAGCTCTTTGCTGCCGAAGCTGATGTCTTTATTCATCAGGTCATGAAAGCTGTGTCTCCGGGTGACTGGGGAAGAAGGTGCGCTTTTTTTACGCTCGTACCTGCTGAGATCAATGGATGGCATCGGTGCTGGGTTGAAAAAGGTTTTCGGAACTGTATAACTTATGGTAATGATACGGAATTTTTTGCTTTTGCAGGAATACGGTCAATTGCAGATCGTCAACGGTATTATCCGATCCGGTCTGGGTGCTGTCTGACCGGAGCTCTTCAAAGGCGGTGACGGGAGCAGTACTTTGCACGTAAAACGTATCGGTCAGCCCCCGGGTCCGGAGAATATAATCCGGCTGGAATTCATAGTCAGTGACCATACTGTCACCGTGAAAGATCAGATGCCGGTCTTCCAGGGTGATCAGCCGCGCTTGTATGAAATCTTTTTTCAGTAGTTTATCCAGCTGCAATACGGTCATCATATGCTTGTTTTTGGTATTAAAGGATTGATAGGAGCGGCTGATGAGCAGGTAAGCCGAATAGGAAAATCCGATCAGGATAGCGGTAACGACCATGACCAGGATAGTTTCCATGATGGTAAAAGCCGGAAGTTTAATGTGCCTCGTTTGCATGGCTGATGATTTGCTTTAATTGCGCTAACTGCTGGTGGTTTTCACCGAATGCGGTCAGCTCAATTTGAATAAGTCCCGATCCCGGTCCGAAGGGGCTGACCTTTTGCTCGATCTCGAATTCGTCGACCTGGATATGCTGGTTATCGGTATTGCCGTTTTTAACCGTTTGAATTAAGCGTTCCTGCAAAACGGCCTGTGCCCGGATTTTCCTGACGGAAAGGGATAAACGGGTCACATTCGTATAGATCATCATGGCGATCCCGAAGACCAGGACCATAATTACCATCGCGATGACCGCTTCCATCAGGCTGGAAGCGGATAACCTGCCCTGAAACCTGATTTTTATTTTAACCATTGCAGTATGTGTTGGGTGGCGCCAGCGGACGGGCTTAAGTTGCTGCTCAGATAATACCGGGATAGAGCGGTCATATCAATACGGGTATTGACCAGGTAGTTCTCGTAAGAGGTGATGCTGTTTTGGTAAAGAAAACGGGAGGTCATGACGCCTCCGCGAATGATTACTCCTTCCTTTAAAGAAAGGCTCCCCTGTGAATATATCTGGCCGGAGACAACGGCATTTTTGGCGAGGCTGATTACGGGTGGCAGTTTGCTGCTTTGTTTTTCATAAGTAAAGATCAGTCCTTCAAGACTGCTGTGTTCACCCAGGCTTATTTTTCCAGGTAGGTCGGTAATGCCGGAAGTGTTCCTGACTAAGGCCAGGCAGGAGGGATAAGTAAAGTGGCAATTGCCGCCCACGCTGAGGGAGTCGGTCGCGTAAAGTTGACAATGACCATGAAAACCGCTTTTGACCTGTATGGATTTCGCCACAACGATGACATTTTCCAAAGAAACCGTACTGTCGATAGTCAGCGTAGTATCCGAGTATAAGATCAGGTTTCCGTTAAAGCTTGCGTTTTGCAGGGTGGCCTGAGCCTCTAAGCGGATCACCCGGGTGGGTAGCCGGAAAGACCGGGTTGCTCCGGCTGACGGTCCCGGGCGCCCGCTATTGTCTGCAGGCTGTCGGAAAAGATGCTTGATCATTTCCAGACGCGGACCGGCAAGTGGGGGTAGCTGCCTGTCGCTGTCATAGATATGCCCTTTGACCAGTTGCTCATCTCCGCTGTAGGACTGGTTATCCAGATAGGCGGTTTTAACGCCTGCTTTCGGAAGACGCGCGTCTCCCTGGATACTTGTTTTTCCGCTGAGAGAAAGTGGCCGGTCTTCATCGATCAGGTAAATGGAAGACCATTTGCTGGAATCTACCTGATTGGCGATGCTGAAAACTCGCCATAGCGTGTCCCGGTGACTAAAGGTTTTGATGACACCAATGTCGAATATTCCCCATGGGTATTTCTGAAGGATGGTGGAATCTGTAGGGAGGCCGGATAGCGACAAACTCTGGGGTTCCCGGTAGCTGCTGTCTGTATTGTTCAACAGGATCTGCATACCGGAATTGCAATTGCTCACCAGCCGGTCATATTGAAAATGAAGCTGGTATTGCGCCCGGTAAAAATAAGCCGCGCTAATCAGCGCGGAACAAATGAGGCTGATAACAAGCGCGATAATGATCACCATATATAAAGAAGAGGCTTTGAGCATAGCTGATCATTAAACCGCCGGTTTTACTGCGGACTCTTTCTTCTTTTGGAACAGGTGCAGCCGTTTCAGGATATTGCCTTTTCCCGGCGGCAGGACTTTGCCGCTTTTATACCGCAGGGTTTTAACGGAGTCCGTACCCATATGAAAGGTAATGGTGCCATCCCAAAGATCATGTTTGTAATAACCCGAGGTGCTGACTTTGCCATCGGTGGTATACCATTGGAACGGTCCGTTTTGTTCGCCCCGGACCCAGGTGACCAGGCGGCTCATTTTTCCGGTCTCGTTCCATTCTTTCCAGATACCGTCTTTCAGTCCTCCCGCGAAGGTCCCCTGCATCCGCAGATTTTTGTTGAGAAAATATTCTTCATAAACGCCATGGAGCAGGTGCCCGCTGTAACCACCCTGTGTTTGGTGGATCCCGCCGCTCCCGTACCAATAATACAGACGATCGGGAATGGTTTTGGGTGTAGCCGAAATGGCTAAGATCCCGGCACGTATCATCCTGTCTGTATCATTAATACGGACCTGGCTGGTGCCATCACCGGGTATCTGCTGCGCCCGTACTAAAGCAGGGAATAAGAGCAGTATAGAGAGTAGCAGTTGTTTCATATTGCAGCCGGATTGATCGGTATAAATTTATGATGCCCCTGATAGTCGACGCTGACAGAATCCCGGAAGTTCCGGAGCAGTTTGACCGGTCCCGAACGTTCTCCTTCAGCGAGCATCACGGGTTTTCCGTTGATCGTCATAATGGCGATCAGCTTCTTTGACCCCGGGTTACGGATAAAGCCCCGGTAGCTGATCATATCCCAGTTGATCAGGGATTTGACAGCCGGCCGGGAGATATTGACATTGGAAAGGATCAGTTTTTTTACAGGTATGCTGCCCGCTGTGTCCTTGAGTTTGGTCTGCCCGAAGGGATCCCGGTACCCGGTATGCAGGTGCACGGTGTCGCTGATGAGCGCATGGTCATTGTAAATTTCACGGGGTTTTGTTTGCGGGAGGGGAAGGTCGCTGTCGCCATTAAGGGCGGCAACGACGCGGTAAATGATCGATCCCCAGATGATCACGACCAACAGCCCCAGCAGATAATTTATCTTTTTACTTTTCATCCGTGTTATTGTAATGTGAAGCTCCGAAGTTCGCTGCTTTTTCCTTCATTACCGATCGCGTCCAGTGCGCTGACCTGCCAATAGATCCGGTCACCACTGTTACCCAAATTAAAGGAATAGCTGGTCGCGGTCAAGGTCAAAGGGAAAGTGCTGCTGTACGGCGTGCTTTGGTCGCTTTTGTATACATATAGCTTGTAACTCGACGCTGAGTTTACTTTATTCCAGGACAGGGTGAGCGGTTTGCTCAGCGTGGTGTTATCCTGGGGCTGAACGAGGGTAACCGTCCCCGGCGGAGTAGAATCATAGCTGAGTTGGTTAATAGCAGACCATTTGGACTGACTCGAGTCGTTCTCCGCCCTGACCCGCCATTGATAAACCTGATCCCGGGGTAGTTTGAATGAAAACTGCTGCCCCGGAGTCAACTGATCTTTGACCAAGGCGCTTTCATCGGCAAAGCTGTTGGTATCGATCTGCAAATGATATCTGGTCGCTTTATACAGACTGCTCCATTTGAAAATAACCGTGCTTTGTGTAGTCGCCGCGTTATTCGCCGGGGAGGACAGGACGGGGATTTGATTGGTTAGGGAGGAAGCCAGAATAACCAGGTTCCTGGGTTCGGTATATCCGGTTTGTGTGCTCCCATTCTCCGCCCTGACCCGCCACTGGTAGGTTCCGGGATCCAGGGTCTGTACGAATTTAGTGCCGCGGATCAGGGTGTCCAGCACCAGGACGCCAATGGAATCAAATTTGGGAGAAACTACCTGGAGACGATAGGATAAAGCGTCTTCTACACCGTCCCACCAGAAAGTAATATTATAACTGGTGCTTTGATAATTATCAGCGGGGGCATTGAGTTTGACCGTCCTTTTACTGATAGACGGTTCAATAAACTCTTTGCAGGAGGAAAGGCTTTCCGTTAATAAAAGCACGATGAATAAGCAGGTGGACACGTATTTAAGTTTCATTCGCCGACAAATAATTAATCGCATTCAAAAATAATATATACAAGGGTAATAAGCTAACGTTAAACATGTTACTCCGGGTCATTTACTGATCTCCAATAAAACCTCCAGAACCGGTGTGGCGGAGGCGGCAGGAGCGACCTTTCGGTCTGTTCGGTAGACGACAGACCTGGGAAGACCAATGCCCCTGGTGGACTCCAGTTCATACAGGAAGCGGTTCAGGGAAAAAAAGTCTCCGGTAAAACGAAGTTTTTGCAGAATGGCGCGGTCGGTATGAAAGATATCCTGTTCAGCCGGCACACCGGTTAACCGGACATGCTGTTTTTCCGCCAGTATAGCGATCTGGCTCAGGGTATTGCTCCGAAATGACGCGGTATCCGAGTGGTAAAGCGCTAATGCCCGCTCCAGGTTCCTTGATTTGCGCTCCATATAGCCAGGTTGATAACTGAGGTCATTATTTGCCGCCAACTCCTGGTTTAGCTCGCGGTAAGTATGCCATTCATCCAGGGTTCTGGAGAACGCCAGCCCGTAAGAAATAAAAAACAAGAGAACGGCACCGGTATACACTAGGTAATCTTTTCGAAACGGCCAATACTTCCACATATCAATAAGTAATAAACAGGGTAAATACCCCGGTGTTTAATTCACTGTTATAATCATAACTCTCCAGTTGCACATCTTTGACCCATTTGCGGCTTTTGATCCGGGCCAGCCACTCATTGACCGGGATGATCTGGGGGCATACGCCTTTGACCACAATACGGCGGTCTGCAAAGTTGAGCGTATGTTTATCTTTACTTTTTCGCTCATCAATGGGATTGACAGCTACTTCCTGCCAGGTGATCTCCGGTGGCAAGAGCGAGGCAATCTCATCTATCCGTATACTTTTCCGGCCGCCTTCATCCCAGCCCAGGTCTCGGAGCAGATGTTCTTTTTTGTTGATCTTGGTGATCATCCGCTGTCTTTGGTTCGCATTTTGTGTGCTGCTGCTGACCTGTCCGGATAGGGTGTCATTAGCTCCTTGTAGCCAGGAAAAAACCAGGAAATTGCAAAGCAATACGATAAAGAAGATCAGCAGCACAATAAAGGCTTTAACGCGGACCTTTTTCATTTCCATTGCCTGGTTAAAGGCGGTATCCGGCACGGGGGCCGATGCCTTGCTGGGATGAAGCCGGGTAGCCATCACCAGTTGAAAAGCCGAGGCGTAAGGTATGATCAGCCTTTGATCGATGGGCTCGTTCTCTACCTTGAGCGGAAAAGCTGCCGGGGCGAACTCCGGTTCCTGATACCGGACGCTTGTCCAGTTCAGGGATATATCCCGCGAAATGGTATGACCATTGAAAATTACTTCTTCATTATAAATATTCAATTGCGGGAGAATATGCTGAACCGGAAAAGGACCCAGACTCAGCATCAGCACCCGGAAGCCCTGCTTGTCCAGTAAGCTTATCCATTCGTCCGCTTCTGAACGGCGGATGATCGCGGCAAAGGAAATATCCGCGGAACGGAAGTGCTGTACATAAAAATCGGTCATTTCCGCCCGTGGCAGGAGCACCGCGAACTCCTCTGGTCCGATGTCGTCCACCCCCGGCATTTGCTTGTAGAGAATGCCTTTCCCGCACAGGTTCAGGGATACCGGAAGCGTGGTGTCAAATCGTTTTCCAAGTTCTTCTATCTTACTGACTGCTGTGACTTTTTTCTCCAGATGGAGTTTGTTGTTTTTAACTAGAATCCCGCATCCGTCCAGCTGTATCTGCCCGTCGCGGCTGATCGTGATACTGAGCCCCGTCGCCTCGTTAATATTATAATAACTTTCCAGCAGTGACATGTTTAACGGATTATAGTAGACTTGATAAATAATACAGTGTATATTTTAGCGTTTGTCTTGCTGCGACTGCTGAATAGCCATTTCAACACCGGTATCCGGGATAGTATAGGGATGCCCGAAGCATTTTCGTCCGCTTCTGTACGTTCCAGACCTCCGAGTACGATGGTATCGTCGCTATGGACACGCAGGCTGGTTTCGAATTTATTGTTAGACTGAGGCGGTGGTGACCCGTCGGTCGGAAAAGCAGTAAACTCTGAATTATTGACGGTTATTCCCAGCGTGACCTGGTCATTACCGGATACAATGGGTCTGATATTTACAGACAAATCTGCGTTCACTTCCTGGAATACATTCGTAAAGATGGTCTGCGCACTGTTGGTAAACGGGACAAGATTCTGAGTGGTGTTTTTATAGTAGCGTTTATTACCCATGTTGAGTTTGGCAGAATGTCCGTTCAAGGTAGCCATTTTGGGAGTTGAACGGATTTCTATGTTATTTTTAGCCTCCAACGCATTTAGTGTCAGGTAAAAATTGGGAGTAACATGGCCGAGATTGACGGAAGTAAACTTACTCATGCTGCTTAAAAAATCATTAAGCGGTTTGGATCCGAAGGTATAGTTCAGGCCGGACAATACCGTACCGCCTGTTTTTACGCTGTCAGAGACACCTGCGGAGATCCCGGTCGATACCGTACGTGTTTTTCGCACGTCAACCATAATCACTTCAATGAGTACAACCGGTACTAATTCATCAAGTTGCTTGATAAACGCCTCAATTTCATTGATCTGCGCAGCTGAACCGGATAGCATAATGGTATTCTGGTCACGGAACTCCTTAATTTCCATACCTCGTTTCCAGTCAGCCGGAATCATAGATACGACCGTGTCAATCGTTCGGTTTTGCAGCCGCACAGCTTTAAATGTACGTAAGCCCTCCAGTTTACGGTCTCCGATCAGGTAGACTCCTCGTTCCGTGTGAAATGTATATTCCGTACTTTTAAACAGAAGATCAAGAAAGGTATCATAGTTCACATCGCTGACATGTATGGTAATCGCGCCTTTGATATCGGAGTACAGGGAATAGCTTTTACCGGTCTCCTGTGAGGCCTGTTTAACGAGGTCAAGGATCGGCGCGTTGACAGCGTCGACCGAAATGAGCTTTTGCCCGCTCACGGAGCGAACAAAAAGACCGTTTGCCCCCGGCTGCACCTGGGGACCGGTCGCGCGAAAGGTCTTTCGGATATCGGTGTGATGGTCACCGTTGACATAAAGTTCTTCATTCTCACCTAGAGGTTGAAACAGGTAAAAATTATCGGTGGTACGGACCATCTTGATCTCGTTGCCATAAGCCAATTTTTCTAAGGCAACCTCAAACGGTGCGTCCCGGATAAATGCGGTAACCCGTTTGCTTTGCAGCGCGCCGGGTACGATAATGTTTTTGCCTGATACTTCGGTGATTTTTTTGGCAACGGCGGGTAAACTATCTCCCTCGAGTTCCATAGAAAGCAGGTCACCAGCGGCAGCATAACTTATCTTAAACTCTTTAGGTTTGGCTTGCGGAACCGGGTTTCGGTAGGGGCTAATATAAATGATGGAACCCACGATCGTGATATCCAGATTGTATTTTTGTGCGAGCAACAGTAATACATTCTCGGCGGTAACACCATTGAAGGTATCATTAACCTGGAAATTTAGTGATGGGTCAACGCTGACACTCAGGTCGTTAGCCCGGGATAGTGCGCCGATATACTGTTGTATAGAGACCCCGGTCACCATGAGCTGGATTTTTTGATTCAGGCCAGGGACCAATCCGGCGGCGTTGTCTAATTTAAATTGCAACGCCTGTATGCGGTCCCCCTGCTGTGCCTGTGCCCATAGATCAGGGGCGTTAAGGCTCAATAACAATATCCATAGGATTCGGGTAAAGGTTTTGTGCATAGAGGAATTAATAATTAAATAAGAGCGGATAAATTTCTTCCAGGGAGGTATCGCCCTGGCTGAAGATATGGAATGCGTTTTCAGCCAGCGTTTGTATGCCTCTGTCTTTAAGCAGGCGCGCGATCTGCGTGTGGCCTGCCTTGATCTCCTGCGCCAGTTCCAGGTCAACGGGGATAACCTCATAAACGGCTTTCCGGCCTTTGTAACCGGTATAATAACAGTGTTCGCAGCCCCCGGCTACGTAATGCTGTTTAACTTCGTGGTACGGCTTGAACTGGCCAGGGTAAAGCTTAGGACTAAAGTCCTGCTGTTTCTTGCAATGCGGGCACAATAAACGGATCAATCTTTGTGCTGCAGCGGTATTGAGCGTGTCGGCCACCTGAAATGCCGGAATGCCCATATCGATGAGACGGGAAACGATACCCCAGGCGGAATTGGTATGGATTGTCGATAGAACGAGGTGGCCGGTAAGGGCCGCGCGGATGGCCATACCGGCTGTTTCCGGGTCCCGGATCTCACCGACCATGATCACATCCGGGTCCTGTCGCAGAAATGTCCGGAGCGCGGCGGCGAAGGTCAGGCCTATAGACTCCCGCAATTGCACCTGGTTGACCCCTTCCAGTGTGTACTCGACGGGATCTTCTATCGTCAGGATATTCCGGGTTTCCTTGTTCAATAATTTGAGGGTGGCATACAAGGTGGTTGTCTTACCGGAACCGGTCGGGCCACTGATCAGCAGCAAGCCGTTCGGTCTTTTAGCGCCTTGCAGGTAGTTGGCCAGGTCGGTCCCGGAAAAACCCAAGCTGTCCAGTTCGATGCCCGTAGCATCGTTATTCAGTAGCCTCAGGACCACTTTTTCCCCATAGAGCGTCGGCAGGACCGATACCCGTATATCAAACTGGTATTGTTGGTAGCTGAAGTTGATCCGGCCATCCTGGGGGAGTCTTTTTTCAGCGATATCAAGTTCGGCTTTGATCTTGATCTTGTTGATCAAGGCCGGGTAATCGTCATTTTTCAGGAGATGGCGCTCTACCATATTACCGTCAATACGGATCCTGACCCGGCATTTTTTTTCGTAGCGTTCGATATGGATATCGCTGCTTTTTAGGTTTTTGGCTTCTCGGATCAATTGGATCAGAAAATCCTCGGCATTCTGATTGACCGATACCCGGACCGCCGTCGTGGACTCTTGTATATAATATTGGGATAGCAGTCTGTTCACCACCTCCGGTTTGACCGGGAACAATCGGATCTCCAGACCGGATACGATCTCTAATTCCGCCTGAAGCGCATTCCTATCCGTTTGCTCATCGCAATAAAGCTCCAGAAGACCAGCGGATGCTAGTTTGGGCAGGACACGATAATGCCAGGCTTGTTCCCGGGAAAGCATATGCAGATCTGCGGTCTGCAGAACAATGGATTCCGATTGTTTTACATCCATGGCGTATAAAATTGGAGCAGCCAGCTATCGTTAGTCACATTCTGGTGAAAGAGCCACCAGTCACTGGATAAAAAAAATATAAGGAACAGCGCCTGTAGGCCCGCCAGAGGGATTTGTTTGTTTTTGTTTACCGTCCACCAAACCAACTGGATCAGCGCGGTAAAGAAAAGGCTGCTTACAAAAAAGAAGAGAAAGTTCAACACGGACAGGCTACAGGCGGGTACTAAAAAGAACAATAGATCTCCGCTTCCGAGGTGCCGTTTGGTGATGTTGACCAGGCGCCCGGATCGGATCCCTATATACAGGGTAAGCAGTGACAAAATAATGAGCAGCAGGCTGATATTGATCAGCAGTTCCGGCCAGATATCCGCGAAAGTCTCATGGGATAGTAATCGCAATAGAATGCCTCCGCCCAATAGGAACGGAAAGATTATCCAGGAAACCGCACGATACCGAAGATCCTGTATCCATACGAGCCCCAGTAATAGCAACACCAGAATTTGTAAGTAAAGCTGCACGTTAATCCTTCGTCACTTCTTTCAATACTTTATTCTCGTCGATCTCCCAGACATCAAAGACGCCATTGCCATTAAAATCTACTACCGAGGTTGCTCGTGCTTTAAATTCGGTATTGCTCGCGCTGATGATCTCGATCCGGTAATTGGCACGGGCATCTTTACTATCGGTCACCAGTTTTTCCTGGACGAACCCAAGCTCATCCATATCGGTCGTATATCTGGAATATTCGTAGAAATAGCTTTTTTCCAATGTCTGCAGGTGTTCCAGTTGTAGTTTGGCCTCGGTCGATTTTGCCCGCGTAACTACGGTTAACAGGTAAGGTAAGGCCAGGAACGACAGGATGCCGATAATGATCAGCACGACCAGGATCTCTGACATGGTATAGGCTTTTAAACGTTTGTTTAATTTAGGTTTAAGGTACTTCACAAAATTATCCCAATGACTTAACGGCCACTAAGATAAGTAATAATATAATATATTCGACATAAAAAAATATTTGTTACAAACAATACTTTTCATTATTTGTAGGGGCCTTCTGAAGACCGGAAAAAGCCTGGTAGGGACATTTAGGAAGACCCGTAGCGTATTGCCTGGGATCGATTTAGATACCGGTCTACAGGACCAAATTACCGTGGTCCCCCTGTTGTATTGTTCTCCGGGCTGCCGTCATGTTTTTCAAAAGATAGAATCTGCACCTATTATCATGCGGGCAGGAAGATATAGATGCAACCATACCGGATTTTGAGGGTTATTAACAGGCTTCCAATTTGGGCCGGTTGGGGTCTCTGGACAGGACAATCCCATTTTTTAACTGAAAAAATAGGGATAGTTCATAAGTTTTTTTATTTGTTTAAAGGTTTGTTGCTATTTCTTCATCGCTAAACTGTTCACGTAAATCGAAAGGTACGGGAGCCAGCTACAGGTACCTTATTGCAAATGGCCAGGAAGGGTAATTACAGCCATTTGCTAAACCAATCCAGTGCCATTTTAAAATGTTCAGCCGTGGAGGTATGGAATAGTTTAGGGGTAGTATCACGACTGATTTTATTGGTCGCGTTTTTGGAGCGGTAAGCCTGCATGGCCGACGTATAAGCGATATTGGCGCCGGGTAGCGGACAGTTTGGATCGTTTTCGGTGCCGAGAACCAGCAGGGGGCGTGGTGCCATGAGTCGTAGTAATGACGGGCAGTCAAATTCCCCGGTAATATGGGGCAGCAATTTATCCCATACTGCTTTTACATTCTGTTTGTTTACGGCCGAATCGCCCAGGTCTTTAGCCGCCTGCAGGTGTGTACCCCGGATCGTACCTGCACGCCCCTGCCATTGGTCATTAACCAAAGACCATTGAAAGCTTTGTATGGAAATATCCAGCACGATCACCCTGATCCGCGGGTCCACCGAGGCGGCAAGCCATGTTTCTATTCCGCCCATGGAGATACCACCCATGCCTATGCGGTTGGGATCGACATCAGGCCTGCTGGTGAGGTAATCGGTCACCCGCCACAGGTCAAAAGCGGTGTCAAATAAAAAGGGATGGGTTTGATGGGCCCTGTCTTTGTTTTCCCATGCAGCGGTTGCAGCGGCCACGTATTCCCTTGAACCATGCGCTCCCCCGGCGATCCGTTCACCATGAAAGCGGGCATCAATAGAGATACCCATAATACCTCTTTTAACCAGCTGGTATAAAAACTTCCTGTTATCTTCCTTTTTGCCGCCCGTGCCGTGTAAAAAAATAACCGCAGGGTATAACCGCATACCTGTAGCTGGTTTATAAATCAGGATAGGTATCCGCTCGTTCTTTTCGCTGTAAATAAAGCCGTGCTCGATGATAACCGAATCTGTTTGAATTACGTCGAAGGCGGGGTTTAACGGAACACGTGGGCGCTCCAGAAGCTTTTTGAAGTCAGCCGCCACCTGGTCGGTGGCAGGATAATCAATTTGCTGTGCGGCAGAGGACAGTACGCGCAACACGAATAGCATGCTGACGCAAAATACTTTGATCTTAAATGGCATATGGGAATGGATTTGCGAATACAAGGTATAAAACACAGGGCTTAATTATTGTAACAATATGAATATGACTAGGGCGTCAAAGATGAGATTTACCGGAAAGCCCGGGTGATAACTTCCAGATAAACCGGGTGATTGGATTTCTTAAAGTCAACGTCCCTGCATTGGTTGAATTGGACGAATGCTTGTAATGCCCTTATTATTTCCCCGAGCCCGGTTTCGCTCAGTTCGACGGCCTCGAAGTGTAAATTATGGACGATGAACAGTTTTTGTTTACGGTCGGCTTTGGCATCCATCCGGGCAACAAAAGTATCACCCAGCAATATAGGCAAAGAGAAGTAGCCATACTTCCGTTTGGCGGCCGGTACAAAACATTCGATCTGGTAATCGAAATTAAAGAAATCCCTTAAGCGGTGCCGGAAGACATTCAGGATATCAAAGGGGGAGAGAATAAAGGCTTCGCCTGACAGCTCGATTTCCGTTTTTTGTTCGGGTAACATATACAACTGGGCATTTTTCAGCCCCTCGACGATGACCGTTTTTAGCTCACCGGCCTCGACCATTTTTTGCAGTTCTTTTTTAACCAGATTGCCTTTTACACGGCGGGCGCGCCAGGCTATTTCCTTCGCGTATCCGATGCCCAGGGCACCTAAAGTAAGGCGGATCACCTGGCGGGCGAACTCTTCGGGATCAGGTATGGTTTGATCTATATCTGCCGGGATGAGGTTGTGGGGGAGGTCATAGATTTTATGAAATGCTTTTGTGCGGCGGATCATCAACTCACCGTTAAGGTAAAGCCGTTCAAGCGCTATTTTGGCTGGGCGCCAGTCCCACCAACCCGAGCTGGCCTCCTGGCGGTCATTTTCAAAATCCCCGACCATCATTGGACCTTCGCGTTCCACCCGGTCCAATATCTGCTTCATCAGATGGCGTTCCGGTTTGGTCAGCAGTTTTTGCTGTGTGGCAAAGGCTTGCTTGACCGGTAGTGAAAAACGGAAGTCGGGCATAGGGAGATAACCGGCATCAGAGGTGAAGTATTCAAAAATCCGGCCATCTTCGGTCAATTCCGTTAACCATTCGGGCTTGTAGTCTGGTATGCGTGTGGCCATGACATGGTGATGAGCCCGTTCTACTACGTAATTAGTATCCAATTGTACAAAACCCAGGTGGGTGATCAGCCGGTAAACGGCTGCTATGCCCGTTCCAAACTGTGCTTTCCTGGAGAGCCCTGCGGCCTCAAGTATGATCTTGCGTGCCTGGGCTTTGTTAAGTATAATAGATTCCATTATGCTAAAATACCGAAAAATATAGATGGGATTCACCATGGGGAAGTCCATTAATGATGGTCCGGCACATGATAGATATATTTATTAAGGATATAACTGCTTAGTCGTAGCAGGTGTCTGCTGGTATCGACCGGATGGTTCCCACTGGCGGTATAAAATTCTATCCGCCCATTAATTTTGATATACCAGACAGATCCCAAGGAATGCGGTGTAAGGGTATCGGGCTGGGTAATGCGTCTGAAGTGGGTGATTTTCTGCATATCCAGTAGATAAAACGGGGTTTCACCAGGCGGTTGATTACAGGGGACGGCTTGATAATGGTCCTTATCCCAGTACATACATCCCCCCTTTATCGATGTAGATGCTGGTTTTAATATAAAATAAGTCGTGATACCAACGATGGTGGCGGAGGCTGCTAAAAGGATGAGCTTTCCGGGCTTTTTTATAGAAGGGATTAATCCTGCTAGTCCGGGAAGCTGGGATGACCGGGTATCTACGAGTTGTTCCGGTGCATCCATTTTGGGTCTGCTCAGGGCTGGCTGAGCCGGGTATGGTTCCCCCGGACGGAAGGGCCTGGGTTCGAAATCAATGAGCCAGGCCAGTAGCTCAATATTCTTTTCACTGGTCCGGCGCTGGCCGCTTTGTTTTAGATAGGTAACCAGCGGCCTGAATTTATCGGGGTCGGTTTTCCTGATCGCGTTTCTATAGCTTGCCGGATCCTCCTGCCGATCAAAAAAGGAGTGGAGTAAGTTTTCGTCTTTCCGGTGATATCTTTTTTCGCATACACGGAGGCATTCCGCTTTGAGCCGGGCGGCCGTGGGATGGCTCAGATGGAACGGGAGTTCGCTCTGCGCTTTCTTGTCGTGATAGGTTTGTAACACGAGTGCTTGATAATCAGCAAACATCTTTTAACTTTTTTAAGGTAAAGCTAAGGTAAATTCAGGAATACCGGAGGCATTTCAGGAATTCTTCCGGAATTATAGGAATTACCGGAATTCCTTGCTTTTAAGTGTTTTAGGCCCCCATACCTTTGTTTCGAAATCAGCAATGAGCCCGGTTCGCTACCGGGGCCATTTATACAAAACTGGTTTCGTCAGAGCAAAGAAAGCGGGGGCTGATAGCCGGCTTGGGAAGCAGTTAAAGGTTTCCGCGATCAATGCTCCACACTTCCCAAAAAAATGTGAGAGGCGCCTCTTACGCGGTTTGCAGCGCTGTCCCCGGGAATAGTTCCCGGGGATGCCTGCAGGATTTATTCACCTTTTAAATTTTTTGAAAATGTTTGAGCTATTTTTTGCGCTCTTCCTGGCATACTCATGCCCTGCGCAACACCATAATACCCATCCGAATAATATAACCATCGTAGCCCAGGATGATACTGGCGGGGAAAACGGACATGTTCCGCCGGGGATTACACCTCCGAATCCCTAAGGTTATATGGACCAGCGTAAGGCAAGAGTGATCTTGCCTTACTTTTTTGGTGACTATCCCGCCTGGTGAGGCTCCTAATTAACAGTTTTAATTTTTTATTTTAGATCAAAATTTAACTGTTGAAAAAGCGCTTATTTCTTTTATTGCTGCTGGTGCAGGGCCTGCTGTCCTGCCAAACGAAAAATCCGCCCCCCGGGAAGCCGGTTAAAACCGCGGATTATAAAAAAGCAGAGTCTTTTTTATACCGGCAGAATGATTCCGCTTATTATTATTTCAATAAGGTCGTGGCTGTCTCGAAAGATAGCCTGCAGATCGCTATGGCCTACAATAATATGGCGGTGATCCAGTCCGACGCGGGGGATTATTTTGGGAGCCAGGAAAGCCTGGCGACCTCGCTGAGGTTTTTAGACGAGGAGAAGGAAAAAAACTATCCCTGTCTTTCCTCGGATTATAATGAACTCGGTGTGACCAATGTAAACCTGAAAAATTATGAGGCGGCGCTTCCTTTTTATGACCAGGCGATCCGGTTTACCAGGAAGGAGGCCTTCAAGCGGATTTTTCTGAATAATAAGGCTTTGGCCCTGGAGAAAAAGGGGGATTACGTGGGAGCATTGGCTCTATACCGCTCAACCATCAGCCAGACGCCGAAGAACGGAAAAGAATACGCCCGGATATTATCCAATATGGCCAGGACCCGATGGCTGCAGCGACCAGGGTATAACGCGGCTCCTGAGCTATTAACGGCGCTTCGGATTCGTCAACGGGAGAAAGATCTCTGGGGACAGAATGCCAGCTATGCGCATCTGGCTGATTATTATGCGATGCTGAAACCAGATTCGGCTTTTCGGTATGCCGGGGAAATGTATAGGGTAGCAAGGCTTATTGCAAGCCCGGATGACCAGCTCGAGGCCCTGCAAAAACTGGTCAGGCTCGGTCCCCCGGAGGCCATAAAGGGCTACTTTTTCCGTTATCAGCAGCTCAGCGATAGTTTGCAGGCTGCGCGCAATGCGGCGAAGAATCAATTTGCCTTTATTCGTTATGATGTAAAAAAAACAAGGCAGATAAACTGAAATTCCAGCGGGACAATACGGAAAAGAAATACCAGCTTGTGCGGCAGCGTATCCTGCTTTATGGGCTTATTTTGGCAGTTCTGGCCGGGGTGGTTTTCGCCGTGTTCTGGTACCGCAAGCGAAAGCAGCGCTTAGAACTGGAGGCCCAACGGGCGATCTCGGAACATCAATTCCGGACTTCGAAAAAAGTACATGATGTAGTGGCCAATGGTTTGTACCGGATCATGTCCGAAATCGAATATCAGCACGCGATCGATAAAGAACAGTTATTGGACCGGATTGAGGTGTTGTACGAGCAATCGCGTGATATTTCGTATGAAAAGCAATCTGTCGCGGAAGATAATTTCCAGGACCAGGTGACAGCCTTGTTGATGGCTTTTGCGAATGCAGGCACCAAAGTAGGTATGGTGGGCAATGCGCGGGATATCTGGGAAAACGTTAGCGCGCCGGTCCGGGAGGAGGTACTGCAGATCCTGCAGGAGTTGATGGTCAATATGGCCAAACACAGCCAGGCTGCCCATGTGATTGTCCGGTTTGCGCGGGAAGAGAACAAGGTGGAGATTCATTATGCGGATGACGGGCTGGGCTTTCCTGCCCAAGTCAGGTATGGTAACGGGCTTCGAAATACGGGAAACCGTATAGACCATATACACGGGGCTATTACCTTTGACACATCTGCGGAAAAAGGCCTCCAAATACAGGTTGCTTTTCCCGTGGCTTAATCGATCAATTATGTTCCAAAATGTATTAATTGCTGAAGATCAGGAGAGTGCCAGTATTTCCGTTCGGAAAACTCTGGAAGACCTGGGTATTCTTTTACCCCGTTATGCCTATTATTGTGATGACGCCCTGATGTGGGTAAAGAAAAGCCTCCAGGAGGGAAGCCCCTATGATCTGCTGATCACTGATCTCTTTTTTGAGGAAGATGACCGGAAGCAAAAGATCTCCGGCGGCGCGGAACTGATCCTGGCGGCTAAGCAAGTACAACCTGATCTAAAAACCCTTGTCTTTTCGGCGGAAAGTAAGGTCGCTGTGATCGACGGCCTTTTTAAGGTGCAGGGTATTAACGGCTATGTGCGCAAGGCAAGGTATGATGCGCAGGAGCTGAAAGTCGCGATGGAGGAAATTTATAAGGGTAAGCTGCATTTTCCCGCCCATTTCCGGGAAATGAACAGACAGAAAAATGCTTATGCGTTCAGTAACCTGGACATCACTATTATTTCGCTGCTGGCACAGGGCGTGCTTCAAAAAGATATCCCGGCTTATTTAGCGCAAAATCAGATCCGGCCATCCGGTTTGAGCAGTGTGGAAAAACGATTGAACCAGATGAAAGAGGTCCTGGAGTTTTCGAAAAATGAGCAATTGGTGGCCTTCTGTAAGGATATGGGGATGATTTGATTGTTTCAGAACACTTTCTGCGCAAATATGTCATAGGGTTTCTCGTTTGGATCTACATGAGAAGATCGTTGGTTTGAACCCAGTTTCGGGATGTCAATATCAATGTATTTTTTAACACCTTCGTCATCTTTGCTTTTATAACTGCTAGGAGCTTACGACCATCCAACCCTTTCTTTTCTTGCGCGTTGCACGCTAAACAAGGTGTTGAGGACACGGCGGTCGTTTTCGATTTCGAGCCCTGTCATCATTTTATTTTCCGGCAGAGACATGCCCAATGGCTGTTCGATAGCTTGTGGTGCGACACCCACGGATTACAATATACAAATCATTTGATAGTTATAGGGCGCATTCCTGCTGAAGCGGTCCCATTTCGTGAGTAGTATTAGATCGATCTGATCTTTTCGACGCCTTAGATATTTTGCCAAATGGTAAAAAAAATAAGAAATGTCGAAAATGCTTTTTGGGTCAGGAAATCAGAATGATTCTTACCGGAGAAAAGGAAGTCTAATAAATGAAGTGCTGTGTCGCAAAATTAGGGTATCGAAAATAGATTCACTGTTTTTGCTTTTACGGTTTCCCGTAAGAAAAGCCTTTCATTCCTGTATACTTTTGAAATACCATTAACGATTAAATTAATTCGAATGTCATTTACAAAAGCAGATTTACACGGTAACTATAGCTGGATACATACCCGGGAGGATGATCCTAAATTAAAAGGTGAGCCGGATAGCAGTTTACTTAATCGTTCCGAAGGATATGAGGTGTTGTATATGATTAGGAAACTGATGGCAGCATGGGGGCTGACAACAGTGCTAGCGGGACAGAAAATAGAACGGATGATCAAAGCTCACCCGGCTCATTTAAGAAGTCAGGAGCATGTAATGAACTGGATCTATAATAATTGGGATCGCTATTAAACTAGCCGAACCAGTTAAGAGATAGATCGTAATGCACGATAGTCGTGTGTTCGAATAGATATTACAACCTAAACCTTATCACAATCATGAAAAGAATA
The DNA here is from genome assembly GCF_052045695.1 of Mucilaginibacter sp. 22184. Lineage (NCBI taxonomy): Bacteria > Pseudomonadati > Bacteroidota > Sphingobacteriia > Sphingobacteriales > Sphingobacteriaceae > Mucilaginibacter > Mucilaginibacter sp. 22184. Next base: position 27,213 of record NZ_JBQEPI010000016.1, read on the forward strand.
TGTAAACCCGCGGCAGGGGATGCCATTTTAGGTAATAGCACGCTTTTTTCGAACCGATCGGTTTTGTTATCGGGGAGTATCCGTCTGCGCTGTTTAAGCCAAAATAGGATATTTTTTTCTGTCATACGACCCCTTATATCAGCCGTTAATGTCTTATTTATCAGTTTATGAGCAATCGTCGATCCCGGGTTTTTTTGATGATATTTTGCCGTTGGACCTGGCTGGCCTGTGGATTGAAGTCTCTTCGATTTGCTGCTCTCGATACCGAGCAGCGATTGCTGTTTACCGGTTCGAGTGTCCGGCTCATCTGGAATATTCGCGGTGCCTACCTGGTAAAGGTCTACGTTGATGGGGAAAAGATAGGCTCCTATCTGCCAAAAGACTACCCTGTTATTCCGGTACCGGCTTCCGGCAGACTGGAAGTGAAGGCCTGTGGCGTCTACCGGCGTATCCGGAGGTCTTTGCATTTAACGGTCCGGGAGCTAAACTGTCGCGAAGCAGGAGTGCCCATATGGACTAAATCCGATCATTTACAGCCGCCCGTGGTACAGGATTTTTTGCTCCGGTTAATGAATCCGGAGCCCCGCACGCCGCAGCCGGTCATTTACCTGAAAGATATTTTACTGGATACACCTTATCGGAAATACCTGGAGACCGCGTTACAGGAACGCCTGATTCAGGATCAGTTCATTATGGAAAAACCAAACCCTTATTCTCATGGAAACTAATTATTACAAAAATCCCACCCCAACCTGGGTGATGCGCCAGTTCTGGAAAATATCCGGGGCAGATAGGTATATCCTGGAAAAGAGCACTTATTCGGATCAGGTCAAATATACCTGTATGGGCGGGATCGTATTGGCTACCGGTGTGATGGCCGCTTTGGCGGGTGGCTATGCGTTTTACACGATCTTTGCGCCCAAGGGGGACGCTATCGATGATATCAAAACGATCGTCCATTCGGGGCAATATGATCCAACAGATATACCGACCTTATTACTGGCTGTTCTTTTTGGCCTGATCTGGGGGGCGATCATTTTTAATATAGATCGTTTTATTGTGACCAGTACCGGAAAGGGCGATGGCACAGAAGCGATCACCAAACAGGAGCTGAAAAGCGCCCTGCCCCGTATTATCATGGGGACGATCATCGCCCTCACGATTTCCAAACCCGTGGAGATCCGGATGTTTAAAAGCGAGATCGACGCCAGGCTTTACCAGGTCCAGCTGGAAGCGCAAAAGGAATATGAGATCAAAACCCGCAAGAACTTCGAGGACCGGATCAGGGACCTGGATAAAGAAAACGCGGGTATACAAAGCAGGATCGATCAGTATATGAAGGTGATCGCGACCAAGGATTCGCTCTGGAATATCGAAACCTCCAAGGGGCAGGGCGGGCGCGGAGAGGGGGAGGGGCCTATGGCCAGATCCTATAAAGCGGAACGGGACCGGGTGGAAGCGGAAAAGGATCAGTTTACGGAAATGAATAAATCCAAGATCCAGGACATCGAAAAACGACGGTCCCGGATGAATGCGGAACTGGAGGTGGCTTTGAAAAAGAACAAGTCGGTGTCCGCGGGTTTGGATGGTCTGCTGGAAAGGATCAAGATCTCCCATGAACTGGCGCCCGGCATTTCTATTTTTATTACCCTGTTGTTCATGGCTATCGAGCTGACCCCTATATTTTTTAAGATGATGCTGATCAAAGGGCCGTATGATTACCTGGAAGAGAATATCAAAGACCTGGTCAAGGCGCAGAACGGCATAGAGATCCATCATGATTATTATAAGGATAAGGAAGGTATAGAACGGGAACTGGTCATCCAGCACGAGGTTGGACGAATGACCAGTATGAAAGCCCGGGTCATTGAAGCGCAAAAAGAGCTGAACGAATATATTATTGACCGCTGGAAGGAACAGCAAAAGGCGCATATTGATGCGAACCTGGATGCTTATGTCAGTACCATCACGCCCGACGGCATCGACATTAAGGAGCCGGAGATGACCGCAGCGGATGAAGAGAGAGACGGGATATCAGCACAGCATTCATCCTAAGGCGATGGCAGGTATCGTGGAATACTTTTGTAAACATTCCGGCGAAGATTGGTGGATCATCAATCACTGTGGGCACCGGGGTATCCGGGGCCGCTTCGCCCTGGTCGGGCTGGTGGCATTCCTGGTGGGTATGCTGAGTTTCTTATCCTGTTGGTATTCTTTTCAGATGTTGTTTGATAGCGCCTGGATGGCGATTCCGGTTTCGCTTTTGTTCGCGTGGATGATCAATAATATCTACGAGGTACTGTTGACCACCCTATCTAAACCGGTATTGCGCATGAAATATCAGGGGGTCATCAAACACCTTTCCATTATTCTAAGGGTGGGTTTTGTCATTTTCTTTGCTGTATTTATTTCCAAACCGTTGGAGGCCTGGGTTTTTGAGCCCCAGCTTTCGGGTAAAGTGGAACAGCTCAAAGCAAGGCAAATCGGGAGGGCGGAAAAGGAACTGACGGCGCGATCGGCCAAAGTGGAAAAAAGGCTGTTAGCGGCCATCCGGCACAAGGAGCACCTGGGCTACCCGGCTCAGGCTATCCAACCCCTGCGCGACGAGCTCAGTCGCCTGATATTGGACAGGGAAAATGCGCTGGAACGTGTTCGTTTTGTGATTGGCAGGGCGGATTTCTTTGTGCAGCGCTTGCAGCTGTTGGTCAGTGGCGGGTTATATATGCTGTCCTGGTTTTTTACGTTGATCGTGGTGGCCTTATTCCTGCTGCCCTTTTACCTGAAATGGCATATGGATATCTCTAACCCTTATTTTAAAGATAAAAGGGCTGTGTATGAAAATATCATTCTTCGGGATTACCAGGAATTCAAGCGGACCTATACAGACCTGTTCAAAGACCAATACCGGTTGGATATCCAGGTCGGGGAGACCTATCAGGATCCACCTTTCAATACCGAAAGAATAGTAGAAAAACGAGACCTGAAGGATCAGGAAGATTTTTTAGAACGGATTTACCGATGAGCAATTTCTGGACAGAAGATACGATCACGACCGTGCAGCGCACTTTTATCAAAGGCACGTTTACGGGGAAGTATTATGCGGAACATCGCGGGGAGTGGTCACAGACGTACAGCGAGTTTTATCATATGCATATCTATCAGGCGGAAATCAGGCTGGAAGAAGTACGGAAAGATGAGGAAGGGGATTTTCCGGAGGTGACGGGGATGCGTTCCTTCAAGGGAACCTTTGGTCAGCCGGTCAGTTGTTATGACCCCGGTTCCGGGGCTTATTTTCAGCTGAACCTGGAAGAGCCGCGGATCGCGGACCCGGTACTATCCAAAGTGATGAAAGAGGACAATGAGCACCTGGGGACCATATCCGGTACGATCTACGGTTATATTTCCAAAATACTGACCGAGCGGGTCAGGACGGAACACGTGTTGCCGGACCCGCATCCCTTCAATGCGCCGGCTCCTCCGGTCGCTGCCGCGGCTTCAACGGGTACCAGGGGGAATGCCTGGACAAGGACGGCTAACTTTGAGTATAGCTATATCCATGGTTCACGGCATCGCCGGGATTATTACCGTCATGGGAATGGCGCTTACCGGTGGGGGGACTGGTATGCGGTGGAAACGGGATGGTCGTTTACGAGCTTGATCAAAACGGTTCTGGGTATTTGCTTCATCGGGCTGCTCTTACTGTGGCTGATCAACTGGTCATGGCCGGGCCTGTTTGTTTTGGGGCTGATCTTATTGGCGGCGATCACTTCCCGTGTCGGGCGTACCGGTTGGGGAAATACTTTCCGCTCCATATTTTATGGGTTACTATGCCTGTTGTACCTGGCCGGGATCGCGGTTAGTATTTTCCGGGTGTTCCAGGCCCGGCATCCTGGTGCCCCCCGACCGGATCAGCGTACTGACAGGCGGGATTTCACCCGGACACAACCGGTCAGGCACCGGGCTGTCCGGAAAGACACGGAGAAAGCGGATGACGAGTGGATCATTCATCACCGGGCCTGGACCGACCAGGATGGTCATCCATATGAAGGCGATGTCCGGGTACTCCGGTCGGCCTACCGGCGCGCGGTAGCGGAACACGAAGGGCTCAAGGGGCTGACTTCCTTATCCGATGTTTATACGGCGATGACCCTGGCGGACCGGTCACGGCTGAACGGCGTATACCCCTTGTTCGATAGCCTGCGCCGGGTTAACCGGCTGGATAGCCTGCAATTCGCGAAAATGCTGGTCGGATTTGTACAGGATATTCCTTATACAACGGTAACAGAGGGTAGCTGCGGCAACAGTGCTGCCGATCTGAATTTAAGTGGGCCCGAGGAACAGGTGAAAGCCTGTCTGGGGCACATCCCCTATGGTGTACAGTCTCCGGTGGAGTTCATGGCGAATTTGGAAGGGGATTGCGATACCCGGACGCTCTTTTTGTTTACTTTATTTAACCATTACCGTTATCAGGTAGCGATCCTGGGGAGCACGGCGTTCCGGCATTCCCTGCTGGGTCTGGAGTTGCCGCTGCCGGGTTCGGCGAAAATGGCGGGACCGCAGCGTTTTGTGTTATGGGAAACGACGGCGAAGGGATTTACCGCGGGGCGGCTCAGCCCGGAGGTTGATCATATGGACTATTGGGATTTTTACCTGATTAATACACTTTCATCATGAAATCATCATTTTTAATGGCCGGAGGCATTATGCTGGTGCTGGCTGTCGTATGGACTTACTTATTTGTTCTGGTAGTGACCGTTGCTTTCCGGAAAAAGCATTTTCCCAGGGAGTCGCCGAATCCGGCACAGGCGCTGGTTTTAGCCGGTAAAACATTGTCGGGTATCATCCTGATCACGGCTTTGTTCGCGCCGGTGCGGGATTTTCTGCTGGTGGTATCTTCCCTTAACCCATGGCGCTCGGGGGCTTTCCTGAGTTTTCTGCTGATCTGTTGTTGTCTGACCGGTGTGGCCTGGGTGATCGCTGCTGTTCTGGAGGGCCTGTTGTCCCGTCAGGTGTTCAGGGGGCAATCCCTTCGGGTCGAGTTACAGCATGGTAACCTGGCCGTTGCGGTGACCCGTGTGGTCCTGCTGCTGGGTTTGGCCTGGGTTTTATGGTTTGGCCTGGGTATGGTCCTGCAGTCATTTATACCCACGCCGATGATTCCGACGATCAGATGAAAAAGTGGTTGTGCTGTGCTTTACTGGTATGGCCGCTTGCTTTATTCGGCGGACAGCGGGATACCTGTTATACGGGGATATATTTGAAAAATATGTATGATCTCCGGCCGGAGGAATATGCCTGCACGACGGATTTCTGGATGTGGTTTGATTACCGGCGTAAGGGTTTCGACCCTTTGAACAATGTCGAGCTGATCAACGCGAAACAGGTCTCCTTTGCTGATCCGTATTACGCGCGTGCTGACGGGCGTCTGTTACTGGCGAGCGAATCGTGCAGGGCGATTCTGATCCATGACTGGAAGCTGAAGAATTACCCTTTTGACCGGCAGGCGCTGCAGATTCAATTGGAAGCGGGTTTGGATACATCCAGGATGATCTTAAAGGGGCAGGCGGAGGGTTTAAAGCTGTATAGCGGGCTGGGGCTTCCAGGCTGGCATATTATCGGCTATGGGGCGAAAGAGAGCCTGGTGCATTATGATTCGGACTTCGGGGAGCGGCGTTTAAAAGGGCATAGTGCTTTTTCCCGGATCACGTATGAGGTCCGTATTCAAAGGAACAGCTGGGGGCTGTTCTTTAAATTGTTCATCGGGTTATATATCTCCTTTGCTGTGGCCGTTCTGGTGTTTTTTGTGCCGCCGGCGCGTGACCAGCGCTTTGGCTTGAGTATCGGGGGCTTGTTTGCCGCGGTGGGCAATAAATATGTTATGGACAGTAATATTCCCGCTACGACGGCCTTTTCCTTTGTGGATCAAGTTCATGACCTGACTTTTTTGTTTATCCTGGCGACTTTGGTTTTATCGGTGGTCTCCCTACGGATGGCGGAGAACGGGAAACTGGAGCGGGCGCTGAAATTTGACCGGCGCGCTGCCTGGGTGGTGCTGGGTTTGTATATGGGGATGAACCTGGCCCTGATCGCTCTGGCCACTTCGGGATGAGACGGCGTCGCGGGAGCCGGAAAACGGGTGGGCCTGGAAGGGGAAAAACGGGTCAGGAGGATCGTGGTCTCATGGTGACCTTTCTTATGGAGGAAGTAGCCTGAACAGTGTCATGGTTTAGTGCTCCATATAGACACACGATATATTTTGATTGATCACCTGCATTTATTAAAAGTATTATTTAAACCAAATCACATGAAAAAGTTAATTGTGCTCTCGTTGTTGGGGCTTTGTGTCCTGACCAATTGTTCTAAAAAATCCGATGTCAACACGGATCGGGGTTCCGGTGATTCCAATTGCGGTACCTATAAAAGCGGTCAGCAGCTCTATTTAGGTCCGGAGGGTGGCTGCTACTATATGAGTTCCGGGGGAAATAAGGAATATGTGGAGCGGTCGGTCTGTAAGTGCGGGCTGTAAGACAGGAACGATTATCTCATCCGATGGTTCGGAAATGGTATGGAACAGGCGGTTGACCTCGTCTCGACAATAGGGGCGTTTTTTATTGTCAGCTGGCCTGACGCATGGTCAATGGGTTTACGGGTTCCCGTAAAAAATGTATCTCCGGACTCGATACTTTTGAGGTGTTACCTTAATCTAAATTCATCATGATAAAGTATACCCGATCAGTTATTTACCTCGTAGGTATCCTGTTACTGGCTTCTTGTGCCGGTCGTGATACGCAGATTGCTGAAAATACTTTTATTCACGGGCATAAGATCTATAAGGTAATTGATAACGAGCTCCGGGAAATAGGGGACCTGGCTGCCCGGGACATCAAGAAGTTCGAAGTCTCTAAACCCAAACAAAGGGATTTGGGGGTAAGTACCCTGAGCTTTGTCAAGCCGGGCGCATCAACCTCGCTCAAGGCCTTGTACCGGGGTAATTTTCTTTACTATAACTTAAGGGTATCAGAGCTCAATGACCTCCGGGAAAACTACTCGCTCAACGGAACACTGACGATTCAGTTTATTGATGAGTTTGGATTCATTCTGCATTCCACACAGATCCCTGTTATGGAGTTGGTGGGCGTCGTCAATGATAACAACAAGGTGGAGTACCTGATGTACAATGGTAAAACGGAGATGAGTACGGAAATCAACGCCGCTATTAAAACGTACAGTGTCGCCGCCAGCGTCAAGCGTAAAAGTTTATATGGATTCTAAATCGTATCACTTTCTGAAAACAGTCTATCAAATATCCTAAAACAAAATTTGTCACAACCATGAAATTGTCATCTGTTAAAATGATCCTGGCCCTTGTATTATGCGGTTTTATTTCAACTGCTGCCTGGTCCCAGGAAGTCAAAAAAGAGACGAAGGTCTTTGAAACCAAAATGGAGAAGTTCTCTTCCAAAACGGGGACGATATCCAAGTTTGTGGATTTCCGGTTGCCTGACCTGAAAACCGCCTATACAAACGCGGAGACCAGGGTCAGGAAGTTAATGAGCGGCGCGGAGACGCTTTATTTTTATCAGATCGAGAAGAAAGGTCAATATAGCAATACGACGGCTTCGATCGAATATACCGATTTGTTGGAGGTCATCAAAGCATTGAAAACCCTGACACAGGAGATTGAAAAGGATATCGCAGGCAATCCGGACTACCTGGAAAATAAGTTCGTCACCACCGATGGTTTTCAGCTTGGCTATTATGTTGAAAAGGGAAAAAGCACCTGGTATGTGAAACTGGAAAAGTATGGCACGGACAATACTTTGTTTATCAAAGACAGGACGGTCATTGAAAGTGCTTTCGGAGAGGCCAGGGCAAAAATTGAAGATTTAAGGAAATAAGAACAAGCGTACGGATAACAGGGGGCATTGGAATGAGGCCTATTTTGACAACCACGTTATCTGCATTTAAACCCGTGGCTGAATTTTATCAGTTGCGTTGAACCTATATCACTATCATTATGGATTTTAAAGATCAAATATTACAATTGGCGGGGCGTGTCGAAAAGCTGTTACCCCAGCTGAAAACGGAAGAGGCAACCAAAAACGCGCTCATCATGCCTTTCATACAGGTTTTGGGCTATGAAGTGTTTAACCCTTTTGAGGTCAACCCGGAATTTATCGCGGATATCGGTATCAAAAAAGGGGAGAAGGTCGATTACGCGATCATGAAGGATGGGGAACCTACGATTCTGATCGAATGCAAGCATCACCTGGAGAAGCTGGACCCGCACAATTCGCAACTGTTCCGTTATTTCCATACGACCAAGGCGAAGTTCGGCTTGTTGACCAATGGATTGACTTATCGTTTTTATACGGACCTCGATGAAAAGAACAAGATGGACAGTTCGCCCTTCTTTGAGTTTACGATCACGGAGATCAAGGAAACGGAGATCGTGGAACTGAAGAAGTTTCATAAGTCATATTTTGATATAGAAAGTATTACGAATACGGCCAGCGAACTGAAATACCTGAACGAGCTGAAGAACTTATTGAATAAGGAAATGCTGGCGCCTTCGGATCATTTTGTTTCTTTCTTTACCAAGCAGGTATATGCGGGTGTGCTGACCGCTAAGGTCAAAGAACAGTTCGGGCCGATCATCAAACGCTCTTTTTTCGTATTGATCAGCGATGCGATCAATGAGCGGCTAAAGTCCGCCCTTAACCAGGAAAAGCAGATCGAGGTGGCGGAAGCGGGTAAACTGGAGGGGGCTATGGCGACGGAGCCGGCCTCGAATATCGTAACGACTGAAGAGGAACTGGAAGGTTTTTATATTGTGAAATCTTTGCTGCGTCAGCATGTTGAGGCGAAGCGGGTCACCTACCGGGATGCGCAGTCTTATTTTGCGATCCTATTGGATGATAATAACCGTAAAACGATCTGTCGTTTGTATTTGGGTGGTGCTAAGGAATACCTGGTCGTACTGGATGAGGCGAAGAAAGAGGTGAAATATGAGCTGCAATCCCTGGATGGGATCTATCAGCACACAGAGGCTTTGCTGGCTGCCGTAGCGAGACTGGAAAAGGCTAAAGTTTAAATCTTAGTACGATGTATCGGTTTAATGAATACCGTGCCGCGGTACTCCGGGATTATGAAGAACGAAAGACCGCTTGCAGTCTTTCGCATGAATTGACGCATCCAACGGCGGCGAATCTGCGGCGGGAAGCGGTTAATGCTTGTGAAAGCCGTTTCAAAGGATCTGACGAAAAGCTACTGGCTTCATTTTTTCAGCAACGTGAAGACTATACTGAATATGCACGGGTGATAAGAAGGGGAGGCGTTAATAGTTTTAGAGCACTTAGTAATCTTTTAAACGGAGAAGTCGCTGAACCCGGAGAAAGGCAAATAGAATTATTAGCCTGGTTAACCGATTTTTCACCCAGGCCATACCAGGAGTACCTGAGGCTATACCCGGTTCCCATTGACATAGCCGGTCCGGTTGAACCGGAGGATATCCCGACCGCTGTTGGAGATGATAATATTGGAATGCAAGAGGATATGATAGTGGAGCCGCCAAAAGAAAAGAAAACAGGTCCGCGGAAATTGACCGATCCCTGGTATGTCATATGGTTATCGGGTTCTTTGGTGCTAGTCATCGGCTTAGGGGGGATTTATCTATCTATGATCAAGGAAAAATGTATACGCTGGAACGGGAGGCAGTACGAGAAGGTGGCCTGCGATGCTTTTCCCGGAGACCCTTCGGTCATTCCGTATGATCGTGTTAAATTTAACGACTTCCAAATGGTCCTCCGTTACGATACTTTGACAACTTACTCACTGGGAAAAGTGTGGTATACCAAAAGAAAGGACGAGTATGAGTTCTTTACTGGGGGCGGTGTCCATCCGGTGTACCGGGATTTGACATTGAAACCATTGAGCGATTTTATTTTGAATACCGTTGTCCGAAAAAAAAAGGCGCAGCTTCTTTTGAATGGCCATTGACTGAGCCGTTGTCAAACTATCTTCCCGAGTAACTGATGATTTGAAATCAATTGCGGCCGTTGAATGATGATGTATTGAATATGATTGTTCATCAAAAAATGAGTGATTTATTTTGTAATTGACTGACCTGTAAAGGGTAGAGTCCATGCAAGGCTTGTAAGGATTGCAAATACTGCAAGCGTTGTGCGAAAGAAGGTTTAACTTGCGGTGTCTGCAAAAAATAATGGGGATAAAGCCTGTTTTTGTGTTTTGTCAGATAGGGAAATGGTTTCATCTATAGGGGTTAATATTGTGCGTTCTATTCCGTATCGGTTTTGACAATCATTGCTGCAAGCCCATTATTTTGAATAATTTTGGTCGATAGATCTAAAATTAATTAATATTGTTCTTTCTATAAACCACCTAGTTGATTTTTCGGGGCGATGGACAATTTAACCCATTTGGGGGATGACGAACTTTTACAGCGGCTTCAGTCCGGCGAAAAGCAAGCCTATAGGGTAATTTATGACCGATATTGGCCGATATTGTTTCGGCATTGCCGGAAAATGCTCCAGGACGATACCGAAGCGCAGGACATTGTCCAGGAAATTTTCACCATGCTTTGGATAAAAACAAACGACGCGGGTATCGCTCCTCCCTTAGGAGCCTTTCTTTATATCGCTGTTCGTAACAAGGTACTTGATCATTTAAAAAACAAGAAAGTAAAAGGCAAATTCATGGAGTCCCTGAAAGACATGAAGGAGTCAGCGGATTTTATTACGGACAGCCTGATCAGGGAAAGGCAACTCGCTGTTGAAATTGAGAAAGAGGTGGCTGCCTTACCGGCAAAAATGCGTGCGGTGTTTGAACTTAGCCGCAACGAGCATCTTGGTCATAAAGAAATCGCGGAACAATTGGCCATTTCAAGCAATACCGTTAAAAAGCAAATCAGCAATGCCCTCCAGATATTAAGGGGCAAATTACTCATCAAATAGATTTGACCATTTGCCTGACCTCATAAGGTTGCGAAAGTTACCCTTTTAACTTGCCTCCGCAGATCTTTAAAATGACGGAGAAAATTTATAACCGCGAACAAGAAATAAATGATATCGTAACGATCATCAGATGAGGTGATTGGTTAATGATTTGATTTTTTTTTATTTTAATCTACTACCTCCCGGTTGGTTTGTCGTTATACATCATAACCAATAAGACACCGGGTCGTTTATGAGCAATAACGAAGAAGAATTACTGCAAAAATATCTGCAGGGTAATTGTACCCCAGAAGAAAAAGCCATTGTAGAAAACTGGTACCTTCGCTCATCCGCATCTATGGAGGATACGCTTCCGGAGCCCAATTATGAAAGACTAAAGACCGAGATCTGGAACGCTTTGCCGCCGAACCGCGGGGGCAGCGTACTAACCCTGCGCATCGCGGCGGTAGCGGCATCCGTCATTTTAATAGTAGGGCTATATTTCATAGCGATCAGGAAACCGGCGACACCGGGCAGCCTGGCAAAAACGACGGATATCGCGCCGGGTAGCAATCAGGCTACGTTAACCTTAGCTAATGGGCGGAAAATTACACTTACCAGTCATTTGAATGGCACACTCGCGCAACAGGGCAATACGGTTGTAAAAGTTGACAATGGGAAGGCGATTTCCTATACAGCAGCTGGTAACGATAATGCTGCAGACGAGGTGGTCTATAATACACTTTCTACGGCAAGGGGACAACAATCCCCATATCCTTTAATCCTGGCTGATGGCACCAGGGTATGGCTGGATGCGGCATCCACCATCACTTTTCCGACGACTTTTAAGGGAAAAGAACGTTTAGTCAAGGTTACCGGTGAGGTTTATTTTGAAGTAACCCATCATGCGGCACAACCTTTTAAAGTTAAAGTGAAACAACAGACCATCGAAGACATCGGTACCATGTTCAATATCAACGCTTATGATGACGAAGCTTCCATCAAAACGACCTTGGTCGAGGGAAGTATCAAAGTGAGTAGCCCTGAACAGGAAGCGATCTTAAAACCAGGTCAGCAAGCCGAGCAGTTTGCAGGTCACCATGATATGGTTTTGCATACGGTCAATGTCGACGACATTCTGGCCTGGAAAAACAATTATTTCTCGTTTGATGGCGATAACCTGGAAAGTATACTCCGGAGGGTTTCCAGATGGTATGATGTTGATATCGTTTACGAGAATCCCTCGGTTAAAAATAAATTTTTCGGCGGCACCGTATCCCGTTTTGCTCATGTTTCCTCCGTCCTTAAAACCCTGGAGCTGACACGCGCCGCTCATTTTAAGCTCGAAGGCCGGAAAATCATCGTGACCCAATAAACCACAGATAAACCAATTATTAAATTAACCAAAAGAGATGAAGAAAAGAAAAAAACAGTAACCCCAGAACAATTGGTTACCGCATAAAAAAAATCAGGAGAGTTCCCGCTCCCCTGATTTAAAGTCGGTATCCTAAAAAGAGATTTCGGACTACATTTTAAGAATTAAACCAACTCCCAAATGTATAAAAACTATACTAGCTTTTACTATGCTATTATTTCTCATCGGCTGCAACAATGCATACGACCAATCCTGCGGGTTATGAAGCTTACGGCCCTATTTTTGTTTACAGTCATCATGCAGGCAAGCGCTGTTTCCTATGCGCAGAATGTGACCCTGAAAGACCATCACATAACACTCAAACAGTTATTTAAAGAAGTTAGACGGCAAACAGGTTATAATGTGTTCTATCAATATGACCAGGTAAACACGAACGTTACGATTGACATAGATTTTAAAAACACCCCCTTGCAAGAGGTGATGAAAAAAAGCCTCTCCGGCCAACCGCTTGATTTCAATATATATGAAAACACGGTGGTGATCGAAAAGAAGGATAAGGTCAATAACCCCACCCGGACAAGTACGATCCCGGCTAAAATCGATGTGCAGGGACTTGTGCTGGATGAAAACGGAAAAAGCCTGCCCGGCGTAACGGTAGTCATCAAAGGCACGCAGATCAGTACTTCAACGGATAGTAACGGGCAGTTTTCCCTTCGGAATGTTGAAGAAAGGGCTGTGCTGCTGGTCTCTTTTGTGGGCTACGACAGCCAGGAGATACAGGCTTCGGCAAAGGTGACGATAAAACTGGTTCCTAAGCTGGCTGAATTAAGTGAAGTTGTGGTCGTCGCTTATGGCAAACAAAAGAAAGCGACTTTAACCGGCGCTGTTACACAAGTCACTGGTGAAGAAGTTGCCAAATCGCCGGTGACCAATGTCAATAATGCCTTGCAGGGAAGATTACCCGGTTTACAATTTCAACAAACAAGCGGTCAGCCGGGCTCCGATGGCGCATCCGTTAATATCAGGGGATTTGGGAGCGCGCTGACCATCGTGGATGGCGTCGCGACGGATATTTCCCAGCTGAATCCCAATGATATAGAATCCATCACGGTATTGAAAGACGGTGCGGCTGCCATGTACGGCTTTAAGGCCGCGAACGGCGCGATCATTGTTACCACAAAACATGGTAAAACCGGCGCGCCGGTGTTGTCGCTGGATATCTACAGGGGATTGCAGGGAAACGCGGTCGCCTATCCCAAGCTGTTGAACGCGGGACAGTTTGTGGAACTGAGCGACGAGGCCGCGATCAATATCGCCTCGGCCCAAAATCCCAACGGACCATTGCCATCATTGCCCTACAGCCAGGAGGACGTTCAAAAATGGATAGCGGGGACCGCCCCGGGTTATCAGAGTACAGATTGGCATAAGCTGATCTTTAAAAACTATGCGCCGCTGACAAACGCCAGCCTGAGTATAAGAGGTGGAACGGACGCGACAAAATATTTTATTTCCGGCGGATTCCTGGACCAGGACGGTTTGCTGCGCAGCAATACCTCTACATTTAAACGATATAACTTTAGGAGTAACGTAGATTTCAAAATCAGCAAGCGACTAAAGGCGTCCTTTAATGTCAGTGGCAGATTGGAGAATACCCTTGCACCTCCGGGACCGGGCATTACCGATGGCGGCGGCGGCACGAGCGTGGTTTCGGCTATCATCAGGTCGTATCCCATATATACGCCTTACGCGAACAATAACACCAATTATTTTGGCGCGACCAATGTCATTGGGGTAAATCCGTTGGCCACGGCAAGCACCCAGGCAGGCTATTATAATAACAGCAAGGCCGTTTTAAACGCGTCAGGAACAATAGAATACCAAATACCCTATGTTGATGGGCTTACCGCAAGTCTTAACTATAACTATGAGTATGATAATACGAATTCCAAAACCTGGCTGAAGCAGTACTCCTTATACAATTATTCGCCATCCACCGGGGCGTATAATGTTGTTTCTACGGCAAACTCCCCGTCTACTTTAAATCAATACAATTACCAGGGAGGAATTCCTTCTGACCTTCAATTGTCGTTGAAATATGATCATACGTTTGGTGCGGACCACCATGTGACCGGATTATTGCTGTTGCAAAAGACAAAAACCAATTCGGACGGCTATTCCGTCCAGCGTAATTTCTCTCTTGATGCCTTGGATCAATTACAACTCGGGGATATCCTCAATCAGACGATCAACGTGAATAACCCGTTTAGCCAAACGGCCTATATGGGCTATGCCGCCCGTATCAATTACGATTATAAAGCGAAATACCTGGCGGAATTTGGTGGCCGATATGATTATTCCTGGAAGTTTCCGAATGGCGGGGGCTTTTTTCCCGAAGTATCGGCCGGTTGGGTGATCAGCAAGGAAAACTTCTTCAAGGTTCCGTTTATATCCAATTTGAAATTGAAGCTATCCTGGGCGCGTACGCCGGATGATGCCAATTTTAATGGTTTTAATTATATCTCAGGCTATAATTATCCAAGTGGGAGTTACCTGTTTACTACCGGCGCGCCTACCAATGGGCTGCAAGTCGGCAGCTATGCCAATCCTAATTTAACCTGGTTGGTGGGAACGCTGTATAATGGCGGACTGGAGTGGGGGATGTGGAAGGGCATGATTACCGGGGAATTCAATGTTTTCTACCGGAAAAGAACCGGTCTTCCCGCTACCGTACAGGTGACCTATCCGTCGGTAACCGGCATCAACCCGCCACAAGCCAATCTTAACCAGGATAATACCCGGGGTTTTGAATTGCAGTTAAGCTTTAACAAGAGGTTTGGTGATTTTGGATTGACGCTGTCGCCCAATGTGGCCTATAGCCGTACCCGGAATGGCTTTCAGGTCAATCCTCCTGCCGGAAGCGCATGGAGCAATTATACCGGTGGTTCTGCCTATCGGAATGCCAATTTGGGACGCGGATATATCGCTATCGGGCAGTTTCAAAATCAGCAACAAATTAATTCCGCCCCGATCCAGGATGGCGAAGGAAACTTAACCCTCAGGCCAGGTGACATCCGGTACAAAGATATCAACGGTGATGGTGTTATCAACGGCGACGATCAGACAGCTATCAGCAGGGGAACTTTTCCGCAGTTGCAGTACGGCTTGAATACGACGCTTGCTTACAAGGGATTTGATCTTTCGGTACTCTTTGCGGGCGCGTCTGAATTTGACGTAAATTATGCTGCTGAACTGCAGGATCCGCTATTTAACGGATCAAATACATTTCAGTTTTTCACAGACCGGTGGCATCATGAAAACATATTTGATCCGAGCAGCCCCTGGGTGCCGGGAAAATACCCGAGCACGATTGTTGGCGGCTCGAACAATAACAACCAATCGTCTACCTTCTGGACCAAAAGCGGCACCTATCTGCGGTTGAAGACGTTGGATTTGGGATATAGCCTTTCGAAAAGCCTCCTTCAGGGTACAGGCATCGGCAGTGCCAGATTTTATTTCTCCGGTCAGAACCTGTTTATTTTAACGGGTGTGAAATATCTTGATCCGGAAAACCTGGCTGGCAATGGTAGGGGGAGCTTTTATCCCATACAAAAGGTATTCTCGCTGGGTCTGAATTTGACCTTTTAGTTCGCTCATAATTCTAAAGTTAAAACGATAAGCTATGAAAAAGCTACACTATATTTTATGTTTACTCGCGTTGGTGATTTCATCCTGCAAAAAGGATTTTGTAAATCTGCAGCCAACAACCATTATATCGGGGACCGCGGCTTACTCTACGCCCAGTGCTGTTTATGCGCTGATGGCTTCTTTTTACAGCAGGATCGGATCAAACTTCGAGGATCAAACTTACTCAGAAGGATTCCCGCCCAATTATACGGGTACCTGGACAGATGAATCCATCGGCACTTTTCCCTGGGCCAATGTTTCCAACAACGTTTCAGGCGGGTTTGGCTGGTGGGACTATGGACTGATGAAGGATTTGAATGATTTTATAGCTAAAGTTCCCGGTGCCAATATTACGCAGGACTTGCGGACAAGATATCTGGCGGAAGCGAAGTTCCTGCGCGCCTATATGTATTTCGGCATGGTGAAGCGCTATGGCGGGGTCCCCATCATTACCAAGGTACTGGTACCCGGGGTTGACAATTTGCAGGTACCCAGAAGCACGGAACAACAGGTATATGATTTTGTAGGTGGCCAGTTGGATTCGGTGATCAATGTGTTAAGTCCGGCTTACGGCGATGGCTCTGATAAATTCCGGGCAACCAAGTATACGGCTTATGCTTTAAAGTGCAGAGCGATGTTATATGCCGCCTCAGAGGCCGAATATGGATCTGTTCAAATCAATGGTCTGGTAGGTATCCCGGCCTCGGCAGCCACGGATTATTGGCAGAAAGCCCATGACGCGGGACAGGCTATTATACAATCGGGGGCATTTGGGCTTTATCAGGGCAATGCCGATCCGGCGGCGAACTTCCAGCAATTGTTTAATGGTACCGATGCTACAAATAATAGGGAAATTATTTTTGCCAAGGCATATACGCTGCCGAATAACGCATACAGCCTCGATTTTTTCAATGAACCCCAAAGCTTCAAAGTAGACTGGGGTAACTATACGAATCCAACAGTGGAATTGGTCGAGCAGTTTGAGTATACCGACGGCAGCCCCGGGAAATTGAAAGTCAATGACGCGAACGGGAACCCCATTCCCTATAAAAATCCCGCGGACCTGTTTGCCGGTAAAGACCCCCGTTTTTTCGCCTCTATTTTATATCCTAACGCGGAGTGGCACGCCAACGGCGACCCCAAAGGCGGCTATATAGAACTACGGAGAGGGATCGTAGTCGGAACGGATACCCTGATTAACGAGGATCTGAGTAAGACCTACGGTACAGGAGCTAACGCCATCACCTTTAATGGTAAGGACGGACCAACGGTTTCCAACGAATCTACCAAGACGGGTTTCTTCATGAAAAAATTCCTTACAGAATCTTCCACTTTTGTCCCTAATCTGAACAAGAGCTCGGCCACGGGTATCATTTTCAGGTACGGAGAGGTACTGCTTAATTTCGCCGAAGCCGCTATAGAATTGGGTAATACGAGCGATGCGCTCACCGCCATCAATCAGATACGTAGCCGTGCCGGCATCAGGCTGTTAAGCGCTGTTACCCGGGATCAGGTTAGACATGAACGTACGGTGGAGATGGCTTTTGAGAACCAGCGGTATTGGGACCTTCGCAGATGGCATATTGCGGATAAGGTGTTTAACAATACGCCGCTCCACGCCTTATTCCCGTACCTGGTTTGGAAAGATAATACCAGCCCTGCCAACATGTCCTATATATTCAGGATCGTACAGGTACCGAACAGGCCTACACGGACTTTCATTCCATCTACGTATTATTTTTCTATTGGCACCGGCGGGGCTGATAGCTATTTAAAACAAAATCCAGGTTATTAATTCATAAAAATTAAATCAGATGATCAACAATATAAAAATAGGTGCGGTAATCATCCTCACAAGCCTGTTGTTTTACAGCTGCTCTAAAATAGATAATTATAGCCCGCCCAACGCCTCTATTTCGGGCGCGTTGCTGGATGTGAGCACCAATGATACGGTACCGACGACCAATAATACCAATGCTTTTGGCTTTAATTACCCGGACGGGGTTTTGAATGTTTATCAACAACACTATAGCGCAACAGCCTCCAGCGCCCAGGGAACATCATACAGTCAAAACGGTACTTATACCAATAATTCAATTTTCGCCGGTACTTACAAAGCGATACCTGTCGGTGCCTTTTACGCGGATACCGCGGTATTGGTGGTTGACGGTCAGACCAGACATGATTTTAAAGTGGCGCCTTTTGTAAAGGTGACGATGCAAATAACGGCCGTTACGAACGCGTCAATAACGATAAGCTACCAGGTAAAAGGGAACGATCCACTTCAAAGTGTTACGGAAGCGGCGGCTTGGCTTAGTCCATCGGCAGGGGTAAACCGTTTTTCATGGTATGGGTCTAATTTTAATCCCGTGGATAACAGCACCTATCGTGACGATCACACCGGACTGTCCGGAGATGCTTCTTTCACCAGAGTTTTTACCAAACTTCAGGCCAATACTACTTATTACCTTCGGGCCGGCGGGTTGGCAGCAGGAAAAAATCCCCAGAATTACTGGAATTACTCCAAAGTCTATCAGGTGCAAACCAGGGCGAATTAACAGGGAAATACTAAACAGATCTAACCGGTAATAAAACAACAATGCGTTTACGCTAAAAGAACATAACGGCTTTGGTTAAGGGCGCCTTGAAGGGAGGCGTCCTTTAAAAAATCGCGGGCAAAGTAACCCGGTATATTTTGATGGCTTACTGATCAGGCCGAACCGGCTGGTATTGATCGTGCTTTTAAAACGATCCGCGTTTTGTTGCGGAGAAACAGGAAGCTGGCATTTTGGAAAATAATTTTATGAATAAAGCAAAAAGAAGAGGCATTTTAGTTGGTATTATCCTACTGGGTTTTACACAGTTCATTTTTGCACAACGGGTGACGTTACAGCGCGGTCGCTGGGGAGACCAATTGGATGGCACCTATAAAAACCCGGTTATCAATGCTGATTATTCTGATCCAGATGTCATTCGGGTAGGGGAAAGTTTTTACATGGTTTGTTCGGAGTTTCACTTTATGGGTATGCCCGTACTGCAGTCAACCGACCTGGTGAACTGGCATATTATCGGCCAGGTTTATCACCGCCTCGATATCGATGATAAATACAACACGATGGACAAGTATGGTGCGGGTAGCTGGGCGCCGGCATTACGTTATCATAATGGTACATTTTATATCTATTTCTGTACACCGGACGAGGGGTTGTATATGTCCACTGCCACAAATCCGGCGGGTCCCTGGGCCCCGCTTGTCCATGTAAAACAGATAAAAGGATGGGAAGATCCGTGTCCTTTTTGGGATGAGGACGGACAGGCGTATTTAGGACACAGCCGCCTGGGGGCGGGTCCCATTATCGTTCACCGGATGAGCCCTGACGGAACGCGATTGCTGGATTCGGGCAAAACCGTTTATGAAGGTCCGGTCGCGGAGGGCACGAAGTTCTATAAACGTCATGATAACTATTATCTGATCATACCTGAAGGTGGGGTAGGGACTGGTTATGAAACGGCCCTAAGGTCGAAAAGTATCTACGGGCCCTATGAACGTAAAATTGTACTCGAACAGGGCAAAACCAGGATTAACGGCCCCCATCAGGGCGGCCTGGTGGAGTTGCCATCGGGTGAATCCTGGTTTGTTCACTTCCAGGACGCCGGCGCTATCGGACGGGTAACTCATCTTGAACCGGTTAGATGGGTAAAAGACTGGCCGGTTATGGGTGTGGACAATGACGGTAACGGTATTGGCGAACCGGTTGATGTTTATCAAAAACCAAAAGTAAATGGCCGGCGGAAAGCCGTTTATCTACAGACTTCCGATGAGTTTAATGCCGCGTCCCTGGGGCTTCAATGGCAATGGAACCACAACCCGGTAAACGACCATTGGTCGCTTACCGGGCAGAAAGGTTACCTCGCTTTAACCGCCATGAACGCGGCCGATCATAAGCATGCCCGAAATACCCTGACACAAAAGTTAATGGGGAGACGGGGGATGGTTACGGTTAAGTTGAACATTGCTAAAATGACAGTGGGGCAGCGGGCAGGCCTGGCATTGACGGGTAATTACGTTCATGAGATCGGTGTTTTAAAAACCGACAGTGGAACAGTCATTTACGCGGATAATATGGGCAAAGTGACAAAGGGAGGAATTTTGGACAAGGAGAACATTTTTTTACAGCTAAAGATCGACCTGGATGGCAATACCTTACTTTTTTATCGTGTGAATGGTCAGGCGTATCATCAATTAGGGGAAGCGTGTAAACTGTCCGGCTATAATTTCTGGAAGGCGGTCCGGCCAGCGCTTTTCTCCTATAACACCGCAAGTGCCGGAGGTACGGCCTTATTCGATTGGTTTCATTACGTCTACGACGGGACCTCTCCCGAGCCGCAAGTTCTACAAACCCCATAAGAAAATGAAAAAAACATTTACCGTTATCGTTTTATCCCTGATCGTGTTCGCGGGGAATGCAGCAGTCACACTAAACAAGGACACGCTGCTATACAAAAATCCGAACGCGCCTGTTGCCGCCCGCGTAGAAGATTTATTAAAGCGCATGACGCTGCGGGAAAAAATGGAACAGTTGGAAAACCGGGCCGCAGGGAAGACGGAGGAAATAGACCGCATTTTTAAGGGAGAGAGTTTCGGCTGTACGCACGAGATGAGTATGAACGCGCAGGATTGCGCAAATATGTACCAGGAATTGCAGCGCTACATGCTGCAAAAGACGAGACTGGGCATACCGCTGCTGACGGCGGTGGAAGGCATCGAAGGTATCCTGCAAAATAATTGTACGATCTTTCCGCACGGGCTGGCACAAGGAAGCACCTTTAATCCTGATTTGATCAAAAGAATGACCACCGCGGCGGGTGAAGAGGCCCGGGTGATCGGCATTCATCAGATATTGTCACCGGTTCTGGACATTGCGCGGGAACTGCGTTGGGGGCGGGTAGAGGAAACCTTCGGCGAGGATCCTTACCTGATCGCGCAAATGGGAACGGCCTTTGTCGGTGGATACCAGTCTTTTAACATCACCTGTACGCCAAAGCATTTTGTCGCGCATGGCTCACCATCCGGAGGCCTAAATTGCGCTAATGTCAGTGGTGGTGAACGGGACATGCGCAGCTTGTATCTGTATCCCTTTAGGCAGGTGATTGCCCACACAAACCCCTTGGCTGTAATGTCCTGTTATAGTTCCTATGATGGTATTGCCGTAAGCGGCTCTTCTTATTATATGACGGATATCCTGCGCGGGGAGCTTGGTTTCAAGGGATATGTTTATTCAGACTGGGGTTCGGTGGAGCGGTTACAAACGTTTCACCATGCGGTAAGTTCGCGGGAAGAAGCGGCTATCAAGTCGCTGCGGGCGGGTGTTGATCTGGATGTTGACGGGGCTTATGAGACGCTGGAGGAATCGGTTAAAAACGGAAATCTGGATATAAAATATATCGATCTGGCGGTGCGCCGTATTTTGACCGTCAAATTTCAATTGGGCTTGTTTGATCATCCCTACGGTGAGCCAAAAAAAGTAAGCGCGGTGGTTCGCAGTGCGAAACATATCGCGCTGGCGAAGGAAGTGGCCGATGAGAGCGCTATCTTGCTCAAGAACGATAACCGGATTCTACCCCTTAATTTATCAAAGTACCGGTCTATCGCGGTTATTGGGCCAAATGCCGATCAGACGGTATTTGGTGATTACGCCTGGACCAGCCGCGATACGAAGGAGGGAACTACTTTGTTACAAGGTCTTAAAGAGGTCGTGGGCAACCGGGGCGCGCTGAAATACGAGCCAGGTTGCGACTGGTGGAGTCAGGATAAATCAGGCATCGCCCGGGCCGTCAAAACCGTGTCCGAAAGCGATTTGGCCATTGTGGCCATAGGGACGCGAAGTACATTTCTGGGGAGAAGCCCTCAATATTCTACTTCCGGAGAAGGGTTCGATCTTAGTGCTCTGGAGCTTCCGGGGGTTCAGGAGGACTTGCTAAAAGCGATCAAGGCGACAGGAAAGCCGTTAATAGTTGTATTTATTGCCGGAAAGCCATTGGCGATGCCCTGGGTAAAAGCGCATGCGGACGCCGTGCTCGTGCAATGGTATGGGGGCGAAAAACAGGGTCGAACGCTCGCCGATATACTGACCGGTGCGGTTAACCCATCGGGCAGGCTAAATATTTCCTTCCCAGGGAGTACGGGCAATACACCCAGTTATTACAACCATTTGGCGACAGACAGGAACGAACCATTTGACAGTCCGGGAAGCCTGGATAAGCCAAAAGGGCATTATATTTTTGACCACCCGGACCCGCTTTGGGGGTTTGGCTATGGACTCAGTTACACCAACTTCAGCTACCTGGGATGTACAGCAAGAGATTCTGTATTAACGGAGAAGGATACCATTGCTGTTGAAGTCCGGCTAAAAAACAGCGGGGACCGGGATGGGAAAGAGGTTGTACAGCTTTATGTGAAAGATCTGGTGAGTTCGGTAGCGACACCAGTTCAGCAGCTCAAGGCGTTTCAAAAAGTGCTGATTAAATCAGGGCAGACGGCTAAGGTTGTGCTGCGTGTCCCGGTTGATGAGCTTGGTGTCTACGATGAAAAAATGAATTATACGATTGAACCCGGGAAATTTGAGATCGAGGTTGGAAGTTCTGCGGAAAACATCATTTTCAAAAAAATCGTTGACGTGCGTTCCCTGTAATACGGCTACTTCATTGATGCCGGTAACAAACGGATCACTGGTCTTGCTGCAAACGAAGCAGTGCGCGCTGCTTCGTTTGCAGCATCAGTTATCTGATAGAAGGTATGGTTGATGAACTGGCGGAGTAACCCGGAAATTATAGCGTTTTGTCATGTAAAAATCAATAAAGCGCCAAGGCGTCTATTAATTTTGTAAAATATACTTTTTGGTATATTTTTGTTGTGCCAAAGCAAAAGGAATTATGACAAAGGCGGAGAGAACAAAAAAATTCATCATTGAGCAGGCTGCTCCTATATACAACGAAAAAGGAGTTGCGGGAACCAACGTAGATGATATTTTGGAGGCTACGAAATTAACCAAGGGTGCGATTTACAGTCACTTTAAAAACAAGGATGATTTATCGACTCAGGTCACGGACTATTTGTTAGCGAAAATAACTTTTGGTACGGACCAGGCCATCAGCAAAGGAAAAACCGCGAAAGAGAAAATCTTTGCCTACCTGGATTTCAATACCAGGCCGCTGGAAACCTATATCAAAGGAGGATGCCCCATTTTTAATTTGGCCGTGGAAGCTGATGATAATAATGCCTGCATAAAGTCGAAGGTCCGCGAGCGTTTATTGGATTCGCAAGAATATTTCGCTTCTATTTTGCGGGATGGTATTAAGGATGGAGAGTTTTCTTCCATGCTTGATCCGGAAGCCTTTGCATTTAGGATGTACGCTTCCATAGAGGGCGGGATGGTGATATGTCGCGCCATGGATAATGAGGCACCCATGCGGGTATTAATCGATGGTTTAAAGAATGAACTCCATAGGTACAGCAGTTAATTTTTTTATCATAAAATATACTAAAAGTATATTTTATAAATTGTTCGGTCACGAATGAAAGAGGCACGGTAAACCCCAATTTTTTCATCTAAAATATACTTTTTCGGTATATTTTAGATGGAAAGGATAATGGAAAATGACATACAAAACGATATCAGAGATCATATATAAATTAAAAATCATGGAAAAGCAAACCATATTGGTTACGGGCGCAACGGGTGCGACAGGCGCGCCGACGGTAGAACTATTAATGCAAAAAGGTTACCCAGTACGGGCTTTTGTGCATAAAGAGGATGAACGATCCACAAGCTTAAAGGTGCTTGGGGCGGAAATATTTGTGGGAGACTTACATGATATGGAAGATGTCCGGGCAGCCTGGAAAGGTATTAAAAGAGGGTATTTTTGTTATCCGCTGAGCCCTAATTTATTAGATGCTACCGTCATGTTCGCGCAGGCCGCGAAGGAAGCCGGTGCGGAATTGATCGTCAATTTGTCCCAAAAACAAGTGGCGTCCACAGTTAAAAGCCCTGCGACCATACGTCATTTTTTATCCGAGGAAACCTTCAACTGGTCAGGTATTCCCACCGTGCATCTGCGGGCAACTTTCTTTTCAGAATGGTTTTTATATGTGTCAGCCGCCATCAAAGCAGGCAAATTGCAAATGGCTTTTCCTGAGCGCGCGCGGCACGCGCCGGTAGCCGGGGAGGATTTGGCTCGTACAATTGTAGCTATTTTAGATGAACCAGAACAACATGTGGGAAAGGCTTACCAGCTTTTTGGCCCAGAGGAATTGACCTACACGGAAATAGGAGAAATTTTCTCCCGTGCCTTGGGAAAAAATATAGTTTACGAACAAGTGAGTATTCAGGAAATGGCCGATATTATTGGACTGGGCGAATCTGACCACTTTAAAAATCACGTTGCGCACGTGATCAGTGATCATCTTTTTGCGGGCCCCCATATGAATGATCGCATACGAACCATCACCGGTAAGGATCCAATGAAGCTGGCCGAATTTATAGGTAAAAACCGCGCGGCTTTCGAGGCTTAACCGGTAAGGCCGGCCATTTGCTTCCCCGGTATCTCCATACATCGTTTATCCTTGATCCATGGTCTGATCAACGTATTACAGCTGCGGTATACTTCTTAGAAAATGGATAGAAACGGGCCTCAACCTGATTCATCAGGGAGTTAACACTCGTTAACACTAAACCTTTGCTGATTAACATTGAGCGCTGTTGGTTTCTATAGTTTTGCGTCATCAACATAATTTATCCAGATGAACAAATACAAATTTTTACTAATGGCGCTCCTGCTTATCCGGGCATTTGCTTCATTCGGACAGGCAGGGCCTCATGTAAACCTTTCAGACCACACGCCACTGGCGGGTAGCTATGTTGCGCTGACCTACGATCCGGCCGGTACGGTTTTGCAGGGCAAAGCTGTAAAAGCAAGCGTATACTTTTTTGATAACGATAAATACCCGGTAGCAGATATTGACTTAAGGGTTGAAGGGAGATGGCTAAAAGGCGGTTTTAAGATACCCGATGGGGCGAAGGCCTTTGGTATTAAGTTGCGTAATGGGGATCTGCTGGATGATAATAACCAAATGGGCTACGTCTACCTGGTGTATAAAAATCACCTGCCGGCGCGGGGCGCTTTCGCGAATAAGGCCTACATGGTCGGTCTGGCCGCCGATATGTTTGGTATAAAAAAAAATATGACCGACGCTGCGGCGCTTTACAAAAAGGAGTTTGCGAGATATCCTTCGCTGGAACGCGAGTATGAGTCTTTGTATTTGCTGACCTTATATTATGCTACGGCCGCGGACCAGCAGCTCGGTAACCGCATAGCCGCGGCCTTATCAAAAAGCTCGAATGAGCACGATCTGATCAATGCTCTTGATTATTTTCAGCATGCTAAAAAAACAAAAAAGGCAGATTCCTTAGCGCGGGTAATTAAAATAAGATTTCCAAGGGGAAAGTTGGTTAGAACGGAATTGGAGGCCAATTTTTCCCATACTGCGGATGTACTACGAAAGGACTCGTTGTATCAGCTACTCACGTCGAAATATTTCCCCGGAGAACGGGATTCCGCTGCGGAGGCGGATCGGTTGCTGGGCCAATTAGCTACGGCGTATCTACAGGCCCGCCGTTTGACGGAGTTTGCATCCGCCTTGTGGAAAATGAAAGACAAATCCGGTATGCCGGAAGCGGTAAACGCGGTGCTGACCGATTGGCTAAAAGATAGTTACAGGTTAAATGATGCGGAGCGGCTGTCCAGACAAACCTTAACGCTTTTGGATAGCTTGCAAAGCAAACCCAGCCCTCAAATGTTCTTAAGCCCGGACATGCAAAAGGAATTGAATCGGGATACTTATTTTGACTGTATGGACACCTATGCCCTTATACTTTTCAAGCGGGGCAAATGGGCAGAGGCTTTAAACTACCAAGGGCAGGTATATACCTATGGTCAGCATGCGCCGGTCCTGGGCGTTACGGAGCATTACGCGATGATGCTGAATAAGCTTGGGAGATATGATACCACGAAAGCCGTCATCGAAAAGATGATCAGAACAAATGTTAGCTCGTGGCAATTGGAAGATGAGTTAAAAGAGGCCTATATCCAAATAAATCACAACGAAGTTGGATACGGACCATATCTCGACAGTCTTCTCCATACAGCAAAAAAACAGAAAATGCAGGCATTGGCCAAAAAAATGCTGGACATACCCGCACCCGGTTTTTGTTTAAAAGATCAGTATGGAATGCGGGTTAACTTGTCGGATTTAAAGGGCAAAATGGTGATCCTTGATTTTTGGGCAACCTGGTGCGCGCCTTGTAAAGCATCATTTCCCGGGATGCAAATGGCGCTCAATAAGTATCGGGACCATAAGGACATTGTTTTTTTATTTATCGATACCTGGGAAACCGGTGACCATTATATACAGGAAGCGGCCAAATTCATTGACGAAAATAAGTACGCCTTCCAGCTTTTATTTGACGAAAAAGGAAAGGATGGCCGCTTATCAAAAGTACGAAGTCTCTATGGTGTCGACAGCGTGCCAACAAAATTGATCATCGACAGAAACGGGAATATCAGGTTCAAAACGACGGGTTTCAATGGAACGTCGGCGGAATTGCTGGAGGAGCTTTCAGACATGATCACCATGGTTGATAGCAATAGGTAGTGATGTCAAGGCACTGCCGGCGGGAGGTTGTTGTTCACGGATAAGCCGGTTTTTCTTTAATACTGTACGGGTGTTGCCGGCAGTTGAACGGGGCGTTTGAGGATACGCTTTTGTTGCCGGGGCTTATGTATCAGATTTATAATATCTTTGAGGATCGCGCAGAAGTCGCCAATAAAGAATATGTTATTTTAACCATGCGGAAGAGGTTCCAGTTCATCTTTCTTATCGCGGTTTTGACCGCCACCGGTATACTCTTTTTTCAGCTCTATTGGGTATACAGCGTGTATAAGACGGGAAAGGAAAATTTCAGCAAAACGCTGACCGCTGTCTTAGAGAAAAGCATTGTATCTTATGAACTGCAGCAAAATCAATTACCGGCTTCCCTAAAATATAAGACCCCGTCATTGTCGGTCTTTATGGATACCACGGTAGAAAATCAGGTGCCGGATTCGGTAAAATCCATGCTGAAAAATGCAAAAACGATCTTTACGGTGCGGTATAAAAGCATGGCCATCAATTCCAATGACTTACCGATGGTGAAGCTGATGCTGGCGCGTTTAATCGCTCAGCAACTGAGTAAGCCCGTAAAAATGGATGTGCTGGCGGCGATTTATAAGGGAGAATTGGCTAAAGAAAAGGTGCGGTTGCCATTTCGCCTGGTCTTATTTAAAAATCAAAAGTCTGTTGCGGCCGGTCATATCGGCGTACCTGTTGGCTTTCTTCAATCTCCGGCGGTCATCGAAGCGGAGTTTGGTGATTTGCTGATGTTGTCCCTGAAACAGAATATGTTCCCGGTCCTTGTTTCTTTCTTACTGATTTGTTTGTCCGCCGGATGCCTTTTCTATATGGGCCGTGTCATCAAAACCCAAATACAATTGGATGATATCAAAAACGATTTTATCAATAACATGACGCATGAATTAAGGACGCCGATCTCTATTTTAAATACGTCTAACGAGGCGCTGCTTTATTTCGGAGCCGCGGAGGACCCGGCGAAGATTCGCCGTTATCTTCATATCAATACGGCGGTGCTCGAAAAGTTGAGCGCTAATGTGGAACGGATTTTAGATATTACGCGATATGAACAGGGCCTTAAGCTGGCCAAAAGGGAACCGGTCGGTCTCCGCGCCTTACTCGAAAATACTTTACACCTGTTTGCAGGGAGCGCGGAAACGGTGATCAGTTTATTTTATCACTTGCCCCAGGAAGAAATCGTGACAGATGGATATATGATCAGCACGATCGTGTCTAATCTCATTGATAACGCGATCAAATACAGCCATGCCAAGGTCAAGGTGGAGGTTATCGTAAACGGGTTATCCGCATCCTGGCAGCTCATCGTTAAAGATAATGGGAGCGGGATGGCTTCATCCGTTTTGCCCTTTATATACGATAAATTTTTTCGGATCCAGGAAGGTGATGTACATGAGGTAAAAGGCTACGGTCTTGGGCTGAGCTATGTCAAACAATTGGTGACGACTCTGGGTGGCGTGATCAGAGTGGAAAGCGAGCAGGGGAAAGGGACATCCTTTATCATTAATTTTCCTTACTGATGGAAGGTATCAAAATACTCTTGGTGGAAGACGAGGATGTTCTGGCCTTGCTGGTCAAGGAGTCATTGGAAACAAGGGGGTTCCAGGTATCGGTAGCGACCAACGGTGTCGATGGCTGGGCAAAGTTCAATGCCCTGAAGCCCGATGTCTGTGTTGTTGACATCATGATGCCAAGAAAGGACGGGTGGTCACTCGTCGCTGATATTCGCTTGGTTGATGAACTCGTGCCGGTCATCTTTTTGACTGCAAAAACACGGGTGGAAGATGTGCTTAAAGGCCTGGATATGGGGGCCGATGATTATCTTAAAAAGCCGTTTAGCATGGAGGAGCTGATCATGCGGATCAAGGCTTTGTTAAGACGCAGCGTGCTCAAAACGGAATTGGCGGTAGCACCTTATCATAACCGGCAATTGGGCAAACTGCTGTTTGACCCCTTCGCCTTGAAATTGTACAATGGCGATAACATTATTGATCTTTCAAAAAGGGAAGCGGGTCTCCTGGAGCTTTTACTTCAATATAAGAACCAGTTAACGGACCGGAGAACCGCATTGATCAAACTGTGGGGCAACGATGATGTCTTTAGTGCGAGGAGTATGGATGTCTATATCACCAGGCTGCGCAAGTTTTTGCGGGATGACCCGGCGTTAGATATCATCAATGTGCGCGGCCAGGGCTATATGTTAACGGAACGCCGGACTTAAAGGAATGTGGATGGTATTGATTTATCAGGACCGCCAGGTGCCTGGCGGTCCTGATGGTTTATTTGCCAAAGAAAAGTTCCGCCATGTTATTTCTGAACTGCTCCGCGCCCTGCGCTAAGCGTTGTTGAACATAGACATGGGCGTCTTTGCCGGCGACATACCGCAGTTGTTTTTTCCCATCTGTAGCCGCTTCGAAAACGACTTCGGCGAGTTCTTCTGCGGTAGAAACGCTGGTTGGTGTTTTTCCGCTCAGGAATGCTTGGTACATCTGCTCAAACGCGTCCTGGTAAGATTCATGCTGCGCGATGACCATATTATCCCGAAAAGAACTGGCGATGGCACCCGGTGATATGGTTTTTACGCCGATATTAAACGGCGCCAGTTCAAAGGAAAGGCTTTCGTATAACCCTTCCACTGCCCATTTGCTGCCGCAGTAAACGGTATTGAAAGGAAAGGTGATCAATCCGCCAATCGACGTGGTGGCCAGGAAAAGTCCCTGCTTGCGCTGGCGAAAATAGGGGATAAACGCGCGGGTCACCCGAATGACGCTTAGTAAGTTGACGTCTAACTGCTGTTGTAATTGCGTGTCGGTATAGGATTCTAAAGGACCGGTCAACCCAACACCAGCATTGTTCCATACGACGTCTACCTCCGATGCAATGGCTTTTTCTACGGTTTCCGCTATCTGGGAAGTATGGGTAAGATCAAGGGGGAGAACAGTGATGTATCTGTGGGCGGCCAATTCGGCGCCGCGTTCAGGATCACGCATGGTGGCAATCACTTTCCAGCCATTATTGGCGAATTTTAGCGCGGCGGCCTTTCCTAATCCGCTGGACGCTCCGGTAATCAATATAGTTTGCATTTTATCGCTGATTTTTAATAAATCAAAGGTAGAATGGCCGGGTTTTTAAAAAGTATGAGATTCAAACCGGAAATTATGAGTTTGCAGCATGCTGTTTACGGAAGGCGTTGGCGCTTTGACCGGTATGGCGCTTAAAGAATACCTGAAAGTTGGAGGCATGGCCAAAACCCAGGCCGTATGCCAGTTCTGCGATATTTTGATTTCCGTGCAATAGCCTGGACTTGGCCTCGCTTAATAGACGTTCGGAGATATGCTGAGTCGTGGATTTTCCCGTGACTGCTTTCAGAACCCGGTTTAAATGGTTGGGGTGAACCGAAAGGTGCAAGGCGTATTGTTGCGCATTCCATAGATCAGGGCTATGATTTGTTGCGTTTTGCAGAAACTGGGTATCCAACAATTTCAGAAAAAGATCAGTTAATCGCAGTTTCGATGCGTTAAGTATCGCGGTTTTTTGCTGGGGCGCGATTTTCAGGGCCTCATGAATGATCAATTGCATATAGGCGCGAAGTAAATCCGGTTTGCATTCAGTCGATTGTGCTTCCGCTGTTAACCGTTCAAAAACTTGGCAAAGAAAGGTGGCTGTCTTTTCATCCAGGGGCAGCGCATGCGTACCGCCTACTTTAAAAAGCGGCGAACCGGCCAATTCTCCTTCCCGAAGCTGGCCATTGATAAACTCCTCCGTAAAAAGGCAAAAGTAACCTTGTTCGCGTTCCGTGGAGTGTGACGCATAGGCATATGGAATCATGGGGTTGGTAAAAAGTAGGGTATGATCCTTAATTTTGATTTCCTGGTCGGTGTGGTACAATATCCCTTCGCCTCTGGTCAGGAGGGAGATTTTATAAAAGTCTCTGCGTGAATAGTCTTTACTTAGCGACGATGTGTGATTTTCCATTTTTCCGGCGAAATAACCTGCCGCCGTGATGGCTTTGGGCATGGTTAAACCGCGTTCCGGGGCATTATTTCGTCTAGCTTTCATGGATCAAAATTAGGAACAAATCTAAAGTTTAAATACCCAAACTCTTGCAATGGTATATTTAACCGTACACTTATGATGCGGGTGGCCAGAAATTACGGAATACGGGGAGTGATGGAAGCTGGGATTATATCAATGGTATTGTTTATAACAATAACGCGATCAGTTTTATCCAAACGGAAGAAGGACGAGCTATACCGAATGGTGGGAATTACCATTATGAATACAATTTATCGGATAACCTGGGCAATGTACGGGTTTCCTTTGATAAGAATCCGGCCAATAGCGCGGTGAGGACCTTACAGGAAGATGAATACTACGCTTTTGGATTGAGGAGTCTGAAACAAGACAATTCGAATAATAACCGTTATCTTTATAATGGAAAAGAGATACAGACTGATTTAAGCAATCAGTACGATTACGGTGCAAGGTTCTATGATCCGGTGATTGCCAGGTGGAATGTGATTGATCCGAAAGCGGAAGCCGATAGAAGATGGTCTGTATACGTCTACGGCTTTGATAATGCAATAAGATTTGAAGACCCGGACGGGATGGAGGCGGAAGAAGGGGGCTGTTGTGATGTACCAAGTGGAGGGCCTGTTATTACTAATATGCCTAGAACGGTCGGAGGACATCTAGTATCAACGGCAGGATTTAATAGTCCTGCTCCGATACCAAAAATGGATGCTGAGACCTTGGCGGGTGGTTTAGCCATTAGCGGAACCGCGACAGCTGGTGCTGGATACGTTTTTGCTCCATTTACAGGAGGGGCATCTTTAGAATTAGTTCCGATTGGCGAAGGCATCAGTTCACTGAGCTCAGCCATATCAGCTACAAAGGACGTTAGTGACGGGCATTATGGGAGTGCACTTACGACAATAGCACTAGATAGAGGATTTGGCTCATTAGGTAAAGTAGTGGAGGAGTCAAAGGGGATTACAAGTGTTGGAAAAGTGATTTTGCGTGGAACCGCTTTTGCTGCTAACAAGATAGCTGAAAATATAGCTGAAAAATTTAAAGCGGATCACGAACAGAAAAAAGAAGTTAAAGAGGCTCCGAAATTGGCTAATACGAAGGCGAACAAGGATAGTGAGAAGAACGCCAAAGAATTCTTTAAAAAGGCAGAAGAAAAAGAAAAGAAAAAAAAATAGTAGGAGTATGAGTATTTTATATACAATAGGGGGATGCATTTTATTAATGTACGGAATTTGGCAAACTATAACTTCCGCCAAAGTTTTTATAAGAGGAGAGCAAGATAGACTTGGAGCAGATATTAAAATATTGGGGGTTGGAATTACTTGTATTATCTGCGGCATTATAATAATTTTACAACATGTTTAGCATTGCCAAAGCCCAGGCTACTGCAAGGGTTTTAGCTACCGTAATGTAATGTATCCCTGCTGGCGCACATCAGTGGTGTGAGCAAGTATTAATAAATAACAATAAGCCCAACCAAGAGGGCTTTACTTTTTATAAGCTATTCGGGTCTTAGCATACTGAATGAGGCCATCTATAGCGTACATAATGTGTTCTCTGTCCTCATTAGGCAGTTGCCGGATACTTATTGCCTTATCTAATAAGGATTGATCTATCTGCTTATCGGCCTTGCCTACCAAGTAGTCCGACGATACGCTAAGTGCATCAGCAATCTTACTTGCCACCTATATGAAGTGTATGCCAACATGTTTAGTAAGCAAATATAAAAATTATTGCAATTGTCAGCTTATAGCAAGGCAAGCTGTACTCAGGCAAAACCTTTTAAATTTTGCCGATGGTGCTGATGATATTCGATTGTTAAAAAACATAGTCTTGCCGTCTGTTGAAGGAAGCTGGACCAACCCTGAACTCGGACTGAGTACTAACGCGCGCTCATCCAGCGCGGTCTAAACTAAAGAACGGTCAATTACTACCGAGAAAACTATTAATGGAAAAAATATTGAAATTATGGTAGATAATATTCAAGTATCAATTAATCGACTTTTAGAAAATTGGATAAAGCAGGGATTTGGAATTTTCCCTGCAACAATTGAGAAAATTGAAAAAACTCAAAGGGAAAAAGAAGTTTTCTTGCCGGAAGATTTCGTAAAACTATATACTGTTGTCAACGGAATGCGAACACATTATCCCGATGATATGGACGAAGAGGGCTTTTTCTTTTATTCAGTTGAACAACTAATTCCATGTGCTGGAGAGTTGAAGGTTCCGTTGACAACCGAACTGGATGATGTATTGATATTCGCAGAATATATGCATAAGAGCTGGTGGTACGGATTTAAAGCACAAAACGGAAGAAACGCTTACACCATCGGCCTTATCCTGGACAAAGATAGTTTTAAGCCTATTACGGATTCTCTTTCAGAATTTATTCAATTTTACCTTGAAGATTCTCCCAGGCTGTATCCGCAATAGTTATTTTATCAGAAATATTGATCCTTTTTAACTGATGTCGGCTAAGCCTGGTTTACGACCATAGCTATTCGTTTGATCGTCGGAAAAGAATGCTCATGTATCCGATTTTGACATCGATAGCAACAAGATGGGTCGGATTGTAATCTCTAAAGTAAGATGACATGAAAAGTGGATCATTATTAATTGCGATTTTCTTAATTGCTTGCACAACTCGGTGCTCCAAAGTGCACGGAATAGCCTGGTCAAGCCTACCGGAATATCCAGGCCAACTTTATTAACACTAGATTACAAGCTATATTTTCAACCACCGGAAGCTCCTCAGTTAATCCAGGGGGCCCAGTAAACCCAATAGAACCAATAGATCAGATAATCCCATAACAATAAACACATTATGAATACAGAAAATTATCATATAGATGAAAAGAAGATAGTCTTTGAAAAAGGACTTACAGTCGAATTTGATTTTCCTATAAAGGAGACCCTGGTATTTAATGATAAAATAATTGTTCTTTTAGATATCGTGGGAACTACTAATACTAAATATAATCAAAATGTCTTTGCTATAGACCGCAATGGTAAGATTCTATGGCAAATAGAAAGAACAGAAAATCTTGACGCTATTGGATACTGTCCTTTTATAAGTATTGAAATGGATAATTTGAATTTAGTTTCGTTTAATTGGTGCGGATATAAATTTATAATAGATCCTAAAACAGGGGAAGTAATTGAAAGAATATTTACCAAGTAACCACCCTTGCGCTGATCTGTGATCAGTGCGTAATAAGGATATAGCATTTGTGATGTGAGAGTAAAGCCCAACCACAACGGTTGGGCTTTTACTTTTTATAAGCTAACCTTGTTGTAGCATGTTGAACGGGGCCATCAATCGCGTCGATATGCGCTCTCTGTTCTCGTTAGCGAATTGCAGTTGATAAACAGTACTTTTATCCCGGTGGCAAACAATAGCAAGAACGGTAAGATACAACCAGAAAACAAGATTCTGAAAATACTGACGGTGCCGAAACGGCATCATTTTGCTTTACTGGAGAGCGATAACCGGATAGCTGTTCACCGGTTAAAAGAAGATTAAAGCAAGCGGGCCCTGGACTGGCCTTCATGCTGAAGCGATCAAACGAAGTTAGCTGAACCGATGATCAGTAACGTTATCATCAATCCATATTATTTCATGCGTATACGGTTTCCCGTAAAAAAGGGGGTTTGTGCGATCTTATTTTTGTTTCAGTTGGTTGAAACAGGGGGCTGGGCTATTATACAATATTCCTAATTGATCAAAAATGAAAACATCTGTACTGCTTTTGGGGCTTTTACTGAGCGGGTATGCTCAGGGTGATTCTGTGGTTTATATCTGCGACAGCGGGCATGCGAAACGGTATCACTTGCGGGATGATTGCAGGGGCTTGCACAATTGCACGCACCACATTGTTAAAATCAGCCTGGGTGAGGCGAAGAGGGGTGGGAGGACGCTGTGTGGTTTTGAGGGTAAGTAGGGCGCTGTTCCGGGGTAGGTTGGATCGAGGTAAATGGTTATATTTACGCATAACCTAATCGTATCATGAAAAGATATCTGATCATCCTGATCATTGCTGCCGGAGTTTTAGTAAGTCGGGGCGGTATGAAAACTCCGGTGAAAAATTATGCGACCTGTAAGGGGGAGAGCCCGTGCAGGGCTTGTAAGAATTGTAAATACTGTAAGCGCTGCGCGAAAGAAGGCTTAACCTGTGGTGTCTGCAAAAAATAGGGGAGATGAGACCGATTTTTACTAGTAAAACTTCCGGGTGGTGTTGTGTTTATGGCCTGGTGGTGTTGCTTTGTGGTTCCTGTTTAAATGAAAGTAAAAAGCAGGGCGGAAACACGAACGCAGCCGTCGATTCTGTAGGTTTGTCGGGAGGGGACCGGCCGGACGCGGTAGCTTCGTACTCCATGGTAAATCCATTAACCGATGCTGATAACGGGGATGGTAATCCGGAGGGGATTAAGGATGGTAGCTATACTGCCACGGTGGATTATGCTAATCCCAATACGGGTTATTCCGCTACTTATACTTTAATGGTTGAGGTTAGTGATGGACAGGTGGTGCAGATCAATTTTCCAAATGATGGTTATCTGGATGATGATCATATTTCACCTGCTGATCTTGATGAGGATGGTAATGCGGATGTTGCGGGAGTGGATGGAAGGACTTATGCTGTTCATATCGACTTGTAGGTTGCTGTGGTGTGGGGATAGGAGCAAGGGTAGAATGAATAGGATTTTTCTTATCAGGGCTATTTAGGATAGACCATATGTGTCGACGATTAAGGGGGAATTTGAAAACACTGAATAGTATACTATAACCATTTAAAACGAAATCGATATGGCAAGGGGAAGTTATGATCCTTGGAAAAAGAAATCTAAAGCAGGAAGTAAAATCCTGATGAGTATGTTGACCACTACTTACAAGGTGGGTAAGGCTGTGGCTAAATCTGCGCCAAAGGCCAAACAGCGGCCGGTGAAAAATCAGGGGTGTATGGTTACGTTGTTGTTTTTCGGTTTGGTGATTGGTGTCGTGGTTTTTGGGGTTTTTAGATTGATCTGATTTTTTGAGTCGATTGGCTATTTAGTTTATTGAAAAATAGTAGCTCGCGCCGGAGGGATTGATGGAGATAGTTCGCGACTGGCCCTTATGGATCGTTCAGGTGTCAGGCTTTCTCCGATAAAGTAGGTAAATACGATCATGATGAACAATGGAATGACGACATAACGCAAAGATGTATCTTATCTCGCAGTGTAAAATCAACTAATGGCTTATCTAAAATAAATCAAAAGAAATAGTTTGATTCGAAAAACGATCTCCTGTTGCTGTTTTGCAAAAAAATAGCGTACTTGAAAGGGTGAAACTGAGCCTTTTTCTCCTGGATCTCCTGCAAGACGGAAACGTGACCTTAGCGCGTGAGATGCGCGATTTCGAGCCTAATGATGCCCAGGACGCTTTGGTTTTACTTCGCGAATTCTATGACCGCGATGTAATAGATATGCCCGGTACTGCCCCGGCTTTTAATGAGGGTGCGGCGCTTTGGGCGGCTCAATATCTCTATCATGTCTGTCAATTGATCCTCCTGCGTGATCTGGGCGAAGACATATTACAAGAATATTTAAAGGGTTTTGAGGGTGCAAGGACCGCGGAGGCAAGTTATTCGGCTGATCTGGTATTACGCTACTTACCAGATCTTTTTCGTTTAGCCAGTGGGCTTTCACCCAATGATCCCCTGGTGATACATCTGCAGGATACTGCGCGGCAATGGCCGTTTTCTTCAGTGGGTATCAACGGACTGGCAACGATACCGGATGCATCCATTTTAACACATCAGTCTTTGAGATTGGCCTATATAGACCGTATTATCTTCTATAAAGATCTCAGCAGGTTAAAGGGTGAACAGGAAAAAATATTATTAAAGGAAGTTTTAGGTGCGCATCAGGCGATATTATGGCCTGAACTGGTGCTGTTAAATAATGAAGAAACGATATGAGTGAGGCTACGCATACTGATTTAATAACCACGGATAAACTGCTGGTTGTATTAAATCATCTTAAGGAGCTATTTGTGGGCAAGGACGAGATCATCGACCTGATGGGCATTTGTCTGGCGGCCAGTGAAAATTTATTTCTGTTGGGGCCGCCGGGTACGGCAAAAAGTGCGACCGTACGGGAACTTTCCAAACTTTTGGACGGTCAGACCTTCGAGTATTTGCTGACACGTTTTACCGAACCTAATGAGCTTTTCGGCCCTTTTGATATCCGAAAGCTCCGTGAGGGTGATTTGGTGACCAATACGGAAGGTATGTTGCCGGAGGCATCACTGATCTTTTTAGATGAGCTGTTAAATGCCAATAGTGCGATTTTAAATAGCCTACTCATGGTACTCAATGAAAAAGTCTTTCGCCGGGGAAGGGAAACGAAGAAATTACCGGCGCTGATGGTGATCGGGGCGAGTAACCACTTGCCCGAGGACGAAGCTTTACAGGCCTTGTTCGACCGCTTTCTTTTACGGGTCCGATGCGATAATGTAGACCCGGAGCAACTGAATGCCGTGCTGCATGCCGGTTGGGTACTGGAACGAAGAACGCAAGAGGAAAAACCACAGATCCACCCGGAAGAGGTACGGCAGTTACAACAAGTAGCCGCTAAAGTTGATCTGGCGACCATAAGACCCGCTTATATTGAGCTTATCCATCAATTGAGGAATGCCGGTCTGCAGGTTTCTGACCGGCGAGCTGTCAAATTGCAGCGCGTGATCGCGGCCAGCGCGGTATTATGCAAAAGACAGGAAGCCAGGTTGTCTGACCTTTGGGTTCTGCGTCATATTTGGGATACTGAAGAACAGCGCGAAATTATTGCGGGTATCGTGAACACGGCCATTGCGGCAGACCAGGATGGGCAGGATCATCATCCGCGTGCACAGGAAAACACTTTACCGGATGCGGAAGAAATTTATAAGGAGGTAGCGCATCTTAGCGCACAGTGGAAAGATCCGGAAGTGACGATGGCCGATCGTTCGCTTATCAAAGACAGGTTAACCTACCTGAACGGCCGTTGTGAATGGATCAGCAATGAGCAGCAGCGCAAATATGTACAGGAGCCCATTGATGCGCTGTGGAACGAAATTATGCAAATCGCATGAAGGAAAGGGTGATCCGTATCGCGGGAAAATATAAAGCGCAGCTTGGAGCGGTCAGGCTGCTGCAGGGCTGGAAAGGTGCCGAAGCAGAAGGACTTGTCTGGTTGCGGGGGCCCCTGCAGTCCCATAAAAGTTGGGTAATGCTGCTGGCGCTGCCCGCGGAAGCCACCTTTACCATGGATGATCAGCACCGGCTTTTTCCTTTGGGGAAGCAAACGCCTGTGGCGATGCTCCCGGAACTGAATTGGCAAAGTTTGGCTGATTTTTTACCGGTCGAGCTGCCTGTTTCTGCACTTCCCGGTTGTATTGACCGCAGGCATATCGGTATCAGATTGGTACGTTCTGCGGAAGAACGCGAGAAGAAGGTCCTGAAAACGGATTTAGCAACCTGGAAAGCTTATACCGGGAATGCGCCGCAGATCCGGCTGCAGCCATTGCGGTTTGCTGTCGATACTTTGGGAAATGTGCTGGTTGCGGGCAATCCCTTACCGTCGATTCCGGGATGTACTTATTGGCGGAATCACGATCTGTTGATACCCTCAGGGTATGATTTTGATCCACCGATACTCGCAGAACTGCTGCATGCCAGATTAAACGACGGAACGGATAGCCTGGTTATATGGGAAGAGCATGGCGGATACAGCACGGTTCCAACGGCTGCTTTCGTGCCGGCAAAAAGAAACATCATTAGGACATTATGAGCTTGGTGACGGATACGGCTATCGATTACTTCAGCGCCCGAGAGCATTATTTCTGGCGCTGGGCGGAGCATGGCCGCGTCATCGAGTTTGCCAATAAGCGGACGATCTGTTACCGGGAAGATCTGAGCTATTTACTGGCTGAGCTCGGCCTTGGTGCGAAATTTCCGCTGGGTAGTATACTGTTGCTGCTTTGTGCCTGCAAGGACAACTGGGAGCAACTTTACGAGGTGGAGCAACAAATGATGCGCAGTTCCCTGGCTAATGGATTTAATACCGCGGATTACCAGCTGGCCGACACCTTGAAAAAAGATGCTTATGCGCTGTTGAAAATCGTGAATGCCCTGCCCTATGAAGCCAGATCAGGTATACGACGAACTGCGTTGATCCAGACCATGGTGGACAGTGTGCCCTCGGATACGACGTGGCCGCTTATAAAGGACATGCTGAGTCAGTTGAATACTGGTGAATTGGATTACACTTTACGGGCTTACCCTAAAAAGCTGGATTTTGATGTCCTGCGTCATGATCTTTCACCGCTTGCCAAGGCATTGGCGGTATTTTCGGATACAGAAACGCTGGCGCTCAAGTTGAAAACGGGTTTGATGGCTTTACCGGAAAAGGTGCCCGTGGGCTTGCCGGAGAACGAAGATGCCGGGTTGTTGGAACAACTGGAGGATGATGTCAGGACTCATTTACTGGGAACGTTAACCCGTAAAATATTGGCAGCCATTCGTATCCCCATGCATCTTTCCGGCACCAGCGACTATTCTTTAGGCGGAGTGGCTGATATTTCTAATCGGGGGCAGTTGGATAAGCTGCTGTTGAGTGAACTGGCACAGGACGATGTATTACTGAGTGCCAGACTCGCTCATAATGAGGCCTTGTATCTCCAACGCGAAATACCACCCGATCAGACCGAACATGAGCTCGGTATTTTTATGGATGCCACGCTAAAAATGTGGGGTATGCCCCGTGTGCTGGCCCTGGCCACCGCATTGGCATTCCGTGAGGGGAAACAAAATAATCAGCATCTGCAGGTATGGGCGCTTGGTGGAAGAGAACGGAACCTGCTCGATCTGGATAGCAAAAAAGGCGTGGTCGCTGCGCTGGAAACACTGGACCCGTCTTTAAATTGCAGCGGACAATTATATCAAGCGGTCAAAGAACAAACCGGGCATAAGGGTAAATATATTTTGATCAGCGGTGAGGAATTTTTGCAGGAAGCGGATACCGCCGCTATTTTTCACCGGGTACGTGATCAGCTCAATTTCCTGGTAACTGTGCGCCGGGATGGATATGTCCGGCTATTCCAGCTCAACCGTGGCCGGCAAAAATTGCTGAACCAGGTCCAGATTGATCTGAGTGATCACCTTTACCGACGCCGCGCCAGACCTCTTGCCCGGCAAAAGCGTGATAGTCATGGTCTGCCTGCTATTTTTCAGGTGGATAACTTTCCCTTGTATTATCCGACTTCCAAAGTAAAAGTACAGCAGAATAATACCCATGTCACGCAGGCAAAGGAGATCCTTGTCGTTACGCAGGATCGGAGGCTTCTTTATTGGCCGGACAAAAATCATGGCGCGATAGAATTGATCGATTATCTGGTGCCTGGCGCTTTTTGTTTTGCAGAATCGAATGCGCATATTTATGTACTGTTGGCCAGCAATCTATCTGCCCAATTGCATTTATATACCCTGGATTTAAAGAAACGATTAGTGGATCATCAGATCATAGAGCCCCAATATCAAACCGGTTATGGGCTGAAATTTATTCAGGATAATTTTTATCTCTTCAGCCAATATGGCCTGGAGATCCTGAACCCGGAAACTTTACAGTTTTTAAAAGCAAGCGAAAAAGACCTGGCGGTTTATCATGCCTACCAACCCTTGATCGCTCATTTTCGTACGTTAACGGTCATTAAAAGACAGATCAATAATGGCTACAGCGTGATCAATTCCGCCCAAAGCATTTATGTGCATACTGCCGGGCTCCTTTTTATGGATAAACGGCGACTCCAGGTGGAAGAACAACAGTTGGTCTGGAAGGAAAGCACCCTGGAGGCTATTGACTGGGTTAAAGCTGTTCAACAGGAGCCGGTCGAATTTGATCAGTTGCCGAATATCAAGTTTACCCGGTTTAGCTGGGCAAATGGGAGCGAGGCATTATTGGATTCCAGGGGCTTGCTGCATCTCAAAAGTATAAATGCCAGTATTCCTGATATCTGTATATGGTTGGTGGTTGACCGGCCCGCGGCTTGTTGGAGCGCTGATGGGGTAGTCAGTGGCTCGGCTTATTTTACCGATCATACGGATGCGCGTTGGACGGAACCTTCTATTTTTTATAAAAATTATATCGAGCGTTTTATTGATGCCCTGAAATCATGATCCTGCAATTAAGTTATAACGAGCATAAGGTGGGGCCGGTACGGGCCGCTATACTTCCCGGCGGTGATCCGGTATGTTGGCTTACCGAGATCAGCCGATGGGGGACTCCTGCCGGTACGCTGAAATGTTTTGTTCTGCCGGAAAGTATCGCGGTTCACCAAGCGGCAGGGCTCTTGGTGATTTTTAGCGGACCGGTCGATTTTGCGCTGCGTTATCCTTATCGGGAGTTTGTTGAGGGGTTTTATATTCCGGTCCATGCCGGTTTAAAGCCGCAGGTGGGTGTGGAGGAAGCCGAAAGCCTGAAGCGCTGGCCTGTACAAGTATTTCACCCGCATATAGGTTTGGTTGGCTATGAAGAAAAGGACCAGCTGAACCTGGCTGACCTGATTGTTTTACCTGCTGTTAAGCCGGCGCTATGGCTGCAGCACATACCGCTGGATAAGACACCTTACCCGCGTCTGCAATCCATCCGGTTGGAGCCGGAGGAGGAACCGCTGGATGCCATGGCTGCGCTTCATGCGCTTATCGAGCAGAAACCCT
This sequence comes from Mucilaginibacter sp. 22184, assembly GCF_052045695.1. Lineage (NCBI taxonomy): Bacteria > Pseudomonadati > Bacteroidota > Sphingobacteriia > Sphingobacteriales > Sphingobacteriaceae > Mucilaginibacter > Mucilaginibacter sp. 22184. The sequence goes on from NZ_JBQEPI010000016.1 coordinate 68,733, forward strand.
TTGATGAAATTCCAAATGTGGAGGAGGAGCAACAAGGCAAGCTTAAGCTATTACTCCGAAAAACCGGAAGGTTGCTGGGCACTTTGGGTTTATGGGTTTTGTTGATCCTGGCGCTGATCGGTAAGGTGATTTTTGGCGTGATTGCCGCCTTTTTTCAAATCAAACGCAATCCTTATCGGATCGCCGATCGTCAGGGCTTGTTGCAAAAACTGGAGAATTGGGTGCATAACCGCTTAAAAGACCTGAAAAAACAAAGGGATAGTGAGCTCAATCGCCTGGTTAAGATGTTTGATAAAAACAAAGATGAGGCGCTCAATTATGCGATCCCGCTGAATAGCCCTTACCTGAACCGGGGGGCCGCGCCGAAATCCGGTAAGTTAAGCCGCCGCAATATCAATTGGGGCTTCGGAGGTTTTGGCGGGGGGCGGGTAGATGCCTGGGATCTTGGCGAGTACCGGAATGTCTTGCGTCTGCGTTATCTGGATACTGCGAAAAAGGCTCTGGAAAACGGAGATCATAAAAAAGCGGCTTACATTCATGCGCATTTGCTTGGCGATTTGTTCACCGCTGCGCAAGTCCTGCAAAATGGGAAACATTACCGGGAGGCGGCAGCGCTGTATAAGGATCACCTCCATAATAAGGTAAGAGCGGCGGAATGTCTGGAATTGGGTGGCTTGCTTGGTGAGGCTATCCCGCTGTGGGTGGAACTGAACAATTTTGAAAAGGTAGGGGATCTGTATGCGCAATTGGGACAGGAGGCAAAGGCGCATCAATATTATGCGGATATGGTCAAACGATCTTTGGATAATAAGGACTATTTAAATGCCGCGCGTCTCAGTATTATTAAAATGCAGGATAAAACCGCTGGTCGTCAAATTTTGCTGGATGGCTGGAAGGATGATCAGCAGGCTGAAACTTGTTTGAAAACTTATCTGGAAAGCATAGAGGATCTTGCCGGACAATTGGAGCGGGAAGTGAAACAGGTTTACGAACACCATGTCAGCGTCCGGAAACGCACCGGCTTCCTCAATGTTCTGGCAGACCTGGCTACCCGCCATAACCAGGAAGGATTAAAGCAAACCGCATTGGGGATCGCTTATGAGATTGTCCAGACCCAGACGCTTAGTGGTGATCATAGCGGTTTGCGGTTGTTAACCAAATTTCTGCCGGATGACAAATTACTGGGGCAGGATGCTAACCGGTATATGCTGCGGAACAAACCACAGCATCGAATGGTAATGGCCGATTCCTATATGAAGCTGCAAACGGATGTGCGCTGGCTGGAACTGGTTGCTTATCATGATCAGCTCATCGGTATTGGTGTCAAAAAGCGTGATGTTATTCTACTACGGGCAAATTGGAGCGGCAAAACCACTTATCAAATGTTATTTACATTTCCTTCGGAGCCGCAAAAATTGCAATTGGTAGCCGATGGAAATCTTTCTTCCAACCTGATGCTGATGGGATATGATGTTCCGTTTCAGACATTAAAGAAACTTGATCGTTACAGTGATTTTGAGCGCGAGCTTAATTTACATCAGTTACACTGGAAATTGCCCAATACTTTAGCGGTCGGGCTGCATGCCGACCAGCAGGAACTTTATTTCCTGCATAGTGATGGGGATGATGTTTGTTTAGATCTGTTTTCTTTAGAGGGACGCTTGCTTTATAGAAGCGTCGTTACCCATCATGAGGAGCGGTTGAGTATTTATGATTTGCCGGTTATTCCTCATCCGGCAATGTTCTGGCGAAAAGAGCATTTTTATCTCAGCGGCAAAGATTGCCTGGTCAGAATGGATCAGGAGGGGCGAATGGAGGTTCTTTCTTTACCCTCCGCTGTTATCGGCTGGTCTGTGCCTAATCCGCATGCCGCTTTAAAAATTGCGATGTTAACGGATGATGGCTGTTTGATCGTAACGCCGGGTTTGAAAGAGATGGTGATTTCAGCCGAATTGTTTGCACTGGGCTTCGGCGCTCATCTGGTGCAGCTTTTGGCGGATAATCGTTTGGTTTTGGCCAACGAAAGTTTAGCGATGGTCTTTGATATCAGCAGGGCGCAGCCTAAACTTATTTTTGAGATACAGTCGGAAAACAAGATTCTGCAAATACTGACGGTGCCGAAACGGCATCATTTTGCTTTACTGGAGAACGATAACCGGATATCTGTTCACCGGTTAAAAGAAGATTAAAGCAAGCGGGCCCTGGACTGGCCTTCATGCTGAGGCGATCAAACGAAGTTAGCTGAACCGATGGTCAGCAACGTGATCATCGATCCACATGATTTCCTGCGTATACGGTTTCCCGTAAAAAAGGGGGTTTGTGCGATCTTATTTTTGTTTCAGTTGGTTGAAACAGGGGGCTGGGTTATTCTACAATATTCCTAATGGATCAAAAATGAAAACATCTGTACTGCTTTTGGGGCTTTTACTGAGCGGGTATGCTCAGGGTGATTCTGTGGTTTATATCTGCGACAGCGGGCATGCGAAACGGTATCACTTACGGGATGATTGCAGGGGCTTGCACAATTGCACGCACCGGATCGTCAAAATTAGTCTGGATGAGGCGAAGAGGGGTGGGAGGACGCTGTGTGATTTTGAGGGTAAATAAGGGCGTTGTTTCCGGGTAGGTTGGATCGAGGTAAATGGTTATATTTACGGATAACCTAATCGTATCATGAAAAGATATCTGATCATCCTGATCATTGCTGCCGGAGCTTTAGTAAGTGCGGGCGGTATGAAAACTCCGGTGAAAAAATACGCGACCTGTAAAGGGGAGAGCCCGTGCAGGGCTTGTAAGAATTGTAAATACTGTAAGCGTTGCGCGAAAGAAGGCTTAACCTGTGGTGTCTGCAAAAAATAGGGGAGATGAAACCGATTTTTACGAATAAAACTTCCGCGTGGTGTTGTGTTTATGGCCTGGTGCTGTTGCTTTGTGGTTCCTGTTTAAATGAAAGTAAAAAGCAGGGCGGAAACAGGAACGCGGCTGTCGATTCTGTAGGTTTGTCGGGAGGGGACCGGCCGGACGCGGTAGCTTCGTACTCCATGGTAAATCCATTAACCGATGCTGATAACGGGGATGGTAATCCGGAGGGGATTAAGGATGGTAGCTATACTGCCACGGTGGATTATGCTAATCCCAATACGGGTTATTCCGCTACTTATACTTTAATGGTTGAGGTTAGTGATGGGCAGGTGGTGCAGATCAATTTTCCAAATGATGGTTATCTGGATGATGATCATATTTCACCTGCTGATCTTGATGAGGAGGGTAATGCGGATGTGGCGGGAGAGGATGGAAAGACTTATGCTGTTCATATTAATTTATAACATATTTTATTTTTTTAACTTAAATCACCATGATGAAAAAAATCCTGCAAGTGTTGAATCTGGTTTGCTTGTTATTCTGTGCAACAGCCTGCAATACCTATTATGTCGCATCTGCCAATCAGCCCATAAGTATTTATGCTGATAGGAATATCACCCAAGTTGCCTATGATGTCCCCGCTGGTACGGTGCTGCTCTTAAAGGGCTACGCCAGAAAGGGTTTAACACGGGTTAGGTATCATTCAAATTTGACTTGGTATTGGGTTGATAATACAAATCTTACACTTGTTCCCGGTTTTAACCCGAAGCAATATGATCAATTATATTCCAGCTATGAAACAACAGGAACAGCCACTACCTCTAATGGATATGATGCTACCATACAAACTGGTCCCCGGGGCGGAAAGTATTATATCAACAAAAACGGCAATAAAACTTATATAAAGAAAGGTACATCATCGGGGGGAACGCGGCACGTTGGGGGATCGAGAGGTCATCACTAAAAAATACAACATGTTTAAGGCGGGGATAATCGTTATCGGAGCCTATCTTTTTAACTACCTTCTCATTTCCCGTCAGTGAAGAAAATGTGAAACTAAGAGCGAATTCCACAAGACTTATGAGGGAATTTTCTAATTACTTTTTGAAAATTTAGAGAAACGGGTTAAACCTAAAACTAAATAATATGAGATTAATCAATTTTTGCGTAGACAATTTCAGAGCCATTTCAGGCGGGCTTGAAAATAACAGTATCAATTTCGACGGTTCAAATACCATTTTTATTTTCGGTCAAAACAATGTTGGGAAATCAACTTTCTTGGCAGCATACGAATTTATGTTTTCGGATAGAAGTCCTATGGCCGATGATTTTTATAAAAGAAGTGGATCAAAATCGATGGAATTTGAATTAACGCTTGGGGTAGATCAATATGACTTGAAATACATTCAAGAAAAACAAGAAAAGAAGGTAGCGTCCTTCAAAGAGTATCTTGCGGAGAATTCAACAATAAGGATAAAGAGGACCTTTTCTTTGTCTTCAGACAAAACTAAACTAAAAGTAGATAAAAAGGACCGAACCTGGAATCCCAAAAGTCAAAAATGGGATGATAATGCTTTCGGAAGTATCGGTTTAATACAAGTTTTTCAAGCATTAATGCCTACTCCAATTTTGATAAAAGCTATGCCTTCAGAACAAGAAGTGGAGAGTGTTGTCAATGATATTCTTGCTAGCAAAGCTAAGTTAAAACTAAATGAAACCGAATTTTCGGAATTAACCGATGCTCAAGAAACCGTGAGAAAACTCCAGGAAAAAATGTATAGTCCTGAAATAATAAGAAACTATCAAAGCGAAGTCAATAATCAATTCCAAAAGCTTTTTCCTGATATTACGCTAGAAATCGAGGACTCTGATAAAGTCAAATGGACGGAAGATAAGTTTGGTAAAAAATTTAATGTATCATTCAAAAAACAAAATATAGATGGTTCACGAAATACTGAAATTCCGAGTAATTACAATTCGATTGGGCATGGAGCCGTTAGAAGCGCAATATTCTCTTTGTTATTGATGCGTGACATAGCGGAAGAGTTACCAAGGCATGCTGACAGAAAAGAGTATTTAATTTTATTTGAGGAGCCGGAGTTATTTTTATACCCCAAAATATTAAAAAGCTTAAGGGAATTAATATATTCTGTAAGTGATTTAAACTATCCATATCAAATTTTATGCGCCTCGCATTCCCCTCAAATGATTGATTTAGCGAAACGAAACTCGACGCTTGTCAGAATGGTCAGAAGTAATGATGGTACAAAAATGTATCAAATCAAAGATGAGGACCTAAGGGAAGCGAAAGGTTCTTCAACATTAGAAGATCTGAAACAAGCCATGTATGAGGTACTTCGATTTAACCCTTATATCTGTGAATCTTTTTATGCAGATGAAGTGCTTCTCGTTGAAGGGCCAACTGAAGAAGTTATAATTAGGGGGATTTTACAAAAGTTAAACCCTATTAAAGATTTATTTATCGTGAATTGCGGAACGGTGAATAATATGCCTTTTTATCAAAAAGTATATCGCAAATTTGCCATACGTACCCATGTAATTTGTGATACAGACGAGGCAGAAATTGGAAATTTGGATGAATTTAGTAATCCCTCTTTTACAAGTGGAATACAAGGTTCTATATACTTAGAACATCTGATTAACTGCAATAGTGTTCCAAAAACTGGAGGTTTGCTTCGAGTTCATGCTACAACTTTTGAGGTTGCTCATGTTCACGAAAGTATAAATCTTATTCTTAAATATCCGAATAATTATTCTCAAAATCATGGCAAGCCATTTAATGCAAATAAATATTGGCTTGAGGTGTTGGAACCTAATTTTAATGATACTAATATAGACTCGGTGCCTATTGTTTTTTACTTAAAGGAGATTATTCAGTTTTCATGGAATTGAAAAAAGAGACCAAATTGAAAGGTGCCTTTGACGGATACGGCCAAGGCAAGATTTTTACATTTACAAATGGCGAAAAATGGCAACAGGCCCGGTATAAATATAAGTATAAATATAAGTATCGCCCGATGGTAAAGCTTTGGCGAGATGGATCCAAATATTATTTGGAATTTGACTGCATAGATGAAATGGTAGAAGTGAAGAGGGTTTATGATTAAACTAAACTACCTAGGCCAATCCTTTTTAAAAGCGTAATGCATTATATTTAATTTTATGGAAACCAAGTTATTCTCTTACAAAGCAGAAGGCGTCGTGCTCGAACTCTTCAACGATCAAATCAAGTTAAGTCCCATTTTCGACCGAAAAGAACTCGTAGAAAAAATTAAAGAAATCTTAAAAATAGATGGATTCCAACCCGATGAACACAGCCTGCAGTATAAAATTGAAGAAGGTCAGCTATTTATACAAGGTCTTGCTGTTAAGCAACAGGAAAATCGCTCTATCGGCTTTATGAGTCAATCCATAAAAGCAGAATAAGAAGAAAGAATAAAGGCCTGACTATATTTAGCCAGGCCCTTCCCAAAACAATTCTTAATTGTTAATTATTGTGCGTTCTTTTTCTCCGTTACTTCTTTACGAATATCTGTAGCCAAGACTTTCAAAGCCTGCATGGCATTGCGTACACGCGTTCCTGCCGCTTTATTACCTTTTCCATAAAAACTAGCCACATCAGCTTCTGCAGCAGCAATCACTTCCTTTAATTTCTTAAAACTTTCCATATTGATATTTTTAAAGGGAGCAAATGTAGGACTTTGGTTTAAAATACGAACAACCAGAGATTTTACTCATTACGTATCCAATTTTTGCGCTAGGGTACTAAATACGCCCGCCAATTTCCACAATCCCCGGTTACCTACTACATAAAGTACTTCCTTTGCCCTGGTAACAGCTACATTCAATAAATTTACTTGACCGCCAGCCCAGTTCCTAGCCCCGTTTTGCTCAGCCAAAGGAGCGCCTAAAACAAAAATAACCGCCTCTGCTTCACGCCCCTGAACCGTGTGCACTGTACCGATGCGCTCATTGATCCAAAAATACGGTTCGGCTACCCATCCGGTCATCAGCCCACTTTCTCTTAATAACCTACGCAAATTTTCTGCAACCGAAACAAAAGGTGTCACCATGTAAATATCCGGCATAACCGAAGCTGCTCTTAACTTTTGCAATAACTCCAATACCGCTTGACCTTCCTCTGGACACCATTTTTCTTCACCATGCCCCTGAATATCTACCCACCTGGAGCCCCCCAAGCAATCCCGAATCGCTGATTTTCCGGGCGCTTTGGCATGTACCATGAGTCCGCCATAGGCAATTTGGTTAGAAATGCTAAACATAGGTTCCGCGCATCTTCGGTGAACTAAGAGCGGAACGCCGACCGACCGGCTACCTGCAGTACTCTCCAATTCCGTAAAATAATGACTCATTGCATCGGCCAAAGTTTGTACGGAAGCTTCAGGAGCATTAAAGCGATCCGCGTTCACTGCAAAATGCCGGCATATTGATCTAGTTAATGATGGGGGCAATGAAACAATAGGTTCAATTTGCAAGGGATCACCAACCACAACCGCACGTCTGGTGCGCATTAGCGCGCCCACAGCAGCCTGGGGTAAGGCTTGACCGGCCTCATCAACCAATAACCACCCTAAGCTTTCTGGCGGCAAATTTCCAAGCATCCGCTCTATAGAGGCAAATGTGCTCGATACCGCGGGCACAATTAGAAACAAAGTCGACCATAGATCCGGCAATAAAGCCTGTTTAGTTTTTTCGGTCAATGGCGTACCATTTAAAACCATCAGCATAGCGGCCAAGTTGTGGCGCAATGGTTTGGCTGCAGCGTTGATAAACGCCTTATGTAAGGCCATAGCGGCTACAAATACCTGATCACGAGTATTTCTCAAATGTTGATTATGCCATGGTGATAACTGTTGCCGCTTGCTATGGGAACTGGTAAAGAAAAGATCGTCGATCAAATTCCCATCGAGCCCTTCTCTTGCTGATGCTACTTTTTGCTTAGTGATCTTATATTTTTCGCTGGCCTCTTTCCATAAACCTTCAGCAGTTTTAATACTGCTCTCATTCTTTTTAGCTAGGGAATGTTGTTCTAACGTGTCAATCTCCCGCTGACGAATGCTCTTCTCAATTTCAAGAAGTGATAGGGAAAGTTCTTTATTCCTGATTTTCCAAATAGGAGCTGAGTCTATATTGAACAGGCGTTTCCACCAACTGGGCTTATCTAAGTGGTGTACACCGATCCTTTTTTGTGAAATTTCCAGCTCGAGTGCCAACTCTTTCTGGGCTTCGGCTAATTGTTGGGTGCGCTCGGTAATAGCAAGGGCTTTTTGCTGCAGCGTGTTTAGTTCCAGTTCCGAGTCTAATACCTTACTTTTTAAGTCTGATAAAATCTCGATGAGCTTTTTGAGTTCCGTGAGTTTCGCGAGTTCTTTCCGACTGTTATCCAAAACCTCGAGAAAATGTTTTCTAGCGGAATGCCACTGCGCTAATGCCATTGTGTGATCAGTAGGGGGCTTTTCTGCTTCGACGATTTTAGGTTTTCGTTGTCCTATGACCTGATGCGTGTTGGGATCTGATACGTCTATGAATTGCGGAAAGCCCGCAGCCTCCAATAAGTAGGTATTCATGCCCAGATCTTTGTCCCACCAGAAGGTTTTTTTGAATTTACCGCGATTAGCCGCGTTACCCAAAACTGCGGCTATCAAGCCCCAAGTATCTCGTTCTAGTAGCTGATCTGATAGTAGGTTAAAATAACGAAGGTCGGGCAAATTGCCAATGGCATGGATACCTGGCAATTCTGCACTCACGTTTTCTACCGCTTTGTTATTGGAAGAGGTAATGATGATCTCATGGCCTTTAATTTTTGCATCCAAAGCTGATAAAGTGAGTTGGGCGGAGCCGGCAGCAAGTTTTTGTCCAGTTTGCCTAAATGCCTCACTGGGGTTATCGAAAGTAGCCATGGCTTCCGCGCGATCACAGATGATCCCTGCAACAATATCGCGAAGCAAGGTGGTTTTACCCGTGCCCGGCGGCCCATTGACAGCCAAGATTCCGTCACTTTTTAATTCAGATAATGCAATATTGACAGCCGCTTGTTGAAGCAGGACTAAAGAGCTTTTACCAGCAGAAGGCCAGCGCCCTTTTGGAATTCGCTCAGGACTTACTAGTTTTTCTAATTCTTTTAAATCATGATTCAAGTCCTTTCTGTTTTTAGGTACATCCAGGCCAAGATATTTTTTAAGATTACCAGTAGGCTTATTTGCCTTGAAAAGTTCGCAGGAAAGCGCCAGATCCTTTAAATAGAAGCTATTGAGCAGGAGTGGTTCTGGCGGTTCCGCATTTTTAGTCCGTTCATAATACCGAAGCGCGAACTCATAAGGTCGAACCAAATCGGCGTTAAGATTTAGCTGATTAACCAGAAAGGCATAAGCAGAGGTAAGTACCGCTTGATCCAACGCCTGTACTTCACCGGCCTCATTCGTTTGACGGATCAATTTGTCCATGTTTTTGAGCAATACTTCTTCCGCTTCTCTCCAACCAGATAGTCCTTTTAGATCACCAACCAAGGCTTTGGGAACGCCCCAGCCGAAGCTCGAAATAGCTATGGGTGACTCCCCGGCAGGTTTTCCCTCGCGATCAACCATGATTACCGCTAGAATAGCTTCACTTTTTGCAGTGGGCTGTTCTATTCTGGCATCAGCGTAAAGTTCTAATAAAGCCTTGGTAGCCTTTTCCACATTAATGACACCTAATACGACCTGGTAATAAAGTTTTGCTCCAGAGGGAGCATGCTCTCCGCCGTTTTCCCAAGGTAATCCCTTCTCCAATTTAGCGACTAGTTTCAGATCACCGCTAACAAGATCCTGTGGCTTTTTAAAAGTTTGAGGGGAGAGCACTTCCAGCGCAGTCCAAGCAGATAAGATATTTTGAGGCTGGTTATCTGGATGTGGTAAAGGATCTATCGGTTTCGGTTTACTTACAGCCTTTGGGATGGTAACCTTGTTGATCTGTATTTCCTGTGCGGTAGGTTTTAGAGAGTTGTTTACTTTGGTGGCCAGAGTTTTTGCTCTCGGTGTATTTCGGTGTGCCAGTTCTTGTGCAAGTTCAGACAATATCCGTAGATCATGCGGTTGTTTGTCGTAGAGCGCTTCAAGTTCTTCTATTTTAAAGGTTAGGTATTTTCGGCTCACCAGTTAGCTATTTATGATAAAACTAAGGTACGGAATCTGTTTAGATGCTCATAGATTATAACTATATAAATTGTTATTTGTAAAGTATGGTGCGATCTTTATGATATGGTCGACAGAAAATAAATTATCCAGATAGATACTTTTAAGTTTGTAAATAGATTGTTAGTATATATGTCTTAAAGGCGTAGTTTTACGAGAAGCGAAATGTTAAAATATGATCTCTAGTACTATTGCATCGGAACATTTATTATGTCTTTGTTTTCGTATTTTTGATGATATTATATTTATGAAGACATCCGTTGAACACCTTCCTCAAAGTAAGCAAGAGCAAATTCAAGGCATTGTTGATGTGATAAAAAGCGTAACTAAACCCGAAAAAATAATTTTGTATGGAAGTTATGCAAGAGGTACTTATCAGGAAGATTTACATTCGAAAGATGGTATTCTTTATGAATATGTAAGTGATTTTGATATATTATTGATTCCTACTGTAAAAGATCTTCCAGAATATGAAATACAAGATAGAATTGTCAATCGGATAAGTTATAAAGCCCCAGTAAATGTATTAATTCATTATATAGATCAAGTTAATGAAGGATTAGAAAAGGGGCAATATTTTTTTACGGAAATATTAGAAAGCGGAATATTACTGTATGATTTGAACTCTCTCGCCTTTGCTGAGCCTCGACAATTATCGTCAGCCGAGAGACGAGAGATAGCTGCAAGTGACTTTGAATTTTGGTTTAATAATGGTAAGCAATTTTTGTTTCTGGCTGAAACCCTATTAGCCAATGCCATTGAAAATCAAAGTAAATGGAACCTAGTTCCTCATCAATTACACCAAGCGGTCGAGGCATTTTACGGAGCGGCGTTATTGGTTTTTACAGGGTATAAACCCAAAACTCACAATCTTGATAAATATAGAAGATATTTAAACGGTGTCGCTAACGAAATTTTAAAAGTGTTTCCGAATCCTGCGAATGATAAACATGAACTAGAATTATTCTCGTTACTTAAACGAGCCTACATAGGGGGGAAATATAAAAAAGACTTTGAAACTAATGTAGCTGATTTAAATTCTTTAATAGCCAAAGTAAGAGAGGTACAAATGGTAGTTGAAAGATATTGCTTGAAAAAAATTAAAAATTTTTAAAAGTAAATCAAATCATTGGCGGTAACATTTAAGGCAGTCGCGATTTGTTTGAGTAAATAGATGGATATATTGACTTTGCCACGCTCGATCCGACTAATACTTTGAAAATCTCTACCAATTAGTGAGCCTAATTCAGGTTGTGTAATACCTTTTTTCTTACGAATGAATGCAATCTGTTTTCCAAGAGCTTCTTTGAAAAGTGTAAGATCCTCATCCATTATACAAACTCACAAGTTTTTTATAAAAAATAACTAAACATATTTGTTTAGTTTGTAATATTTTTTTAAGTTTGTTTACAAACACCCTTGTATTTGTGGCCTGAGAAACCAAAGAGGATGTTTATTATAAATCAAACAATATTTAGCTGCATTTGGCCGGGTTTCTTTTTAGAAATGGGGGGCAGTTTCTCACGCCTCAATATCGAGTCAAAAGAGCCTGTGCCATCTGTGGTTGTACCTTTTTTTGCAATAGGCTTTCAATGTCTAAATAATCGATTCAAGAATATTATAAAATCTCCGACTTGATTTTTCTGATAAGACGGCAATCCCTGCGGTTAATAGTTAGGGGATTGCCGTTTGTTTTTTGTTGCTGTTTTAGGAGTTGTTAAATGAACCCGGTTGGGGTAATGGGGATGCTATGCCCTGTCTGAATCTTGGTGCTTATGGGTGCTTTTGTTTTTAATCTTTTTGATTTCGCGGGACGTACGCCGGAGCAGGTGATCCGGGTGTTTTTTGAGCTGTATGATGTCGCTTTGGTGCGGGAGCAGTTGTGGATGGTGTTTGCGGGTTATGTACTGGTGGATGAGGAAGAGGGAACGGGGCGTTTGCTGAGTGAGGAGGAGGTGGCGGCTTTGCTGGATCAGCTGATCTGCCTGGTGGAGGCGGTGGCGCGGCAAAGGGGGGAGCGGGGGGATGCGGTTTGTGCTTGTTGCGGCCGGGTTTAGTTTAATGGTTTAATTTTTTACGATTTAACGGTTTGATGTTATGAGGCGTTTTTTGGGCTTCCTGGGTTTGCTTTGCCTTTTTTTAAGGGTGGCTGCGCAGGAGAATAAGTATATGGGTGATGGGGGTGTTTTGGTGGGGCAGGTGGTGCAGGATGTGTTGGTTAGGGGTGTCCGGGATTTGCGGCTGGATGGCCGGCTGGTGTCGGGGGAGCTGCGGTTCTCGGCTTTGCGGGGGCGGCTGGTGATTTTGGATTTTTGGGCGGGCTGGTGTGCGCCCTGCCGGAAGATGCTGCCGGTGATGGATTCTTTGCAGCGGGTGCTGGGGGATGTGGTGTTGTTTTTGCCGGTGGCTTATGAGCCGGCGGTGGCGCTGGATCCGGTGTTGGCGTCGATGCGGCGGGTACGGCCTTTTGCTTTGCCGGGGGTGTTTGGGGATGTGGTGTTGAATGGTTTGTTTCCGCATAGGTCTTTGCCGCATTTGGTGTGGGTGGATGCTTCGGGTGTGGTCCGGGCGGTGACGGAGGAGGGGGAGCTGACGGGGGAGAAGGTCCGGGCGGCGCTGGCGGGGAACTGGCGGGTGCTGGTGGGTAAAAGGGAGCTGGTCCGGGGGTATGATAAGGAAAAAGGTTTGCTGGAGGAGGGTAATGGCGGGGATGCTTCGGCGCTGGTGTACCGTTCGGTGTTGTCGGCTTATCTGCCAGGGGTGTCGGGTGGTCTGGACCGGGGCCTCCGGGATAGTTCGGGTGCTTTGCGCTTGCTGGCGCGGAATGTGCCGCTGCCGCTGTTGTGTACGATGGCTTTTAGTGATGGGGGGCGCTGGTTTGCGGGGCCCACGGTCCGGGTCTTGTCGGCGGATTCGGGGAGGCTGGTTTCGCGTTTGTCGGGGCAGGCTTATGAGCGCTGGCTGGGGCAGGGGAATGGCTGGTGTTATGAGTTGCGGGTGCCGCCGGTGCTGGCGGATTCGGCTTTTGCGCTGATGCGGGGGGATATCGCGCGTTTGTTCCCGGCTTACCGGGTGGGGGTGGAGCGGTTAAGGACGCGTTGTTTGGCTTTGGTGCGGACTTCGGCGCTGGATAAGCTGCGCAGCGCGGGCGGGGCTTTCCGGGCGGAGGTGGGGCCGTATGCGGCGGAGCTGCGGAACAGTCCTTTGGCTTTCCTGATGAAGCGCCTGCAGGTGCAGTATATGCAGGATTCGCCGGTGCCGGTGGTGGATGAGACGGGTTATTCGGGCCGGGTGGATCTGTCGCTGGAGGCGCCGCTGGGTAAGGTGGACCTGCTGAACAAGGCTTTGGAAAAATATGACCTGCGTTTTGAGGAACGGGTGGTCCCGGTGGATCTCCTGGTGATCCGGGATGCGGGGGCTGTGGGTGTTTCACGTCAATCTGCGCGCCCATGAAACAGTTGTATAGGATTTGTTTAGGGGTGCTGCTTGGGTTTCCGGTAAGGCTGATGGCGCAAGGGCCGGAGGTACTCCGGGGGCTGGTGCAGGATCATGCCGGGCTGCCTTTGCGCGGGGCTACGGTGCTGGTGCAGGGTATGGGGAGACAGGTGCTGACGGATTCCCTGGGGGCTTTCCGGGTGTCGCTGCCGGCGGGGGCTTATCAGTTGCGGGTATCTTTTGTGGGTTACCAGCCGGCGGTGGCGGCGCTGACCTTGCCGCGGCGGGAATTGTTGCTGGTGGTGCTGGAGAACCCGGTCAGGGAGCTGGGGGAGGTGGTGGTGTCGACGGGTTACCAGCAATTGCCAAAGGAGCGGGCGACGGGTTCTTTTGTACAGGTGGATAAAAAACTGCTGGACCGGAGTGTGAGTACGGATATTATCGACCGGCTCAGGGATGTGGTGCCGGGCCTGAGTTTCAATACGCTGGGGACGCGGATCAGTATCCGGGGGCAGAGTACGCTTTTTTCGAATGCGGATCCGCTGATCGTGGTGGATGGTTTTCCATATAACCAGCCGGTCGAGAATCTGAATCCCAATGATGTGCAGAGTGTGACGGTGCTGAAGGACGCGGCGGCGGCTTCGATCTGGGGCTCCCGGGCGGGGAATGGGGTGATCGTGATCACGACGAACAAGGGCGGGTTTAACCGGGCGCCAAGGGTGGCGCTGAATGCGAATGTGGCGGTGGGCGCGCGGCCTGACCTGTACTACCAGCCCCGGATGAGTACGGGGGATTATATCGGCCTGGAAAAACGTTTGTTTACGGAGGGCTATTATACGGCTTTGGAAAATGCGGACGGGCACCCGCCTTTATCCCCGGTGGTGGAGCTGCTGATCGCGGCGCGGGACGGGAAGCTGGGTACGGCGGAGGCGGAGCGGCAGATCGGTCTGCTTTCCAGGCTGGATGTCCGGGATGACCTGAACCGGTATTTTGACCGGAAGAGTGTCAGTCAGCAGTATGCGCTGAGCCTGGATGGCGGTTCGGCGAACCAGCGCTATTTTTATTCGGCGGGTGTGGACCGGAACCTTTCCAACCTGGTGGGTAATGCTTATGACCGGGTGACGGTCAGCGGGAACCATACCTGGGTTTTGCGGAAGCTGGAGCTGTCGCTGGGGATGAATTATACGGGTAGCCGGACGGACCGGGATAATCCGGGTAACCTGGGCTGGGGGAACAGTTCCCGGATCTATCCTTATGCACGGCTGGCCGATGACCGCGGGAACCCGCTGGCGGTGGTGCATGATTACCGGCAAAGTTTTGTGGATGCGGCGCCGGGGCTGGGCTTGCAGGACTGGGCTTACCGCCCTTTGCAGGAGCTGCGGCTGGCAGATAACCGCCAGGAGGTCGCGGATTACCGGCTGAATACGGGGCTGACTTATGCCATAAGCAAGGGGCTGAAGGCGCAGGTGCTGTACCAGTATGAGCGGAGTACGGCGACGGGCCGGGTGCTGCAGGGCGCGGACAGTTATTATACGCGGAACCTGGTCAACCGCTTTACGCAGGTGGACGCGGATGGGGTGTTATCGCTGCCGGTTCCCTTAGGTGGGATCCTGGACCTGGAAAATGATATCTCTGTGAATCATGATGGCCGGGGCCAGCTGAATTATGATGGGGCCTGGGGCCGGAAAAATGAGCTGAGCGCGATCGCGGGTTACGAGATCCAGACGCTCCGGGTACGGGGGGATAGTTACCGGTATTATGGTTATGACGCCGATCACGCGACGATGAAACCGGTGGACGGGATAACGCAGTTTACCTATGACGACAATCCGAACAGCGGGGGGAGTATCCCGCTGAACCAGGCGGAATCGGATCATACGGATCATTACCTGTCCTGGTATGGCAACACGGCTTATACGTATGACCGGCGGCTGACTTTGTCGGCAAGCGCGCGGCTGGACCGCTCGAACCTGTTTGGGGTGAGTACCAATCAGAAAGGGGTGCCGCTCTGGTCGGCGGGCCTGGCCTGGGAGCTCAGCCGGGAGGGTTTTTACCACCTGGAGGCTTTGCCTTACCTGAAGCTGCGGGCGACTTTCGGGTATAACGGGAATATCAATAAGCATCTTTCGGCGTATACGACGGCCAGCTATTTTGATGGCAGCGATACGCAGACGCAATTGCCTTATGCGCGGATTGTCAACCCGCCGAACCCGGAGCTGCGCTGGGAGCGGAACCGGCAGATCAACCTGGGCCTGGACTTTGGGACCCGGGGGCGGCGGGTATCGGGTACGCTGGAGTTTTACCTGAAAAGAGGGCTGGACCTGATCGGTAATACGGCTTTCCCGCCTTCTTCGGGGATCCTCACGTTTACGGGGAATACGGCGAGTACAAGCGGCCGGGGGCTGGATCTGAATATCGACACGCGGAACCTGGTGGGGCGATGGAAATGGTCGACGGCTTTTTTGCTGACTTATGTGACGGACAAGGTGGGGGCTTATGACCAGGTCTCCAATGCGAGTGATTACCTGGCTTCGGGGAATATCGGGGCGTTCCCGCTGACTGGGCGGCCGCTGTATGCGATCTACAGTTACCGCTGGGCGGGTCTGGATCCGCGGACGGGCGACCCGCAGGGCTATCTGAATGGGCAGGTCAGTAAAGATTACGCGGCGATGCAGAGCGCGGCGACGCCACAGAACCTGGTGTATAACGGGCCTTCGCGGCCGGTGGTTTTTGGGGCTTTGCGGAATACGCTGGCTTACCGGGGCTGGAGCCTGTCTTTTAACATCAGTTACCGCCTGGGTTATTATTTCCGGCGGAGCTCGGTCTTTTACGGTACGGATCATGGTCTGTCGCAGCAAAGCGGGGATTATGCGCTGCGCTGGCAGCAGCCGGGGGACGAGCGCCGTACTTCGGTGCCTTCGATGCCGGCGGTGAGCAATATCCAGCGGGATGATTTTTACCGTTTCGCGTCGGTACTGGTGGATAAGGGGGACCATATCCGGCTGCAGGATATCAATTTGTCTTATGTATTGGACCGGCGCCTGCTGCCTTTTTTACAAGAGGGTAGTTTGCAGGTCTACCTGTACGCGGCGAACCTGGGTATCCTCTGGCGGGCGAACAAGGATCACCTCGACCCGGATGCCGGGTCGACTTACCCGCTGCCCCGGACGATCGCGGGCGGTATCCGTTTGACTTATTAAAGTGATTATAGGATGAAAAAATATAGGATAAACATTTTTTGGGGTATCTGCCTGGCTGGCTTAGGTGTCTCCTGTCAAAAAGGTTTTTTGGACCAGCGGCCGGATAAGGCCCTGCTGGTGCCCGCGACAACGGCGGATATGCAGGCGCTGCTGGACAATACGGACGTGTTCAATACGGGCCCGGGGCTGACTTTTATCGCGGACGGGGATATGTGGACGACGGATGCCGGGTATAACGCTTACAATACGGATATGGAGCGGAACAGTTATACCTGGTCAAAGGATATTTTCGCGGGGCAGCCCTGTCCGGACTGGAATATACCATATCAGCAGGTGTTTTACGCGAATGTGGTCCTGGAGGGTCTGGCGAAGCTGCCTCGGGGAAATACGGATGCGCTGAGCCGGAACCTGAAGGGGACGGCTTTGTTTGACCGGGCTTTGGCTTTTTATAACCTGGCGCAGCTGTTTTGCGCGCCTTATGATCCGGCGACGGCCGCGGCTACGCTGGGGATACCGCTACGCCTGACGGCGGATGTGAACAGCAGGCTGCCCCGGGCCAGCCTGCAGGAGGTCATGGACCAGGTGCTGGCGGATCTGGATGCGGCGGGACCGCTGTTGCCGTTCAGGGCGGCTTATAAGAGCCGCCCGACGGTGGCGGCCCGCTGGGCTTTACTGTCCCGAATCTACCTGGGGATGGGGAATTACGGGCAGGCGGAGGCCTTTGCGGATTCGGTGCTGGCGGCCGGTGCGGTGCTGATCGATTACAATACGCTGAGCCGGACGGCGACGCGGCCTTTTCCCAGGGCTTTGCCGGACGGGAACGATGAGGTGATCTTTTACCAGGCGCAATCCAGCTATTCGTTCGCCAATGCTGCTTCGCCGACTTTCCTGGTGCCGGAGTTGTACGGTTCTTACGCGGTTAATGACCTGCGGGGGGCCTTGTTCGGCCGGCAGCTGACACCGGGTAATTTTAAGTTCAAGGGGACTTACGCGGGCTCGCTGCTGCAATTTTCGGGTCTGGCGACGGATGAGCTTTTACTGGTCCGGGCGGAATGCCGGGCCAGGCGGGGGGAGCTGACCGGTGCGATGGGGGACCTCAATGCCTTATTGGTCAAACGCTGGGCGGCAGGAACTTTTCAGCCTTATAGGGCGGTGGACGCGGCGGATGCGCTCCGGCAGGTATTGCAGGAACGGCGGAAGGAGCTGGTGGGGCGGGGGCTGCGCTGGGCGGACCTGCGGCGGCTCAACCGGGATCCGCTGTTCCGGGTAAGCCTGAGCCGCTCGGTTGGCGGAAAGGATGATACACTGGAGCCGGGCAGCCCGCGCTATGTATACCCGATCCCGGAGGAGGAGATCCGGCTGGGTGGATTGGTGCAGAATGAACGCTAAAAAGGGCCGTTCGGTAGAACGGCCCTGGTAAAACGGGAAGGGGACGCGGCTTAATTGCTGAACGTACCGGTCTCTGTGCTGATCGGGTTCGCGGGGTTGGTGTTCGGGTCCTGGGTTGCCGGGTAAACGGCGGTACAGGTGCGGCTGGCGTTGTCGCACTGGTAATCGCTGCCTTTGACCTGGCCGGTCACTTCGAGGTAGCTGCCGTCGGACAGCAATGCCCATTTTTTGCTGGCGAAGGCGTGTGGTGTGGCGGATGCGAAGGCGGCGCCGATGCCCAGGATGATCGCGAGGGCGGACAGTTTGACTTTTAGATTGTTCATGATGCGGAACGCTTTTTTGCTAAAAAACGGACGAAAAACTTTAAGGAATGGATGATGCCTACTCTGTTCCGGGGTTTTCGGCTTCCCCCCTGGGGTATCGTGGAGACGGGTTGGCTGATCTGAATGAACAGGGCCGTCAGGTTGAGGATCAGGAAAAAACTGTTAAAGACCAGGTGCGTCCCCCAGGAGAAATGGTTTAAAATACCGCCGCAGGAGCAGGGGACGCGGTCCCAGAAACGCAGCAGGACCAGGGCGATGTACGCGGTGAATAGGAATAACAGCCCGGCGGACAGGAGCAGGCCGGCTTGTTGGCTGCGGGGAAAGCTCAGCAGGGCGATGGTCAGGAGTTCCGCCGGTATCAGGGTATATAACAGGATGTCCGCCAGCCAGTGCGGAAAAGTCTGGTTATACAATTCCCCCTGGAAATCCCGGAGGGAAAGTAGTTTGCTGACTGCCGCGTAGGCAAATAGCAGGGTCAGCAGGAAGGCAATGAGCGGACGGATGATGTTTTTCATGTGGTCTGGATTTGTCTGCTCAAAGTACGGCGGGGCGGAATGACGAAAACAGTATAAAAAGGGTAGTATACCCACTAATGATGATGCAAATGATTGGCAATGAGGATTATGATTTTTTGCCCGCGCTGTTTTTAAGGGCGCCTTTTTATAGTTTCGCACGCTATGACCTGGAACGCTTGCCGGAGGTGCTGGCGGATGAGGTTTTCCGGAACGCGCTCTGGTTGGCCAGCCCGGCGTTTTACGCGCGATTGGAGGCCAAAGGCTTTGCTTTTGAGCATCTGCTGGATAAGGAGAAACATACGCTGGCCAAATATTATAACCGGATGTGTTTCCGGCCGGTTCCTTTTGGCGCTTTCGCTTCTTTTACCTTACTGGAATGGGGGAAGGGGGATACGGTCCGGCTGGCGGGGGATGAGCAGACCCGCTTGCACCTGCTGCCGGATCAGGCGCTGCTGGCCGGGGCCTTAGCGGCCGGGGAGGCCTCAGGGGCTCCCCTGATCATGAACCCCGCCTGCTATCGGTTTGGCGGGGAGTTTCGCTTGATCCGGTCCCTGCCTGGATAAAACACATGAAAATGACCCTATCCGGCCAGATCAAAAAGGCCCCCTTCGCCAGTTGAAAGTGACCACGTTCGCCAAAGCAAAGTGACCCCTCTTCGCCACGTGAAAGTGACC
>NZ_JBQEPI010000017.1:0-74865 GCF_052045695.1 Mucilaginibacter sp. 22184
GCCCGCCAGAGCCGATGGTACTGCGGTAAAACGTGGGAGAGTAGGTCGGTGCCAAATCTTATCATCCAGCAAGGATGTAAAACTTAAAGCCTCAGCATATCGCTGAGGCTTTTTTTGTGTTTATAGCTTTTGCTTAAAAAGATCTAGCCGAATTTTAAGCTAATTCCTGGTCGTTGAACGGCTCATTTCTTTTACTTAGTTTTAAGTCATATATCATTTGATATCATGACACCTGAACAATCACAACTCTGGCAAAAGATCCAAAACTTTCAATTGGATAACCCACAATCAGCATTTAAATTTTCCGATCGCCTTGCACGTGAAAATGGCTGGAATCTGCAATACACATTACGGGTTATAGAAGAGTACAAGAAGTTTATTTTTTTATGCTGTATATCCCAAAATGGAGTTACCCCCTCTGATGCGGTGGACCAGGCCTGGCATCTGCATTTAACCTTTACTCATTCCTACTGGATCGATCTGTGCAGGGATACGCTGCAAACACAGGTCCATCATAACCCAACCAAAGGCGGTGACACAGAAAATACAAAATACGATGGCTATTATACAGATACGAAGCAATTATACAAACAAACATTTGATGGCAATCCCCCTGCCGATATCTGGCCTGCGAATCAGCAGCGTTTTTCCGATATCAATTTTCAACGGGTAAATATCAGTAGATATTGGTTACTAAAAAAGCCGGAAGTGGGTGTACGTACTATTGTGCCTTTACTACTTATATTATGCCTTGGCATTTTTATTCGGGCGTCCTATGGTGCTATGCCGTTGATGTGCATGATCGTGTTGATGATCATTTATGCAATATGGGGTCGGAAGGACAACAAGAAGGGAGATAACAACGGCAATGCAGATAGCGGAGGCTCGGGCTGTACTGCAGACTGGAGTCACAGTAATCATCATAATGGTAGCGACCATCACGGTTGCCATAGCGGCGATAGTGGCTGCAGCAGCGGATGCTCCGGTTGTTCCTTTTCCGGCTGTAGTGGTTGCGGAAGTTCAGACTGAGTTTAATTATTGAATATATTGGCGACGGAGAAATTATTGCGTCGAAACAATTCGGTAAAGGATCCAGTTGTCGGTTTCGTAAACCCGTTGATAGTTTACACCGCTGTTCACTACCTTAATAAGCGGGATGTACCGGTTATTCAACTGGGTATAACCCGTAAATGGATTTTTGGCTGTGGCTATCAGGATATAATCGTTATAGCGGTACGGCGTTTCTATAGCACTTAAAAACAGGTCCTGGTAGGGCAGGGTTAGTTTCTGAATATCATGTGTAAATGCCGCGATGGGGTACGATACAGCATCGTCCATCAATACCCGCGAAGTTTTAGGTAAGCTGTTGATCACATCAGCCAGTTCCATGGTTTCTTCCTGATCTGTATTTGGTTTGCGTGTGGTCAGTGTGGTTATAAAGCGCTTTTCGTCGGTTATTAATGATTGGCTTAGGAAAATATATCCGGTATACAACTGGATCAGTATCACAACAGATAATATCACTTTAAATACCATTTGCCGCTTTACCGTTTGCGCTTTAAATACCAGGCACAGTAATGACAGGATCAGGAAAATGAGATAATACTCATAGTTTAAAAATACCTTATCGTATTTAATGTGCAAAAACTCTATGAATGCAAATGGTGTTAAAATAGTTAAGGCCTGGTAGGTACTCTCCCTGAAAAGATAAATCGCTACCAATATCAACGGACAAAAATAGATCACCCTTAACGATACCATTATGGATAGCTCCGGCAATTGATAATTGGCGCTGGTTGTGGCAATATCAAAGTTAAGCTTATCAACCAGTACGTTCCAGGTGGCATAAGGGCTTTCGATAAAATAGTTGAGGTCGTTAGCATGCGTAAGGTTAAGCAGCTTATAACTGATTACCGAGGCCAGCGGTAAAATAAACAGGATAACGTATATGGCAAATGTTTTATTGATAAGCTTACGACGCAATGACGGACTATTAAAGCTCAAGAACAAACGGAAAATAGATTCCTTTTCGCCCAGGTTTAAGCTTTGCACGGTGATAGCCAGCACTAATGGTACAAAGAATAGCGTAAGCCAGATAAACTTATAATCACAAAAAATAAGTATCACCAAACAGATACTGGCCAGCGAAACGTGAAACGTAGTGTTGGAACGGTAAAATTTAAGCAGGTTAAAAAAGAACAGGAAGAAGAAGGTAAGCACCATATAGATGGATTTTCCGGAACAGGCCGTATATAATAAACCCGGGTGCAGAAAAAACAACAATAAAAGTACGTACAGGTAAAAATCATCTTCAATACGTTTGGTTAACGTGCTGGCAATAATGTAAAATAAAACGGCTGTGCCAATGGCCGATGCTATTACAGGTGCCAGGTAGGGATTGATCCAGCTAAAAATAAAAGTGTTGTAAAAGGGCAGCAAGGGCGATGTTAAACCCATTACTTTAATACGGTTACCCAGGCCCTCGAAAACTATTTTGGTTTTTTCGATGTAAAAAATGCTTTCCTGATTATAGTAACCCAGGTGATTTAAATAAATGCCGATCACCAGGTAGTAAGCGCCAAGTATCAGGGTTAAAATAAAGAGGTATTGATTTTTTGAAAACTTCATTACAATAATCTTATTTAATAACGTTGGTTGGGTTATTAACTTTACTTAATCCGTGATTGGTTTTTTCCCAGTAAAAAGGGTTCACTATTAACTGATACAAGCCCATATATGCCGCTGCCGAGTGCATTAACCAGTAAACCGGGTTGGCAATGGCAAATAATATCAGCTCAAAATACCGGCGTTTAAATACCGCCATCATATTGATATAAATCATCAGGATGTTACCCACCATCAGGTTAAATATCGCCATAAATAATACCCAGTCGGGAAACAGCGAACGGATGGTGGAAAAATCAAATATCAGGTAACTTATAAATATGAATAACAAAAGCGGGTAAGCCAAAAATGTGGCCGATGTACCGCCTATGAAAAAGTTAAAACCCCAGAAACCCCGCCATCCAATTTTTTTAACCAGAGCTGCCGGATTGCGCATATGTACCAGGTAAGTTTGCATATACCCCTTGATCCACCGCGAACGCTGGCGTATCCAGTTAATAGGTTCGTTGTTAGCTTCCTCGTAGGTGGTGGAGTTGATGATGGATATTTTATAACCTTTGGCATAGGCACGTACGCCCAGGTCGGCATCTTCGGTTACGTTGAACGGATCCCAGGCGCCTAATTCTATCAGCGCATCCATT
The DNA here is from genome assembly GCF_052045695.1 of Mucilaginibacter sp. 22184. Classification (NCBI taxonomy): domain Bacteria; kingdom Pseudomonadati; phylum Bacteroidota; class Sphingobacteriia; order Sphingobacteriales; family Sphingobacteriaceae; genus Mucilaginibacter; species Mucilaginibacter sp. 22184. The sequence goes on from NZ_JBQEPI010000017.1 coordinate 3,267, forward strand.
TTAAAGTGGTTACTGGTACCCCCCAGCGGAATAGGGATATCCAGCGTATCCAGTCCCGGCAGCATATAATCAAACCAGTAGGAGTATTCCAGCGTAAACATCCGTGTCAAAAAGTTCTCGTTACGGTTAAAGTAGTTTAGCGCGCTTTGTATACAGATGTAATTTTGCGGCAGTTTGGCAAAAAGGGCTACCACCTTTTTTAGCTGATCGGTATCGGGGATATCCTCGGCATCATAAATAGTGAGGTATTTGCCTTTTGAAAAGTGTAAGCCATAATTACAAGCCTTTGGCTTGGTTTTAGGCATGTGGAAAGGCACCACGATCACTTCAAAAACACCCGGGAAATCCAGGTTTTGAACCGCCTGCAGCGTTTTGTCGTCATCCTCTTCAATCAGCAATTTAATATCCAGCTGTTCGCGCGGGTAATCCAGGCTCTGCAGGTTCCAGATGAGTTTTTTGATCAGCTTATCTTCCTTATAAACCGGCAGCAAAATGGTATAAACCGGCAGGCTGTCTTCCACAATATTCCGTACATCGGTTTTGGTTACCGCCTGGTGCAGTTCAAAACGCGAGCCTATCAAAGCCAGGAACAGTTTAAAAATAATAGCGATCAGGAAAAACAAACTCACAATCACATTGATAATGATGGACGTATTTTTAAAATTCAACACCAGCCCTATGGCTATGATGCTGATAAGAATAAAAATAGTAACCAATTGCGGACTGGTAAAGGTGGTTGATGCCGAGCTGTCTGGATCTCGCCTTAAAAGCTCAAACACGGAGGCCTTAACATATTTTTCGCCAAGCAATTTATGGGTTAACCAGGTAATATCCAGGTCTCTGGCTACAATAATGTGCGGCTCCAGATCATAAGTGAACCTGATAAATTCAATAAACAGTTGGTTGCTCGGATCGCTCATCAGCGTTACTACCTTATTATTCTCGATGCGAAGCGGTAAGGCAATATGATCGTTAGCGAATTTCAGATCGATCTTTTTGAGTATTTCGGTATCAAAAGCTTCTTCCCTTACCGGCGCGAAGGTAAAGCCCGCGTTGGTTAATGAACGTTCGTAGTTTTTACGGGAGATATAACCAAAGTTCAAAGCGATCTTGGTATATGACATGCCCGACCGTTCCGAAAAAAGCTTGATTTTTTCCTGATCGGCTGGCGTAATGAACCCGTCGTTTACCAAAAGTTCAGGAATAGAAATACTCATTGTTTTTTGTTTTAGTATCAAGTAGTTAGTATCAAGTATCAAGTACAGATTTAAAATGTGACGGAAAAATCGTGATACCTGATCTATAGAGTATCAGGTAGTTAGTATAAGGTACCCCAAAGAGTCGTGGTACTTGATACTAACTACTTGATACTAAAGGAGCGTTAATCGTTAAATAACTCCTGTGATTTTTGAACTTTTGAACGCACATACAAGAACGATAGCAATATCAGGATCAATAAGCCCAACAGTATGTACAGGTTGTAATTGTCCCAGAAACGGGTTAAACCGCTTTTGGTATCGATATACTCCAGGTTTTCGCTCGATTTGTTGATGTTGAACAAATATTTGTTGGAGTTAATATCAGATATACAAACGTTGCTGGATAATGTTGAAAGCTGTTCGGTAATGGATTTGGATACTGCTAAAAATGCTTCAGACATGTGCTTCCCGGTTGCTGTAAGTACCAGGGTGGCATTATTGCTGCGCCCGTAAAATATCTGGGCCAGACCATTTGACACGGTATCTGACAGGGAATAAACCGGTGTATGATTATCCGTATTGTACAGGCGGAAATCACGACTAAAGGTAATCGGCGCGTCGGGGAATTCTTTCAGCAACTGATCTTCTTTGGATAGCAGGGCGATAATATTGTATTTTTTAAGCTCATCTGGCGGCATGCTGTCAGAATAAACAAACTCAGGGAAGTTATTGGCATTGATGTTATTATTCAGTTCATAAATAATTTCACCAAGGGCAGCCGCGGTATATTTCGCGTAATCCCTGCTTATTAATACGCGGGTAGTGCCGGTGTTAAAGGCTTCCGGGTACTGGTAAAAGCTCAGGTTGCTGGTGATAAATGGATTTTTTGACTCCAGGTATGATTTATCTACATCAACCTCGGCAAAGAAATTGATGAAACTATCTTTACAATGCCCGTTGGTTGGGAAAAACCTGAATTCTGCTTCCAGCGTATTGTATTTATGGTGCTGGTAACGGTTAATGGTGATAGAGGTATTCAGTTTTCCGGATGCATCCAGTTTTTCGCTGCTGATAAGCAAACCGTTTAGGTAAATATTAAAGAAACCACGGTCGCCTGGGCTTAATCCACTGTAGTTGGCTACAAAATGGATCTCCACTTCTTTTGGTGTAAAGCTAAAGTCGCTGTTTTTAAAGGAGTAGGCACTTTTGAGTGAACCTATGCCCGATAAAAAGTCGCTCACACCGCCAATTTGTTTCAGGGATAATTTAGACCGGTTTTCGTCAATACTTTTAAAGAAGGTATTTTGCGCTTTCTCAATCAGCAGGTAATCGCCGTAAGTTGAATTCAGGATATTCATGTTGCCCAGGGCGGTAATAGCTTTTTCGAAACCATTATCGTCGCCGCCGGTAACAAATAAAATCTCTTTAGAAACGTTTTCCTGGGTCACGGTTTTAACTGGAGTAAGCGTGCCGTTTGGTGCCGCAACCATCCTGGTAATGGTATCAGTAGCTACACCAGCCGATTTGTGCAGATAAAATAAACCCTGGTCACTTTGTGGAGTTACTTTTATCAGCTCGCGCTTGGTAGCAGGCAGGCTTGCTATATTGCCCACCTGTATATAGTTACGTACGCTATCGGGTACTTTACCTTCTTCAAATACCTGGATATTGCGGGTTTGTGTCTTTTTTAACCGGGAGTAGGCCCATGCTACGGCTTTCAGGTCATGCAGACTTGGGTTTGCCGGATAAACGATAGCCTTTTTTGAATCAAAACAGTTGCTGATGTTTACGCCATCGAGCAGGCCTTTACTGTTTTTTAATAACGACAGGTATGAATAATTTTTGATCTTTAACCACATGGCCGGATTATCCAGATCCTTACACTCATCATCGCTGATGGTTAACAGGGTTTTTACCTGTATTTTCAGGAACTTATCGGTCGACAAATCCGCACGGCTCAGGTTCAGGGTAAGTTTTTGGATCGAATCCCTGGTTAACCGGGCGCTGTATGCAGGTTTGTTGTTGATAACCACGTTGATGTATGAACGCTCTTTGATCAAAGCCTGTGAGGGCTCAAAATACAGAACCAGCTTGCTGCCATTCATTTCGGTAAGCGGAGTTATCTTCACATAAAATGAATTGGCGCCGCTCATTCCGTATAGCACATCGTCCTCATGCCCAAGCGATTTAAAAGTTACTATACTTTGTGCTTGCGTTGTTGTATTCAATAAAAATACAAAGGCTAATAGGGCTAAAAATTTATTCATCTGGTTGTAAATATTAATTTATAACGTAAAACTCAACTCTAAAATAATTACCGTTATCGTCACTGCGATAACTTAGTTCGCCGCCCATTTCCTGGGTCATCAATTTGGCGATGGAAAGACCCAAACCAAGGCGGCTTTCATTTGTGCCTGATGTATCATTAAGCGTTTTTAGCTTGTTAAACATCATATCCAGTTCTTTTTGGCCAATGGCTATACCTTCATCAATAATTTCAAAAACAAAGCGTTGACGCTGCAGGCTGGTTACCACCCTGATATCATTATTGGTTTGCGAAAACTTAATGGCGTTTGACAATAAGTTCTGAAATACCTGACCGGCAAATACCCTGTCGAGCCTTACATTAAGAGGCAATTTCAGGATATTATCCGTAAGGTGGATGTTTTTCATCTGCGCGGTTTCATACAAGCCTCTGAAAACGTGTGCTACCTCTACGTTGGCATCAAATATTTCCAGCTTAAACTGCATCTCCGGCGATTCTATCTCCTTCACATCCATCAGCTTGTTGAGCAGGTACTGCATTTTTTCGGCCGACTCAGCTATATAACCTACATACTCCTTTTGATCACTGCTCAGACGATAATCTTCTTCCTTGATCATATTATTGCTCATCACTACAGAGCCAATAAGGTTTTTAAGGTCGTGCCCGGCTATATTGATAAAGCTGTTCTTTTGCCCGTCAATCTTACGCAGTTGTTCATATTGAGCGTCGATCAGGTTGTTTTTGGCATTGATGTCGGCATTTTGTTGTTTGAGCTGCTCGTTTGATTTTTCGATCAGTATTTGCGAGCGCACATCCCTCCGCATCACCTTGTAACGGGTACCCGGGATGATGCACGAAATAATAGCCGTTATAATAAAAAATTGCCCGCCACCCGTACCGATCACGATATCCAGATTGTAATCGCTGAACAGGTTAAAAAATATAGCCAGTAACAGCACAGCTGTCAATACTTCTATAAAGGAGTTAATAGGTTCCCAAAATACCTGCAGGTTAAAAAACAATACAATGGTTGCAAAAACCAGATAGTAAATATTAAGGTTCTGGATCTTTACAATATTACATAAAAGCGCCGATGTTACCGAAAGCATAAAAAAACTGATATGCAGCAGCAAACGATAATCATAATGTTTAGCGGTAAACAAACCATGCAGACCAAATATCAGGGCACTGGTTATTAACCTTACAATAAAAAACTGTATCCAAATTTCCGGAGCGTATACGTAATCAATAATACTAAAAACCGGGTAAAGCAAAATAATGGGCCAAATGATATTATTGGTTTGGAACCACGCTTTTTTGTAGGTCTCTTTTATTAATTCGTCTTTTGCAATTTGAACAAACATTATTCGTTATCTTAAATTGTAATTTAAAATCAAGTTCCGTTTTTGTTATGGTTTTTTATCAAGCTTAGGTTTAAGAGGTGAGAGTCAGAATAATTCCTATTACGCAAATCTTAAACTATTTGTTAATACTCATAGTATCAACTGCTGGCGCTGTTGCAAAAAGCAGTCCAAAAATGCCACAGGTCCGGCAGTTAGCTTTCAAACGGGCACAAAGTCTGAACAATGGCATTAGTATTTCATGGCTGGAGCAAACATGGGTTAAACAAACGTTTGCGGAAGAAGGTTTGAAAAAAAATGATCTCGAATTATTGAAGAAACTAGGCTTTAAAAGCATCAGGTTACCCGTTGCTTTTAGCTGGTTTAAAGAGCAGCATATACCCGATGAAAAAGTGTTTCACCAGATTGACCAGGTGGTGAAACAATGTCACGAGTATGGATTTAAACTGGTAATTGATTACCATTACGGAAAGTTAAATGATACCAATTATTTGGTGGAAACACCTATAATTATTAATCACTGGTTAAAAGTGATAAAACGTTATATCCATACCAACGCTGACGATGTTTTTTTTGAACTGTATAACGAACCGCCCAGAATTGACCCCAAAGTGTGGAAAGACGCGGCCTACAACATAGTAACCGCCATTCGCAAAATTGATAAAAAGCACACCCTCATCATTGGTGCATCTAACTACAACAGTATTTATGAATTGAGCCGTTTTGTTCGCCTGGCCGACGAGAACATCATTTATACCTTTCATTTTTATGAACCCTTTCTTTTTACGCACCAGGGTGCAGCATGGGTGGGCGATCAGGTAGCAACAACCGGGGTATCATTTCCTTATAGTGCGGAAAATTTTCCAGCCCTGAGCCCAAAAGCCCGTGGAACTGCCGGCGAACTCAATTATAACAAGTACAATAAAGATGGTAACGAGCAATCCATTAACGATAAGTTACAAATTGCTAAAACATGGGCCAATAAATACGATGTCCCCATACTATGCGGCGAATACGGTGTTTATAACAAATATGCCGACCTGGACAGTCGCTGCCGCTATATCAAAGCCATGCGGGCCGCCCTTAAACGACTAAACATTCCCGGTATGCTTTGGGATTATAACGGGGCATTCTCCCTGTTTACCGGCAAACCAGCTTTAAGTACGTTGCCGGTTTGTATGAAAGAGGCTATTGGGGTTGTAAGGTAAAGGACAGAGTTTTAATTTGTTTGTCATCCTGAGCGGAGTGAAGGATCTATTCGCCGATTAGACATGGCGCATACCCGCTCTTGGCCGCGGGACGGCCAGTTACTTTGTAGCCACAAAGTAACCAAAGGGCTTTCAGCAGAAATGCTTCTTGGCTGCAGGCCTTTATCCTGCAAAGCGGACAGAACCAGGGCTGCAATTATTTTGCCCTACTTCGTTCCCTCTTTCTCTCCCTTCAGCAAAAACTTGCTATGCCCCGCAACCGCACCGCCCACCTTCGTTCTGTCTGCTTTCAACCGAAGCTTATCTGCTGACGGGAAAATAAATCACTAATTCGCTAAATCATTAATTCAATAATTGTTCCCCCCCTCTATGCGCGAAGCAGAGAGGGGGGGACGAGCGCAGCGATGTCGGGGTGAGTCGTCTGCGGCATCTCCTTATGTATAACAGGAACAAAGATTAAGGCGCAAAGAAAAAGTCCTTGCTCCTGGTTCCCAAAATCTTTACTCCAAAACAATCCTTGTTCCCAAAAATCATTTAACATAATTATTCATTTATTGATTACCTTTGCCAGGTAATATACTGTTATGAAATTTTTTGAAGAAAAACGTCGGGAGGTTATGGAGCATATTGAAAAATATATGCTCGAGAAGATGTTCGAATATTTGAAACCTGTTGATCATATCTGGCAACCATCTGATTTTTTACCCGACTCTACAAGAGATTCATTTTTTAGTGAGATAAAGGAACTACAGGAAAGCGCCCAGGGTTTAAGTTACGACCTGATAGCCGTTTTAATTGGCGACACCATTACCGAGGAGGCCCTGCCTACTTATGAGTCATGGCTTACCATGGTTGAAGGTGTATCCAAAGACGAAGAAGGCGGCTGGATGAAATGGACCCGCCACTGGACAGCCGAAGAAAATCGTCATGGCGATCTGCTCAACAAATACCTTTATCTATCTGGCCGGGTTAATATGCGCATGATGGAGGTATCTACCCAGTACCTGATTGCCGATGGTTTTGATATCGGTACCGGAACCGATCCGTACCGTAACTTTATATACACCTCGTTTCAGGAACTGGCGACAAACGTATCGCACAGACGTGTAGCCTCACAGGCTAAAAAGGATGGTGATACCCTGCTGTCAAAAATGTGTGGTACCATTGCCGGCGATGAAGCCCGCCACGCCAAAGCTTATAAATACTTTATCGAAAAAATATTTGAGGTTGATCCGAGCGAAGCCATGATCGCTTTTGAGGACATGATGCGCAAAAAGATCGTGATGCCTGCTCACTTCCTGCGTGAGGTAGGTTTAAAAGTTGGTCAAACGTTTGGTCACTTTACCGATGCCGCGCAACGCCTGGGTATATATACCGCTATTGATTATGTGGATATACTGAAAGAGCTGATCGAAGACTGGCATATTGAAAGCACTATCGATCTGAATGAAGCCGGCGAAAAAGCCCGCGATTATATCATGAACCTGCCATCGCGCCTGCTGCGTGTTGCCGAACGCATGAAAAACCCCATGCTGGAATACAAATTCAGCTGGATAAACGGATAATTTTCCTTATCAGAAAATATTAAAAGAGGCACCCAATTGGGTGCCTCTTTTGTTTGAATGAGTATACTAAAATTTTGTCATCCTGAGAGTAGCGAAGGATCTGTTATAGAACCATGCATATCGGTTAATAGATGCTTCACTGCGTTCAGCATGACAAACTTTTTGAGGTTGTGGTTTTAAATCTACTTGCGCTCGTTTGCAACGAGTGCTTATTATGGACTGGCGATTGCATCGCCATAGCGTTTAAAACGCTAACCCGCATTAAGCACTCGTTGCAAACGAGCGCAAGGGGCGATTTTTTATATTCGATAATCATTTTTGTCATCCTGAACGGAGTGAAGGATCTATTTAATATTTGAAAAGTTCAACAGTAGATACTTCGTGCCTCAGTATGACAAGCTTTCTTATTAATTTTTCTCTCCCTGTACCTTAAACCCCGGCTTACTATACCCTTCCGGTACATAACCATCCGGAATCTGGATATGGTTACCATCGCGCAGCGCGAAGTAATTTGGCGACATGATCTCGACCCCGGCTTCATTAAACTTATCCTGTATATTCTGGTGCAGCCGGGAATAGATCACCGCCATTTGATTGGATAGTTCGGTATAAGCGTTGAGCTGATAAGCCACGTTAAAATCATTCAGTCCGGTTTGCAATACAAAGGGTTGATGATCGGTAAGGAGAATCCCTTCTGTAGCTTCGGCCGCGCCGATAAGCAGGTTGTGCACCGTTTGCCAGGGCACATCGTAACCAATGGTTATGGTAGTGTTGAGTATCAGTCCCATGGTTTTTGCTACAGTGCTGTAATTGGTGGTATGCCCGCTTAGTATGGTAGCGTTGGGTATGGTGATATCCTCATTTTTAATGGTACGCAAACGGGTTACCAGCAGGTTTTTCTCCACCACATCGCCGGTTACATCGCCCACTTTAATACGGTCGCCAATTTTATAGGGGCGCATATAGGTGAGCACAATGCCCGATACCATATTGGATATGGCCGATGATGAACCCAGCGAAAACAGGATGCCCAGAAATACGGTAACCCCCTGAAATACTTTCGAGTCCGATCCCGGCAGATAGGGAAATATCACCACAAACATAAACGCGAACAACAGTACCCGGATAATATTATAAGTGGGCATGGCCCATTCAGGGTAAAAACCGTTGATGGTAATGGCGCCCTGCGCAATTTCGTTGGCTATGAATTTCACCAGCTTAACGATGTACCGGGTAACCACATAAATCACCACGATGGTAAGCAGGTTGGGGATGTAATGCACAATGGATAGTACAATACTTTTAAAAGGATCAACAATATAGCTGAGCAGCTGCACCGCGATAGGTTTTGACGCCGGAAAAATAAAAAACAACACCGGCAGCGCCAGGTAAACCAGCAAAATGATGAGTATAAAACGCCCGATGCGCAGCAGGCCGGTAACCAGTGGCAATAAACGTTTGGCGTAGGCAACGGGGGCGCCTTGTGCCGCCAGTTTATCCATCCGGTTTTCCCAGGCTTTTAAAGTTTTGAGTTTTACCCAGCGCGAACCTTTGTTAAGTGCCCATATTAAAACAATAAGCAGCAGTACCACCGCTACCGCTTCCAGGATATTGATAACCACCTGTTTGGTGCTGCTGTTAGTAAAATAATTACCCAGTTTCTTTTTCAAAATGGCCAGGTAACTGGCTGCCAGCTGCGGGCGGTTAAGCTCAGAATAGGTAGCATCCTTATTGTTAATAGCCAGGATAATTTGCGAATTATAGGCGATCACCGAAACCGAGGTGTCGTTTTTTAACGTGAGCGAATCGGCATTAAAATCGATGCGGTTAACCAGTGCCTCTATACGTTTGGTAACCACTTCGGCCCGCTCCGCAGGTTCAAACAAGCCCTGGCCAGTATAAAATGTAAATAGCGTATCGCGGTTGATGATAACGGGGTAACCTTTGGCATCAGGCACCTTTTGGGCCCGGGCAGTAAAGGCTGCAAATAAAAATACGATGAACAGGTAATAACTTTTAGGCATAACAGGCAGATTTTCTGTTAAATCTAAAAATTATATTTCAATTCTTTTTAGCCTTCCTGTACCAGGTCGGTGCCATTCTCGCCCGATAAATCATTGAACAGATCATTCAGTATCGATTCAATAGTTAATGAATTTACATCATCTACATAATGTTCAGACCGGGTTATCCATAGCTCGGTGCCATTTATGGTGAGGTTGAACAGGAAACCTTCGTATACTTTAGGTCCGTTTATTTCGATGGAGCCGTTTTTTTGTTCGACAGTAAAATCAATATCGCTTTGCCTGCGTTCATGAAAAAGCGGGTTAAGTTTTTGCAGCAACAGGTCGTGCAGCTCCTGTATTTTGATGGGTTTATGTAGGGTGATGATCTTCATGGCAATAGATTTATATTTAAAGTACAAGTCGGCATCGCTTATTGTTTGTTGTAATATTAAAGCGATATTTAAAGCGCGGGAGACGATTTACCCTGGCGTTGCTTCGCTCGCCATCCCTCTCTTCGCCTGCGGCGGAAAGAAGGAATTTGAAAAATGATAAAAAACGCGTCATTGCGAGCGCAGCGTGGCAATCCCCGATGGGCAGAGCCGCTCTGTAAGCAGGGGATTGCCACGTCGTTCCTCCTCGCAATGACGGGTGGGGAAACTTCGCCGCAGGCGGGGTGAGTCGTTTCGGCGTTAATAAAAACGAATAAAAATACACACCATGAATTACAAATTACTGGGCCGTTCGGGCCTTAAAGTTTCAGAATTATGTTTGGGCACCATGGGGTTTGGCACCGAAGCCGGCTGGGGTGCTGATAAAGACACCAGCTTTGCCATTATGGATGCCTACGCCAATGCCGGCGGCAACTTTTTGGATACAGCCAATATTTACAAACTGGGCACCAGCGAAAAGATCATTGGTGATTATATGAGCCATCACGACCGCGATTACTTTGTGCTGGCTACCAAGTATACGCTTAAAGATAATACCACCAACCCCAATGCATCGGGCAATAGCCGTAAAAACATGATGCGCAGCGTAGAGGAAAGCCTGAAGCGACTGAAAACCGATTTTATTGATGTGCTTTACCTGCACATCTGGGACGATATTACACCTATAGACGAGGTATTACGCGGCATGGACGACTTGATTAAACAAGGCAAAATAAACTACGCTGCCATCAGCGATACACCGGCCTGGGTGGTAGCCAAAGGCAATACCCTGGCCGAACTGATGGGCTGGAGTCAGTTTATCGCTTTACAGGTAGAGTACAGCCTGCTGGCCCGCACCGCCGAGCGCGAACTGATACCGATGGCCAAACATTTTGGCATGACGGTTACGCCATGGGCACCTTTAGCCGGTGGCGCGTTGACAGGCAAATACCTGCGGGGCGACAAGGGCCGCATCAAGCCCGAAAGCAAACGTTTGAATAGTCGTGCCGAAGCCATAACCAAAGTGGTGGTAGAAATTGCTCAGGAGCTGGGCGTATCAGAAAGCCATGTGGCGCTCAACTGGACCCGTCAGCAAGGTTTTTCCTGCATCCCGATAGTAGGTGCCACCAAGGTTGATCAACTACTGGATAACCTGAAAACGGTAGAGGTTGCCCTAAACGATGACCAATTAAAAAGACTGAACGATGCCAGCGCCATAGAACTCGGTTTCCCCGGCGACTTTTTTAAGGAGGAAGGCGTAAGGGCAAATACTTTCGGCGGATTTTATGATAAGGTAGAGAAGAGGTAAAGAGCAGGCTGTAGACGACGCACCCCATTTGCGCTACGCTGGACGGCCCTCTCTTCGCCTGCGGCGGAAAGAGGGTGAGGAAAACATCCAATTGTCATGCTGAGGAACGAAGCATCTATTGTTGAACTTTTCATAGGCAGAATAGATCCTTCGCTCCGCTCAGGATGACAATTGATTTAGGTGCTTTAATATTCACCCAAAAATTTGGTGTATTTATATAAATCTAAACAGCCCGGCTTCGTCCCAAGATACCCGGGCTGTTTGGTTTAAGACAAAGCAGTCCAAAAACAGCTGTTGGGTATGTGGTTATTTGACCATTAATTTTGAAAACTTTTTAAAGTTTTCAAAACGGGTAAAAACAGAGCTAAAATTTGTTAAAATCGATATTTTCCGATCGTTTTTGAAACGTTTTTAGCCTGTTTTCGACACGTAATTTGTTAAAATTTAAGGTTTAAAAAGTTTTTTGGCGATGAATATTAATCAAAGCGTTTCAAATATTCCTGGCTGATGAGTTCGCCATAAGGGATACCACTTTTTTTATCAAGACTGAACCAGGGGTCGCCGTTTTCCTGGAGCACCTGGATATTTTGTGCAGGCATAAAACTTTGCGCCAGCAGGAATTTTTTGTGGTGGCGGGCATCTTCTGCCACGTTCAGCACAATAAAACAATGTCCTGGCGAACCACCCCTGATAAAAACATCACCCGCTTTAAGTTCATTGGGATCGCTTACTTTTTTGAGTTCTTTTTGTAGCGACAAAGTACCCGCATAGCTGAAAATCAGGTTCATATAACGCAGGAAGTTGGGGTAGCTGTAGTCCTTTTTGGCTTTCAACGCCCAATGCTCGTTGCTGTAGCGGTAACCATCGGCATAGTGCACAAAATCGCATTTGAAACCGCTGGTGAAGTTAAAGGTGATGGCCTTATAGTTCTTTTGCTGATAAAGATATTCGCTGCGCAGGCGCATTACGGCATCAGCACATTGCTGCAGGTCCTGTGTACCTACGCTCATATCTACAATGGCTGCGGTATACAGGTTGGTGCGGGCAATATCGCCTTTATAAGTACGCGCGGGTGTACCTGTCGGTTTAAGTGCAAGCGCCTGTAGCCAGGCTCCAAAACTACCCGGCGATGCAATTACTTGTTGAAAACCTGCAGGGGCTTTAAAACGGCTTGAAACATGATCTGGTTTGGCTATACCTATAAAAAATAAACTCAGCAGCAGGATGAAAGCTTTCATATGGTTTTGGCTTTTTTCAATTGTAAATAAGGGTTATAGGGTACAGGTAGATCATCCACTAAATGAAACGCCGAAAAATGCAGGTGTGTGGGTGACCGTTTTTTGTAGGCATTATAACCTGTACGACCCACCTCGGCAATCTTTTGACCCTGTTTTACCTCGTCGCCGGGTTTTACAAAAATGACCTGGTTATGAGCGTAATAGGTAAAAATGTTTTGTGCCGGATGATATACCCAGATGAATTTACCACCACGGAGGTTGCTTGATGGTGCCCATTCGTTAATGCAGGCTATTACAATGCCATCGCCCACCGCCAATACATCAACCGGTTGATGGGTGCGATCATCGAGGCAGTCCTGGTTACGATCGTTTATAAAAATATCATGGGCAGGGTGTGCCGCGTGTTTATTGCCATCCAGGTAGTGATAGCCCTTGTCGGAGTATCCGTTGCCGTTGGTTCCGCCTATGGCATTGCTTTTATAGCCTTTGAGTGGGAACGTCCAGCCAGATGATGATGATTTATCAGCGACTTTTTTAAGTTGCTCTATTAATGGTTTGAATTGGGCGGCTGCATCCTGTCTTTTTATAGAGCCGTTTAAAATAGCCGTATTTAAAGTGTTGATATTATTGCAGATGGTTTTGACATCCTGTGCTTTTGATGCGACAGAGATACATAAAACACTAAACAGCAGGATGAGATTCTTCATAATTTATAACCCATTAATTTTACGGAAATTGTAAACGCCCTGAGAATTATTCGCTCAACAATTACTTTTACAAACGTATTTCCAATACCGGCAAACAATATCGTGTTTTAATTTATTATAATAGTTTAAACAGAAACCTTAACATGTATTCATTATCCTTAGAAGCTACCATCGTCATTTTTATTATAGGGGGCATCCTTTTACTCATCCTGTTGCTTGGTCTGATATTTTCTGTTGTGATCCTTGCGAGGCAGAGGAGAAGTCGTGGCCTGGAGATCACCGCGTGGATATTTAACTCCCTGTGGTTTATTTTGGATATGATCCTGGTAGGAGCGGGGGTTTTCAGAAAGGCAGATTATCCGAATTTTTTTATTTTTCCAATATTATTAACCTATTTTTTATTGTGCCAATACCGGGCAAATATCAGTTTGGGGCAAAGTCTCAAAGTATGGTATATGGCTAAAACCAGTATTATTCTCATCGCGTTTTATCAGCTTAATTCTCAGATCACCAATTTAATATACGGGCGATTTTATGAAACGCTGCAAAAAATGCATTTGCTGATGCTGATACCTATAGTTAACCTGGTAATTGCATTGCTGATAAGTTCTATTGCCGCGTTTAAGTACCTGAAAAGAACAGGGCAACCATTGATCAATACCGAGGTACTGAAAAATACAGCCATTTTCCTCATCTGCGTATATATAAGTGCTGATATAGCAGGAAGGATAATAGGCTTTATTGATATCTGGGGATTAGGGGATATCAGGGATATGTATATCACTAAAATATATTTTAATGCCAGGAGTATTTTGATGACCATAGGATACACTTTAATATGTACCCTGTTAGGCACTTTAATAGCGGGTTATAGTTACCTCAGTGCTGCAAAAAAAGATAAAGCGGAGTTACCTGTCTGATCTTAGCCTTCTATTTTAATATCGTATTTGCCCAACAGGCCCGGCAGTCCGTGTAAAGAGAATTGCGCCTTTTTGATCATATTATCATCCGGGTCGATCATAAAATTATAAGAGCTGCGCAGATCGGCCCCTTTTAATATGGTACGACTAAAAAATGCCCTGTTCTGGTTGCAATTAATCAATTTGGCATCGGTAAGGTCGCATTCGGTCAAATCGGTTTCCACCATGGAGCATTCGTTGAATTTTGCTTTTTTGTTTTTCTTTTGGTAAAAAACGGCATTATCCAGGATGCAATGCTCAAAATGAGCCTCGAATAAAAAATCGCGGGCTTTGCTAAAATTTACACCGCTTAACTTGCAATGTTTAAAGGTAATATTTTGAAAACCGGTGTTGCTTACATCAACTAACGACAGGTTGCAATCCTGAAATGTACAATCGATAAAAACCATACTGTATAGATTGGCATAGGAAAGATCACAGTTGATAAACCTGCAATTTTCATATGTACGGTCGCGACCGGTAAGCTGGTCGGCAGGTATTTTGGTAAAAATTTTATCTTCCTGATGGTTGGCTTGCATAGGGCAAATTTAAGTTTCTTATGCCACGTTTAATCATTTTGCATTCGTTTTAAAAATGGGAATTCTTTTCATGAAACCAGATATTAATTATTATATATAATAATTATATTTGATATATATGCTTGATTTTTAACCACTAAAAAAACATTCTTATGAAAAAATTACAACTAAAAGCTTTAGAGCTTGGTGCAACGGGTGCGCTTTCAAGAAACCAAATGGGAAAAATTATGGGTGCCGGACCTGGAATTGGCCATTTGCCGGTATGCGATGGATGTTGCCCAACCCGTCCTTGCGTGTTTCCTGCGGGCATGCTGTGCCCTGCGGTAGTATGCCCGCAAACTGCATAATAGTATTACCAAAAGTTTTAAAAGCCCGGTAACACCGGGCTTACTATTAATAAGGCAGTAAGTGAATTAAAGTAAAGTTATTTAAGCAGATGCTGAACTGTAGACCAATGAGGGTCCTGTTCTATCTTATACGCGAAACCGCGGGTTATACCTTTCTTATTAACCTGTGATTGAAGATAGTTAGCTGCTTTTTTAGGATCGTCAAGATAAATATAGATGTCCAAAAAGCTGTCGTTATATAAATGACCTATATAATGTGCTGTAGCAAGTTTTTTTATTTCGGCAAGAAGCTGATCCTCGAATTTATTGGCTATATCTGATTCTGCCTTGATGGGCAAGCCATTTTTACTGACGTTTTTTAGCTCCAACGCTATATTGATAGTTAGACACCAGGGGTATTGAGCTTTTTTATCATAATTTTTGTATGCCATGTTTACCGATCCCACAACAGGTTTACCGTTTTGAAGTTTTGCTTCAACAACAGAGAATTTTTCGGGTGGAAATTGGGCGTTTTTATTTTGTGCTTTGCTATTGGTACCGATCAGTAGTACAAATAAGATTGTCAGAATGAGATAAGGTACGGATTTCATGTTTCTAAGATAGGATTAGGATAGCAGGATAAAAATAGGTTTTTGAAATTTTAAGCTCAGTCCTACATATTCCTCCGGTACTGTCCTCCAACCTCATACAAAGCGTGGCTGATCTGTCCGAGTGAGCAATATTTGCAGGCCTCCATCAGGCTTTCAAAAATATTGTCGCCGGCAATGGCAGCATGCTGCAAGGCTTTAAGCAGTTCCGGAATGCGGTCCTGGTTACGCTGCTGAAAGGAGTGCAGGGCTTCTATCTGATATTGCTTTTCATCCTCAGTCGCACGGATCACTTCGGCAGGTACTATAGTAGGCGATCCTTTTTTGTTCAGAAAAGTATTAACCCCAATGATGGGATATTCGCCGTTGTGTTTCAGGGTTTCATAATACAATGATTCTTCCTGGATCTTGCCGCGCTGGTACATGGTTTCCATAGCGCCTAACACGCCACCACGTTCATTAATGGCCTTAAATTCGGTCAACACAGCTTGTTCCACCAGATCGGTAAGTTCCTCTATGATGAAAGCGCCTTGAATAGGATTTTCATTTTTAGCCAGGCCGAGTTCCCGGTTGATGATGAGTTGTATAGCCATGGCCCGCCTAACTGATTCTTCGGTAGGGGTAGTAACGGCCTCGTCATAAGCGTTGGTATGCAGCGAGTTGCAGTTATCATAAATGGCATAAAGTGCCTGTAACGTAGTGCGGATATCATTAAAATCGATCTCCTGGGCATGCAATGACCGTCCGCTGGTTTGGATGTGGTATTTAAGCTTTTGCGAACGATCGTTCCCCTTGTATTTATTTTTAATGGCCTTTGCCCAGATGCGCCTGGCCACACGACCGATCACCGAATATTCCGGATCGATACCATTACTGAAAAAGAACGACAGGTTGGGCGCGAAATCATCAATATGCATACCCCGGCTCAGGTAATATTCTACGTAAGTGAATCCATTAGACAGGGTGAAGGCCAATTGCGTAATAGGATTGGCCCCGGCTTCGGCAATATGATAGCCCGATATAGACACCGAGTAAAAGTTGCGCACTTTTTCCCTGATAAAATACTGCTGCATATCGCCCATCATGCGCAGGGCAAATTCTGTTGAGAAAATACAGGTATTCTGCGCCTGGTCCTCCTTTAATATATCGGCCTGTACCGTACCACGAACGGTAGAAATAGCGTAGGCTTTTATTTTTTCATAAACATCGGCAGGCAGCACCTGGTCGCCGGTAAGGCCCAGCAGCAGGAGGCCGAGGCCATTATTGCCGGGAGGTAAAAGAGCCTCACCTCTGGAGAGGGTTGGGGTGAGGGTTTTATATCCCGGTCTTTCCAACCCCTTATCATCATACAGCTCTTTAAATTTGGCTTCTACCAGATGTTCTAAACCATGTTCTTTGATATATTTTTCGCATTGCTGGTCAATGGCGGCGTTCATAAAAAAGCCGAGCAGCATGGGGGCCGGTCCGTTGATGGTCATGGATACTGAGGTAGATGCCGCGCAAAGATCAAAGCCTGAGTACAGTTTTTTGGCATCATCCAATGTGGCAATGCTTACGCCAGAGTTGCCTATTTTGCCATAAATATCTGGCCGGGTATGCGGGTCTTCGCCATACAGGGTAACGGAATCAAAAGCGGTAGATAAGCGGTGTGCTGGCTGACCAAGCGATACATAATGAAAGCGCTTATTGGTACGTTCGGGGCCGCCCTCGCCTGCAAACATGCGGGTAGGGTCCTCGCCCTCGCGTTTCAGCGGGAATACACCTGCCGCGTATGGGAATTCGCCGGGTACATTTTCGGTTAGCAGCCACCGTAATACATCGCCCCAAGCCTCATAACGGGGCAAAGCGATCTTGGGGATTTGCAATTGCGACAATGATGTATAGTATAAAGGTTGCTTAATCTCCTTATCGCGCACTTTATAGATGAAGTTTTCGGCCTTGTATTTTTTAACCGTTTCGGGCCATTCTTTAAGCAGTCGTTTACATTCGGGATGAAGCTGAGCTTCCAAATGAGCAAACACCTCGCCTAAACCCTCTCCAAAGGAGGAAACTTTGCCCTGTTGGTTTTTGTCCTTACTCCTTGTTCCTTGCTCCAATGTCTGACCGAGCTCGATCACCCCCTTTACCTGGAATAACTGTTGGGCAACCTTGCATTGTTCATTTACCCAATCGTCATAAGCTTTGCTGCTTTCGGCAATTTCGGCCAGATATCGGTTACGATCGGGCGGGATGATGTAAATTTTTTCTGACTCTTCCGCACCCGGCACTGGCAACCCGCTCCCCGCACCTGAAAGCAGGTCAACCCCGGTTTTAGCCTTGATCGTTTTCATCACCGCGGCAAACAGGGTATTCATCCCCGGATCATTAAACTGCGAAGCCATGGTGCCATATACAGGCAGGTCATCATCCTTGGCATTAAATAGTTGGTGGTTTCGTTTATACTGCTTTCGTACATCGCGGATGGCATCCAGGGCGCCGCGTTTATCATATTTGTTAAGGGCCACCAGGTCGGCAAAATCCAGCATGTCTATCTTTTCCAATTGGGTGGCTGCACCAAATTCCGGGGTCATCACATAGAGGGACACATCGCAGTAATCGGTGATCATGGTGTCCGACTGGCCAATGCCCGAGGTTTCTACAATGATCAGATCAAAACCTGCCGCTTTGCAAATGTCAATGCTCTCCTGCACATGTTTGGATAAGGCCAGGTTAGCCTGGCGTGTAGCGAGTGAACGCATGTATACCCGTGGATTATTGATCGCATTCATGCGGATACGATCGCCCAGGAGTGCCCCACCGGTTTTTCGTTTGGAGGGATCCACCGAAATAATAGCCAGCGTTTTATCCGTAGCCATCAAAAAACGACGCACAATTTCATCTACTAACGACGATTTACCCGAACCACCGGTGCCGGTGATGCCAAGAACAGGTGACGGGTTGCGGGTTGCCTGTTGCCCATAACTCGCAACACGATCCTCGTAATCGGCGGCGTGTTTTCCGTTCTCCGCCATACTGATCAGCCTGGCAATAGCGCCGGGATCTTTTTCGGGCAGCTGGTCCATTTCGCCGTTGAGGTGGGTAACCGTTGGGAAATCGCATTGCTGCAGCATATCATTGATCATGCCCTGTAAACCCATGGTACGGCCATCATCAGGCGAGTAGATACGACTGATGCCATAAGCCTGCAGTTCTTCGATCTCCTGCGGCAGGAACACCCCGCCGCCACCGCCAAATATTTTGATATGACCCGCGCCGCGTTCGGCCAGCAGATCATGCATATATTTAAAATATTCCAGGTGACCGCCCTGGTAACTGGTAAGCGCTATGCCCTGTACATCCTCCTGTATGGCACAGTTCACCACCTCGTCAACCGATCGGTTATGGCCCAGATGTATCACCTCGGCACCGCTGCTTTGCAGTATACGGCGCATGATGTTGATAGTGGCATCATGCCCGTCAAACAACGAAGCCGCTGTTACAAAACGGATCTTGTACCGGGATTGATATGGAGCTGTGTTTTCCATGAAAATAGATAATTGGTCAACACAAATTTAGCAATTGTTTTGAAGTGAATGCTATGCATGCATAATAAATTCAGGCTTTGGCCCAAGCAGGTTGCTCAGTATTTAAAGCATAATCGTTATCTTGCATGAACGTTACATTTTACCTATATGTATTTTACCAGTTTGCCAGATCATACCAAACCGGATTTTGATGAGCAGTTGCATTTCAGCAAGTTCAAAAAACATAATATCGTTTTTAACGCGCTGAGCAGTTATTGCCATTGTGATAATCATGTGGGTTGTCTGTCTTTCAAAACAGTACTCAGTAGCGAGGAATGGTATGGTATCAGTAACCGAAAGGTAGCCATAAGGCCCGGGCAATTCCTGATACTGAACGACGATCAAAATTATTCCTGCCATATTGATACTCATGAAAGCGTAAGGTGCCTGTCGGTCTTTTTTAAGAAGGAATTTGCGTCGTCGGTATTTTATGATGCGCTGCATGGAACCGAAATATCATTGGATGATCCTTTTAACCATGATAAAAATACACTTGAGTTTTTCCAGAACCTAAGTCATATCGACCTTGAATTACAGGTGCAATTGTTTGGCTTGATAAGCGAATTAGAATCCGAAGGTTACAATAATACACTGATGGACGAACGCCTGGTATTTTTGCTGCGACATCTCATCCAAACCCATAAAGCCGAGGCAAAACATGCCGGTAAGGTAAATGCCCTTAAAGCAAGTACGCAAAAAGAAGTGTACAAGCGCTTATGCATTGCCAAGGACGTGCTGCATTCTTCGTACATGGATAATCCAGATCTGGATATGTTAAGCAGTGCTGCCTGCCTGTCGGTATCGCAACTGGTAATGCAATTTAAAGCAGTTTTTCAGATAACACCCCATCAATACCTCATCCGGCTAAAGCTTGAGCGTGCCGCCGAACTATTACGGTTGACCAATAAACCCGTACACGAAATAACCTGGTTATGCGGATTTGAAAATGTGAGCGCCTTTTGCCGTGCGTTTAAATCGGCACATGGTGTACAGCCGCTGAGCTTAAGAAAATGCGCTTAGAAATTGAGCATTTCTGCACACATCCCCTCCCAATGAAATTATAATATTAAACCGGTATTGGTCATTTTATAAAAACAAACAAATTCAGGGACAGTGAAGAAAGCCATCCTATTCGTCATTTTTGTGCTATTTATTGGTCATGCCTATGGGCAGGGTCAGGTAATTCCCTTGTATGGGAAAGATATCCCCAACTCCAGAAAAGCGCCTGCAAGCTTCATGGAACAAAGGGATAGCTCAGGCCTGATCAGCAATGTGACGGACCCCAACCTCACTGGTTATTTTCCGGAGAAAAACAGGGCAACTGGTGTAGCGGTGATCATTTGTCCGGGCGGCGGCTACTCTGTTTTGGCAATTGATGAATGTGTGAAGGTTGCGAGGGAGTTTAACAAAATAGGTGTCGCCGCCTTTGTATTAAAATACCGTTTGCCCAATGATACCATTATGGTTGATAAAAGCATAGGCCCCCTGCAGGATGCGCAAAAGGCCATGATGATTGTACGTCAACGAGCGGTCGAATGGGGTATCGACCCGCATAAAATAGGTTTTATGGGTATTTCGGCCGGTGGGCACCTGGCTTCTACGGCTGGGACGCATTTCGATAAGCCGGTAATTGAAAATAAGGGCAAAATAAACCTGCGCCCCGATTTTATGCTGCTGATATACCCGGTTATTGTATTTGACCTGAGTATAGCCAGCGGCACCCGCGAAACCCTGATAGGTAAAAATGCGCCTGCCGCTACATTGAACTTTTTTAGTAATGATAAGCATGTTACCGGCAACACACCGCCAACCTTCCTGGTACATGCGGCAGATGATGATGTGGTACCCGTAAAAAATAGTCTGCTGTTTTATAATGCCCTGCTGAATGCCAAAGTGCCCAGCGAAATGCACATTTTTCAGGCCGGTGGTCACGGGTTTGGGTTAGATAACCCCAAAAGCAAAAATAAATGGTTCGACTGGTGCCGTAACTGGTTGGATGAAAATGGGTTTTAAAGGGATTATAAGTTGTGTGTTTTTAGTATTCCTTTGCTATCATCTAAACGTTTCTTCCAATTGACATCAAATTTATCGCCTTTCATAACTTTTAAATGATCTGGGGGGATTGAGACAAGAGCCTTAAACGGACCGGTTCCCCGTTCCATGTAATAAATTTCACTTTCATCTTTAAATTGCCTACTGAAAAGTAAATCAACAACAGTAATATTAGGTGTTGAATAATAAATACTACAGTCTACCCACTTAGGAGTTTTACCATTCTGATAAAATAGATTTATAACCTCTTCAAATGAAATTTGTTTACCCTGAAGTTTGTTCCAAACTTTTAAATACATATTCTCGACATCACTCAAATGATCACTGTCGGTCCGTTCGCTTGGTTCTAAAGTAAAAGCATAATTATCGGATAGCTCATTGAAGCAATTCTGCGAGGTCCAATCCTTTAGATGCGTTAGTAAAAGTTTAAAATGTGCTATAAATGTTTGTTTGTCCATTGCCCTGTTAGTGTTGATATTATTCCGCTTACTGATAACCGACTTTCAATCCCCATAAGCAATTAATCCACTTTGATTTTCTCCGGCGATACCAAGTAATGAGAGCAGCTGTTTTACATCAGTGTCGGTTTGTAATTGTTTTTGCTGAATAGTTTCACACATTTGTTTGATTAAAGCGGTATTCCATCTGAAATCCGAATAATAATCAAAGCGATCTGCTATGATTTTTTTGTTTTTTAATCTGTTAAATGTTTGATCATCCAGCTCCCCAATAAATTGAAGGTCTTTTTGTTCTGGATAATTGGGCTTCGCCTGATGATCATCTATTAAATAAAAGTCTAACATCTTTGTCTTTTAGGCTTATTGATTGGCAATCTAATATAAAGTTTACGCTGCACAAAATAAAGTAAAACCCTGTTGACATAGGGCTGTCAGTAGCTGGTTTTAACTTTGGTTATTAATAAATCAATAACCAACAAAATGGCTGCAAAACATACATTAACAACACTCGCCAACGCCCGCTTTTTAGCGGATGATGTGGCAGCGTCTAAATGTTATGCGGAGCTGTTGGGTATTGATGCTTACTTCACATCCCAGCCAGCCGGGGGCTATATAGAATTTTGCATCAGTGATGATGGTGAGGAGGATACATCTGTTTATAATCTGTACCAGGCAGCATAATAACAGGTATTTATTACCTGATAATATGCGTAAAGCAACTTTTTTCAGTCAAAGATCAATAAACTACGCTGCTAAAGCGGTGTTGCCGTTTGCTTTTTTAGCTTTGGTTATTATTAACCTTAAAACACATCAAATGACTGCAACACAAACATTAAGGGGGCTTGCTACCACCTGTTTTTTTGCCGACGACCTGACCGCCGCGAAAAAATGGTATGCCGAACTCCTGGGCATCGACGCCTATTTTGCTTTCCCGCCCACGGGTAATCCTGCTTACATCGAGTTCCGCATCGGCGATTACGAGCATGAGCTGGGTTTTATCGACCGTAAATACGCACCCAAAGCGGCAGCTGCAACTGGTGCCGGGGGAGCCATCGCGTTTTGGCACGTTGATGATATCGAGGCTGTATTTAAAAAACTGATAGCTATGGGTGCTAAGGAATATGAACCCATCACCAAACGGGGAGACATTGGCTTTATAACAGCCTCGGTTATTGACCCATTTGGCAATGTGTTGGGTATCATGTACAACCCGCATTACCTGGAAATACTGGGTGCTGCTGAAACGGCATAATCCCAATGGCAAAGGAATTAAACACAATTTTGCCCGAAAGCAGGCAGCAATGGCGGGAGTGGCTGGATAAAAATTGCCAGAGTAACGAAACCATCTGGGTGATATGCTCCAAAAAGAACGCGGGCGGTAAGGGCATCAATCATGATGAGGCGGTTGAAGAAGCG
The DNA here is from genome assembly GCF_052045695.1 of Mucilaginibacter sp. 22184. Lineage (NCBI taxonomy): Bacteria > Pseudomonadati > Bacteroidota > Sphingobacteriia > Sphingobacteriales > Sphingobacteriaceae > Mucilaginibacter > Mucilaginibacter sp. 22184. Next base: position 26,475 of record NZ_JBQEPI010000017.1, read on the forward strand.
CTTTGTTACGGCTGGATCGATAGCCTGGCCCGGTCATTTAACGAAGAAAGCTACCTGCAATCGTTCACCAAGCGGAAACCCAAAAGCGTATGGAGCAAGATCAATAAAGAGAAAGCAGAAAGGTTTATTAAAGAAGGACTGATGGCCAAAGCCGGGTTGGATAGTATCGAGACTGCCAAAAGCAACGGCTACTGGTCGATCCTGGATGAGGTGGAAGAATTAATCATTCCGCCCGATCTGGAAAAGGAGTTTGATAAGAAGCCTGTAGCTAAAGTATACTTTTTAGGATTGAGCCGATCCGATAAAAAACGGATCCTGCAATGGCTGGTACTGGCCAAGCGCCCGGAAACAAGGCAGCTACGGCTTCTGCAGGTTGTGGAATCTGCAGCTCAAAATCAAAAGCCCAAACAGCTAAGCTGAGCAAACAAAAAGGGTCGCAGGCAATGCACCTGTGACCCTTTTATATTTATAGTAAAATATTAATCGCAAACGGCAACGGGAATAGACTCCAGTTCCACTATTTCTTCTTCCGCTGCTTTTTCAATTACTTTATGTTTCGCGTTTTCTTTAATAAAGCTTAAACCAAAGGACAGTAACAATAGGGGAATCGTCATCCAGATCACCTGGTGGATGCCATAATGGGCAATAACAAAGCCTCCTAATAATGTGCCCAAGGTAATACCGGCATTGAAAAAAGATGGCAGCAGGCTATTGATAAAATCAAGAGCGGTACCGTGTATACCATCGATAACCAGCAAGTTGGCCACCAAAAACCCCCCGGTATGTACCAAACCCCATACCGATAAAATGATCACCATCGGGATAAATAAGCCGCCAAACTGGTAGGCAAGCGCATGCATCACCACCAATGCCAATAAAAATAAGCGACTGGTTACCATGATGTTTTTGCTCAGCGCTATACCGGTAAGCCAGTTGCCAATAATACCTGTACCACCAAACACCAGCAGCATTACACTGATCTGCACGCCATTCATGTGCGAAACTTTATCCAGGTATTCGGCCAGGTAACCATAGGTAGCAAACATACCGGCCAGTATAATGGTAGCGGTTAGCAGCTTTACCCATATGTGTAACCGGCCCAATAACTGTACCTGGCTTTTCGGACTTGCCTCAGCCTCGTTAACCGGCATAGATGGCACAAACAGGGCCAGGGCACCAAAAGCCAACAGATTGATCACTGCTGATAGAACGAATGAGGCCCGCCAGCTAAACAAATCGGCTATATAAGTAGTTAATGGTACGCCCAATACGGTAGCTACACTCAAACCAGCCATCACTATAGCGATGGCTTTTGGCGCGTCTTTTGGTCCGGCTTGTTTAGAAGCGGCGGTCATAGATACCGCCCAGAATACCGGGTGTAAAAACGCAGGTAAAATACGCGCTATCATCAGAACCATAAAGTTTGGAGCTATTGCCGAAAGTAGGTTGGATATTACAAAGATCCCTAAAACCAGGCACATGATGGTTTTGCGGTTCATTTTTGCGGTAAGCATATTGGTGAAGGGGCCTGCCAGGGCAACAGTTAAGGCAAAAGCGCTTAACAACCAGCCCGCTGTATCAATAGAGATATGAAACTCCTTCACCAGCATCGGCAGTATTCCGATAACCCCAAATTCGGTAGTGATAATGCCGAATGCCCCAAGGGCCATGATATAGATAGATTTTTTCATAGATTTTAGTATTTAAATATTCAAATATTTCGATATATTAGGTCAAAATTAAACCCCGTTTTTTTGCAGGGGGATCTAATCTTTCAGTTTGTTTAAACAGGCTATATAGTCGTCAAGTACTTCCAGGTTCAGGACATATTTGAGGTTGCGGCCCTCTTTTTGGGGCAGTAATAACTCGGCATCAACCAACTGTTTGAGGTGATGAGATACGGAAGGTTGTGTAAGGTCCAACAAGTCATTTACCTCGGCGCAATACAGGCAGTCCTTCTTTTTTTTAAATTCTTGTAAAATAGCTATCCGGTTGATGTCGCTCAATGCACGGGATATTTTCTCTATTTTTTTATTGTCCATTATTTCCGGTCGATCATATTAATCTATGATCATTGTACGATGCAAAGATAAATTAAATATTAATATATAGAAATGTTTCTATGTATTAATTATGTCATTTAAGTAATACTAAACAAATTACGGTTAACCATATTTGGTGGGTATTTTGGTTTAATAAATTGATTTTCAGTTATATAAATAAATGTTAACCCTAAAAAGTGTAAACCATGTAAACCCACTTTTGTAAACAAAATGCTAAGAAACCATTTTTAATTCCCTCCCCACGGGAGGGGGCGCATAGGGGCTAGTGCAATGGGAGGGAGGGGTTTCTACGCGCGATGATTATCCCGTTCCATAAACCCCTTCCTCCCCTTCCCGAGAGAAGGAATCGCACAAGGCTCTGGCTCTTTTGATGGCTGTCATGCTACCCGGTCGAAGCATGGTGGGTAAGCCCCTATGTTCTCCCCTTCGACGGCGCTCAGGGTGACATCCTCGTTTTAGCTAACTTATTTAACCAATGGCAGCAGGTCGCGCAGTTTGCTATTGGTGAGGTAGGCGCCTACCCAAACCAGTATGCCAAATATGATGGAGAAATAAAGCGGGAAGCCAACACGCATCATGGTAGCGGTAGCGCCACCCAGATAAGCGGTAAGTAAAACTGATCCTAATACTTTGGTTTTAGGGATAATGTACAGCACTGTGCAGATCAATAAAATAATGCCCAGGGGCTGTACGGCGGTTTCGGGCCAGCCTAATTGTTTTGTACCACTTAACGAATGGCTTTCACGTACGATTTTACCGATAGCGTCAAATAGCAGGAATAATATACAAAGTACACTGATAACGGTACCGGTAATAAATGATGCTTTACTGTTTTTAGTTGCAGGTTGTGATTGTGTAGTTTCCATGACTGATTGTTTTTTTTAGTAAAGGTAGGGGGGATTTAAACCCGGCGTGATGCCTGTAAATGACATTTACAGGGGTAAATTGCGACAAACCATTACCTCTACCTATACTATCATTCGGGAACAAAGGCTACCAGGTCAATCTCAATCAAAAAGTCGGGATTGGCAAAGCCGACCACTATCAATACGGTTATTACCGGCGGATTTGCCAGGTTATTCAGAAACTTTTGCGATGCCTGGAAAGCCCCCACCGGGTTTTGCCCCTGCGCGATGTGTATAGATAATTTGACCACATTTTCAAAGCTGGCCCCACTCGCGTCAAGGGCGATGAGGATGTTTTGCATTACCTGCTCGGTTTGGGCCTGAAGATTGCCTTTGCCTATAATTTCACGGGCAGCGTTCACCGCGTTTTGTCCGCCTATATAAATTGTTTTCCCGTTTCCCTGCGTAGTGATCACTTGCGAAAAAGCAGGGTTTTTCATCAGGCCATCGGGGTTAAGATATTGCACTGTTCCATTCATAATTTTATTGGTTAAGGTTTGTGATATAAATAAATTACTTCTGTTTTAAATTTTCATGACCTTTTGTATGGTTGGCAATTGATCAAAGGTTTCATTTACTGTTTGAAATATATCAATTTTGCCGCTGGTTATCAGATCGAAATCAAGCGTGAACGGATCTACCTTGAAATCCTTCTTTTTAATAAGCTCCAGCCATGCCGCCGGAATAGCAAAGTCGTCACGTAGGATATAATCCATCAGGAAATTGTTAAATATAATTTCGCCATCGGTATAGTACGCGAGGCCCATGTGAAATTGCTGCTGATATGGATTGTATCTTTTTAAGGTGGTGGCTACAATATCTTTACAGTTGCTTACATAGCTTATCAAAAGTGTTCTTAGCTCCGGCGTATAAATATCAGTCTGCTGAAATTCCTTGATAGATGGATAGATGGTTTTGCCCAGGTCATCCTCTGTTATTTCTTCCTTAAAAAACGGTATGCAGCGTAAATTCCAGGTTTGGTAAAGCATTTTTTGGATAAGATTATTAAGGCAGCCAGTTATCATTAATTTTTTCGCCGGCAATATTATCCAGTTTACCGTTTACAAAATCTACATCAAGGTAAGGCGCCCAAAACAGGGGATATGCAAATCGCAAGCTTATACTTTTGCCGGATTCCACCCTGATGAGGGCAAGCGATTTAATACAGTTATTATGTTTCTCAATGGTTTCTATAACGATAAACTCATCAAAAAATTCGGGTAACTGTGGTAGCAGCCATTCCCTGTAAAATCGGAAAAAAACGTGTTGCAGCAATTCCAGGTTTATATCAATACGTTCAATAAATTTGGTGTAGGTATCTGCAAATTCACTAAGTATAGTCTCGTCAAGTTTAATTCCACTGGGTTTATAAAACTGCCCTGGGTTTAAGCGGCGTTCTTCATCTGTTAAAAATACCTGGTGGTTACCTAAAAGGACATTGACTTTACCAGGCCCGAAAAAGGGGTGATGAAATGATATGTCAGATGTATCGCCACCTGCATCAGATTTTACTGTCCCCCAGAAGGGGTGCGAAACTTGGGCCATATTTTATAGGTAGATGCTGAATTTAAAGTTGAGCATTTATTTAGCAACAAGCAAATTCATCATATCCTGCCCTCCTGTCATTTCAGAACCTCACAACAGAACTCCTGCGCCTTAAAAAAATCTGTATCTTTGCCGCAAATGCAGGTAACAGAGTCAACAACAGGAGTATGGGAAAAGGGCTATAACAATTATGGCCCGTGGCTGCGCGATAAATATAAAGGGCAGCGGGTGTTTAAGGTAATTGTCGACGGTGGTTTTACCTGCCCCAATCGTGATGGCTCCAAGGGCTATGGCGGTTGTACTTATTGTAATGTAGATTCCTTTACGCCATCGGTAAGCCGTAACGCGCCCACTGTTCGCCAGCAGGTAATAGAAGGTATGGAACGTGCCCGTAAAGGCAATAAGGCCGATAAATTCATTATTTACTTTCAACCCAATACCAATACTTACGCCCCGGCACATTATTTAAAAATGATGTATGATGAGGCCTTGAGCTATGGTACCGAAGATATTGTAGGATTGAGTGTAGGCACCCGCCCGGATTGTATCGACATGGAAAAGGTAGCTTTGCTCGAAAGCTATACCGACCGTTTTGATGTGGATCTGGAGATGGGTATGGAGTCTATTTATAATGATACCCTGTCGCAGATCAATCGTGGCTGCAGCCATGAAGAACTGGTAAAAGCTTTGAAGCTGGTTGAGAACAGCAAACTGGATATTTGCGTGCACACCATATTTGGTTTCCCATGGGAGACGCATGATATGATGCTGAAATACGCCGATGAGATCAACCGTTTTCCGCAAATTAAATTCGTAAAATTCCATCACCTGCACATTGTGGAGGGCTCGGTAATGGGGGTAAAATACAAGCGCGAACCCTTTAAGGTTTTCAGCATTGATGAGTACGCCGATTTCTTGTGCGAGCTGTTACCTCGTGTACGTCCCGATATTGTTATACAACGCCTTTTTGGCCTGAGCGACCGCGAATTGCTGATAGCACCCAACTGGGGCCTCAAAAAATCAGAGATCCAATACTACATTGACCAGCGGATCCTGAGCCGTGGTGTTGTGCAGGGCTCGGCTGTCTGAATCAGAATTTACAGAATTTTAGGATTTTCTGAATAGAATTATATGCCTTGATCCTGTTAATTCTTAAATCCTGTTAATTCTGATTCGGACAATTGGTATCAGATTTGTAAACCTTTAGTTATAAAATAATGGTTTATTAGTTAAATTTATACCTGATTTGTCACAACGAGCGCAATCTAATTACATTCCTGCTTTAACCGGTGTACGGGCAATGGCCGCTTACCTGGTTTTCATATCTCATTTTGCCTATGTTTTTGATGAAAGTTTTCCTCACATTGTGCAACGCTTTTTGGGCGAGTTCCACATTGGTGTAAGCATTTTCTTTGTGCTTTCGGGCTTTCTCATCACGTTCAGGTATTACCAGAAGTTTGATGGTTTAAGTAAGCCCTGGTTTATGCAATACCTCAAAAACAGGGTGGCCCGCATATATCCTATGTATTTTTTACTTACCGTTGCCGCCTTTGTTTACTACTTTATTACTAAGGACGAAGCCATTACCAAAGGATACGAGCACCCTATCGCGCTCATGCTGATGAACATTACGTTTGTGCGCGGGTTCTTTTATCAATTTTGGGATACGGGCATTGCCCAGGGCTGGTCGTTAACGGTGGAGGAGTGTTTTTACTTTTCGGCACCGGTTATATTTTTGATCGCCAAGCGTTTTGGTAAATTCTATATCCAGCCGGTGGTACTCACTTTAACGGGGATTCTGCTGTACTTTATATTCAGTCATATTAACTGGCATGGCTTCTTTGGTAACTTTACCTTTGTGATGCTGTTCACTTTTCTGGGGCGTTGTTTTGAATTTTTTGTGGGGATACAACTGGCCCGCTATGTGCTCAACAAGGGTTTTACCCGTACCAATAAAGTAAACTATACTTATACCGGTTTTCTGCTCATATTTGTGTGCGTATTTATAATGGCACTGCAGCCTATCCCAAAAGGCTGGGCTGCGGGTGTAGAGAGCCCGGTTGGTGTTGTGGTCAACAATTATCTTTTATGTATAGCGGTGGCCCTGTTCTTTTATGGCATACTTACCGAAACCACCTTGTTTAAAAAATTCCTGGCATTGCCATTTATTGAATTGCTGGGAAAAAGCTCCTATATATTTTACCTTATACACCTGGGCTGGATATATAACCTGATGCACGCCTGGTTTGATCATTTAAACGACCAGGTTTTTGAACTGTATGACAAGTGGGGGGTAGCATGGCACTCACCTTTTCAATATGACAGTTTGAACTTGCTGTATGCTTTCATCGTACTAAATATACTGTCTGTAACCTTGTTTAAACTTATTGAGGAGCCATTGAACCACTATATCCGCCGGTCGAATTTTTTGGTCAAGTATAAACCAAGTCATACCAAATCAATTGTTTAAAGAGCCACCTGAACTAAAGATGAAAAAACTGATACTATCCTGCTTATGTACATTGATTTTTATAGGAGCAAATCCCTATAGATCATTTGCGAGCTGGCCCATAGGTAAATACCGGGATATCGTGATCCCTTCTATGTTCCTGTACCATCAAACTGACAGGTTCGATCGAGATGGCCATCGGGTTAAAGGCGAACCGGGCACAGGTTTCACTTCTTATTCGGGTAACTTGTACGTAGGTTATGGTATTTCGCGCCGGCTGGATATTATTGCCAGTGTGCCTTATGTATATACGAAAAACAAACTGGCAGATGGCACTCAGATAACCAATCAGGGTTTGGGCGATTTGTACATGGGATTGAGTTATAACCTGGTTAATTTTAATTATATACGTTATTTATCGGTACAGGTATCTGGTATTGCTCCGCTCTATAACCGTAACCTGGAACTAGGTTTGGGCAGCTACGGCGCCGAACTAAAACTGATGTATTGCGGTAATCTGCCCAAATCTATCGCCAGCAAAGGTTATTTTAATACCGAACTGGCTTACCGCAGATATTTTGATGTGCAGGGGCCCGATCAACTAAGCTTTGGTGCCACGGTGGGTTATCCCATCAGTCATCATGATCAGTTGAGCCTGGAGCTGTTGTTTTTCCGGTCGTTCAGTTCCAATAAAGCTTTCAACCCTAATATCAACAATGCCCGCGATTACGCGTTTTTTAAGCCATCACTTAATTATGGGCATCAATTTACCCGCAGGTTCTCCACATTTATAGGAGGCTATTATACACCGTTTGGTAAAAATACAGGTGTTGGTTATGGAGGTTCTGTTTTGGCAATTATAAAAATATAAATATCAGCTATGCGTAACATCAATACATATTTACAATGGACCTTGTTTATGCTGCTGACCGTGATTATCCCGGGAGCTGATGTCCATGCCTTGTGTCTGCAACAAAAAAACGATGAAGGCGAAGTGATACTGGATGCTAAGCCGGCTAACAAAAACGGTTTGTTTAAATCGGGTGAGGAGATCAGCTACAAACTAAGCGTAAAAAACACTTACCATGAAAAGCAGGAAGGAAAATTCTCCTACATCGTTACTTCTGATGATGGTAAAAAGATTTTCGAAAATACATCCGATTTTTCTGTAGGAGCGGGGAGCTCTAAGAGTATGAGTGTAAAAGTTGATCCTAAAGCCGCGGGGTTTTATCATATCAACTTTATGTTTAACCTGTCGGCTTATGATGATACCGTACGCAAGGTTTTTGGCGTGAACCCGGAAGCTATTACCTCACAGCTGCATAAACCTGATGATTTTGATGAGTTCTGGCAGGAAAGTCGCCGGCAATTATCAAAAGTATCGCCGCAGTACAAGGTAATATTCCGGCCGGATCTGTCAACCAAATACAAAAAAGTATACTCGGTAGAGATGAAATCGTACGATAATCTCCTTATCCGCGGCTGGATGGTAGTACCTACCGATGGCAGCAAATTCCCGGTGCATTACCGTGTGCCAGGTTACGTAGTGGAGCTGAAACCCAATATGGACAACGACGACTACATCGCGTTTGATATCAACGTTAGGGGCAATGGCAATAGTAAAGATGTGGTGCATATCAACACCGATAATTATAGCACCACCAACATACAGGATAAAGACAAATACATTTATCGCGGAGTTTATATGGACTGCCTCCGTGGGCTCGACTTTTTGTACTCTCATGCCAATTTGGGTATCGATACCTCCAAAATATTTGTAGAAGGTGGCAGCCAGGGCGGGGCACTGGCTGTAGTTACCGCTGGATTGGATAAAAGGGTTAAGGTGCTCACCATGCAGGTGCCTTTGTATGCCGACATCCGCGATAATTATAGTATCTCGGCGTCGTACAAAGAACAGGTAGTACCGTTTAAAATGTTCAGGCAATACAAAAACCAGCACCCTGAATTTACCTGGGAGCAGTTTTACGCCACGTTTGATTATTATGATCCGCAAAATTTCGCGCCTATGGTTAAATGCCCGGTATTGATGGGGATAGGTTTGCTGGATCAGTTTTGCCCGCCACGCTGTAGTATGGCCTTGTTTAATCATTTGGGCAGCACCAATAAAGAATTTGTGTGTGTACCAAATTCCACACATGAGGTAGATTTTAACTATTTCATGTTTCAAAACCTTTGGGTTCGTGAAAAATTCCGCATACCCTGATTACGGCACGGTATTAGACTACCGTATAACGTGTAAGGATTTGAGGGAGTTATTTATAGCAATAAAAATAACATGGCATTTGCGAGGAACGAGGCAATCTCCTGAAGATGGGAATGATGCGACTATATGAAGAAGGAGTTGCTTCATGCCCGCAAATCAAAATCAAGCACTTTTAATTTATGATCTTTAAAAATACTTTATATAAATGTTTACTCCTGGCTGGTGTGCTGCTCATCGTAGTGCAAAGCGAAAGCTATGCAACCGGCGGATTCCCGGTTAGGCCAGGGAGGCTCACTTTATCCCCGTCGGTCAACTACTTTTTTGCCAATAAGCAGTGGGATTCAAACAGTAATAAAGGCCCTTTTGCCGACAACGGAAAATTCTCATCCTTAAGTACATCGCTATATGCAGAGTATGGCCTCAGCAGGCGTTTTACCCTGTCGGCGCTGATTCCTTACGCAGCTAATACTTATAAGGATAACAATGCCACTTATAAAAACTCGGGCTTTGGCGATGCCGAAGTAGGCATACGGTATTACCTGGCCAACATCAATTACAAATACTATTTCAGTTTACAGGCTACGGCTATTATACCCATGTATACCAATCTTAACCTGGGTTATAACCAAAAAGGCGGCGAATTAAGGCTGGCCTTTGCCGGCAGCGGGCATCTGTTTGGTAAAAACAGCTACTTTATACTGGAAAATGGTGTGCGCGAATACTTTGGTTACGAGTCGGTTTTTCAGGATAGGTATAACGCCACTTATGGTTTAACATTGGATAAAAAGTTCAGGGAGCAGATATCAGTAAGTTTTGGCGGGTTTTATGCCAGCAGTAACAACAAAGCTTTTTCGCCAAATCCCAACACCAGTAAAAACTTTGCTTTTAATCAGGTATCGTTAAGTTACGGTCATTCGTTCAGTAAAAAGGTAGCCCTGTTTGTAAGCGGCGGAACTTTTATAACCGGCAGAAACACAGCCGCAGGCAGCAGCGTTTCGGCATCGTTAAATTATCATATTGATACCAAGTAAATAGCCAGATGATAAAAACGATAAGTACATTTAGATATACGTTTATCCTGACCATCAGTTTTTGTATGTTCTGTATAGCAGCAACAAGTAGCGCTGAGCCTATATTTAATACCGATGAAGAGGTGGTGACCACACTTGTAGCGCATAGCGATGATGGTATTTTTAATTCAAACGCCAGTTATACTTTCGAGGTAAAAAACACCTATCATACCGATCAGGCAGGGCGTGTGGCCTATGTGGTGACTACGCCGGCAGGTAAACCCCTGTTAAAAGATTCTATCAGCGTTAAGATCTCTAAAAACAGCAGCAATAGTTACAACTTTACTATACCGGCCATGAAACCGGGTTTTTATAAGATCAATTTCATGATCAATGTATCTGATTACGACGATACTATCCGGCGTGTTTTTGGTATCCGACCAAAGGAGATCAGGTCAAACCACCCGCGCCCGGCTGATTTTGATAGTTTCTGGCAAACGGCTAAATCACAACTGGCCGCTGTTAAACCCAACTATAAAGTAACCGAAAAACCTGAACTAGAAAAAGATAACCGCCGTGTTTTCCTGTTCGAGATGAAATCATTGGATGATATCACAGTACGGGGCTGGCTCACCATTCCTAAAGGCAGCAGCAAGAACCGAAAATTTCCGGTGTTTGTAGGTTTGCCCGGTTACCAGGTTGATTTGAAACCCATGCTGGGTGAGGATGAAGATTTGGCTATTATTACTATCAACGTACGCGGACAGGGTAATAGCCGCGATGTGATACATCCTAAACGACCTGATTATATTACTCTCAATATCGAGGACAAGAATAAATATGTGCTGCGTGGCGCTATTATGGATTGTGTACGTACCATTGATTTTATCTGTTCGAGGCCAGATCTGGACTCTACCCGTATCGAAATATCGGGTGGTAGCATGGGTGGTTTCCTGGCAGTGGCACTGGCCAGCTTAGATAACCGCATTAAGCTGGTATCTGCCCAAAATCCTATTTTGGGTGATATCCGTGATCTGGCAGGCGTTGCGGAATGGCCTATCAATGATATTAAAGAATATGTAGATAACAGGCCCGCCCTGAGCTATAACAAAGTGATGGATAACCTGGACTATTTTGATATCAAGAATTTTGCCCCCAACATCAGATCATCTATCATGGTAGGTGTAGGTTTGCTGGATCATTTGGCGCCACCGGCAAACTCATTTGTATTTTATAATAACATTCCTTCCAAGTACGCCACCATCCGTATCTATAAAGATCTGGGGCACGAGGTTCCTAAATCGTTCCTGGATGAAGACGGGCATAAGATGCGGGATGTTTTTGGATTGTTTTAAATAGGCTGCCGCGAGCTTTCAGCCGTGGTACACATGGTTTCAGCTTATTAAGTCTTTCTCCACGCGTCATTGCGAGCGTAGCGTGGCAATCCCCGATGAGCAGAGTTGCTTTGAAAGTTGTCTCTGTACAGTTTGGGATTGCCACGCTACGCTCACAATGACGCGTTTATTATTCTTTTGTTTCTAAGTCCTCTGCATCTTCCCGAATATCCCCTCAATCGCCTTTTCCCTGAATTCAAATATCTCCTTTACTTTATTAGCCACAAAAAGACTGTTGCTCAGCCTGCCGATAATACCATAAGGGATAGCATAATGTAAAATATCGTTCATCAATACGCCACCTTCAATCTCTTTAAAATGATGTTGATGATGCCACATGGCGTAAGGGCCAAAGCGTTGTTCGTCGGTAAAGTATTGTTTGTCGGCTACATGGGTTATTTCGGTCATCCAGTTCATGGTGATACCGAGTAGTGGCGCGATTTTATAGGTAATGATCATGCCTGGATATATTTTGGTATCTGCAGCATAATCAGATGTTACCACAAAGCCCATATCCGGAGGTGTTATCCTGGCCAGGTTCAATGGCGACGAGAAAAAATCCCAGGCCATATCCAAAGTAATGGGTATGGCCTGTTCTGTTTTTAATACGTATGATTTCATCAATAAGCTGACAAACCGTAAGCGTTAATTGTTTTGATGGATGATAATTTACCGGTGCGTAGTGCCAATGGGCAGATCCCTACGCGACCATTCGCTCCAGGAACCTACATACAATTTTGGTCCGATGATACCCGCGTAGGCCATCCCAAGCAGAGTGTGACAGGCCGTAACACCAGAGCCGCAATGGACAATCACCTGGCTATGATCAACCTGTTCAATGGCATCGTTGTAAAGCTGTCGTAAGGTATCTGCCGCAAGATATTTGCCATCGGCATCCAGGTTGTAAATATAGGGTAGGTTAAGTGCACCCGGGATGTGCCCGGCTATCAGGTCTATCGGTTCGGTTTGGCCCAGGTAACGCGGTGTTTCACGAACATCTATTACAACGCGGTCTTCGTTACGCGCCGCACTGCCGGTTTCTTCCAAATCAACTGTACCTTCAAAGCCGCCATTTACAGGATAAGCTGAAACAGGTGTTGGTGTATATTCTTCGGTGCTTAATTCAGTGCCTGCTTTTATGGCGGCATTCAGACCACCGTTCAGTACCTGTACATGGGTATGACCAATGGCATTCAGCATCCACCAGAAACGAGCACCGCCAAATGCACCAGCCTTATCGTCATAAACAACCACATGGCTCTGCGGGCTGATGCCCAGCTTGCCCAAAAGCGCTGCAAAATCACGAATATTGGGTAAGGGATGTCTTCCGCCATGGGATGCATCGGTAACTTTAGAGGCAAGATCTTTATCAAGGTCAACAAAAGCCGCGTTTTTTAGATGGCCGGCAAGGTAGCGTTGGTGTGCATCCTGCCCGGCACGGGCGTCGATAAGAATGGTATTCGCTCCGGACAAAGCCGGGTCGTTGATTTCTATTAGTGGCGACATAGGTATGTTCGATTTGTATAAAAATCAAATATAAATACGCCGCGGCTACTTTGCGCTTTTTACTGCACTATTTTATTAGCACAGTAAGAGCTGGCAAAGGCTTCGGGTTTGGCCTTAAATACAAAGCCCATGCTTAAAATATAACCCATAGCCTCATGCAAAGCCTGGTTTGATTTAAACATTGGGTTGGTGTTGATATCGGCATGTACTTCCAGGTCAACATCATACAGATCGAGCAGATCGCAAAGCTTGTAAGCAATATCGATCGACTTTTGTACTTCGCTCAGCATCCTTTCCTTAATGCTCATTTTTTGCGAGGTACGCTCCTGATGAATGAACATGAAACCGCCACGCTGCTCCCGTAAAAAAACAATAACGGTTGCAAAATCGGTTACAGATCCTTTCACCTGCGAGTCGGTGCCGATACATACTTTGAGTTTGTTGCCGAGGCTGGCTTCCCTTTCAATCGCTCTTTCAACCTCTTCTAAAATGGACGATTGGATAACTTCGCCACTGAATTTTCTCCAGGTCATAAAATTTGTGTTAGGTAAATTTTTGCCGACCTTTTTTATGGGTCTATAAAAATAAGCGATAAGCTTTCATATTAACGTAAACAACACGTCATTTATTTGTTAACATTTAACTGATTATTAACACGTTGGAAATTTGGAGGGGATTTGTCTGAACCAGGATTTTCAGGATTATGGGATTACTATGAAGACAATTATTGAATTACTGATTTATTGAATGACTGAATTACTGTTTTTTTTAGAATCATGAGAATCCCCTAATCCACGTAATCATGGTTCAGACAATACTCCGAAAAATCACTAATTTACTAAATCAGTAATTCAATGATTAACTGCCCAGCGCTTCTTTAATACGGTTTTCGGCTTCCAGTACCAGGTCTTCCATTGGAGCGTTGCCGGGTTCAATGGGGGCAAGCACTTCCCAGGTCATGCGGGTAAAAGTATTGAGGGGATAATAACCGTAGCGGATCATTTTCCAGGAATCTTTAATAGCAATGGGCACCAGCAAAGCTTCGGGGCATTTTTTTAATATGGTAGCAATACCGCCTACCTGGAATGTTTTTACCTCACCATTTTTGGAACGGGTGCCTTCTGGAAATATCACGGCCGACCATTTATTCTCTTTCATCCGCAGCGCCAGTTTTACAATTTCGGCGATAGACTGACGGGAATCCTTACGGTCGATATTGGCGCCTCCGCCATGTTTCAGGTTGTAGGAGATAGAGGGGATGCCTTTGGTTAATTCAATTTTAGAGATAAATTTTGCATGATACTTACGCAGATGCCATATCAGCGGTGGTATATCAAACAGGCTTTGATGATTAGCTAAAAATATAATAGGGCGGCCCATTGGCAGGTTTTGCTTATTGATAAAAGTAACGGTGTTACCCAGCAGGTAGGCGGTACTTAGCAAACATAAATTTAAAGCATCAACCGACCGTTTATGGGCAGTGTACCCAAACAAACGGAAACTCACCCATTGTATGGGATGAAAAATAAGCAATGCCAGAAAAAATGCTACAATAGCAAGAGGGGACAGGATATAGCCTAAAAATTTCTTCATCGACCAGCAAATTTAATTCTTTTTGAGTAAAAGAGCTGTTTTATAAGCGATTTTCTGTCAAAAGCAATTGTACTTTTAATACAGCTGCTACAGTCATAGAGTCGGTGATCTGTCCGTCGCAAACCATTTGATACATTTGGGCAAAAGGTATTTTTTGAATGATGAGTTGTTCGGTATCTTCAGGCTCGGCCTCAAACTGGCTAAGTTCCCGGGCCAGGTAAATAATACTCAGTTCATCACTTACAGAATTGCTGAGGTGCATGCGCTGAATTTCGGTCCACCGCGCGGCTTTAAGACCAGTTTCTTCCAATAACTCACGTTTGGCCGATTCCAGCGGATCGGTATCTTCGGGGCCGCCACCTTCGGGCATTTCCCAGCTATATTGATTCAGCGGGAAGCGAAACTGCCCTACCAGGTAAGTATTCAGTTCATCATCAAGCGGCAGTACGCCAATGGCTATATTTTTGAAGTGAACTTTGCCATAAATGCCCGGATTACCCGACGGATTGATGACCTGGTATTCGGTAACGTTTATCCAGGGGTTATCATAAACGTTTTTCTCTGAGGTTATTTTCCAGGGGTTTTCTTCGGGATGATGCATGGCGTTAAAGTAGCAATAAGAACTAAAAAAGCAAAGGGCCAATTGGTGAGTCTAACCCACAGATATCAATGTTTAAAAAACGACAAGTAGATCTGTTTCACGATATGGTATCCCGCGAAAGAGAAAAACAGGATAGCGATACCCGTATTGATGAAACGCGTACTCAGCGCAAATTTTTCCTGCATGAATTTGGCAAACCGGGCATACAGAAACAAACACAAAAACGCTCCTGCAGCAGAGCCGATGCTGAAAATAATGAGGGCAACCCGGCCATCCAATATCCATTCATGGGTGATGAGGTAAGTTCCGGTCACCATCCAGAAAGGTACCTGCATGGGGTTTAAAAAGCCAAGCAGTATACCGTATTTGATACTGGCATGTTCGGAATAATTGGTCTCGGGTGGTTTATTGCGGTTTATCCAGGTAATGGTTCCCAAAACACCAAACAGGATCACCATGATCCAGTCGATAATTACAGCTAATTTCAGCTCTCCCGATAACCAGCGGGCGGCGTGCATGATAAAGTAGGTAAAGAAAAACTCAACACATGAAAAAGCGGTAATAAAGCGAATGGCCTCTTTCATCCCCCGGTTAATGGTGATCTGTATCAGCGTAAGATTGATGTTTCCGGGCGGGATGTAACCAATAAAATTGGCGATGATCCCGATAAAAAAGGTTAGGAATATCATTGGTGCAAAGATAAGCGGTAAATGATGGATGTGCAAATATGCGGATGTGCAGATTACAGATATGCAGATTTTACCCGTACCCTGATAAGCACATTTAATCTCTCATTTGCACATCAAATAAATCATCTGCACATTTGCACATCCGCATATCCGCACATTTACAACATGTCAACTGATAAAATAGTTTCCTTACTGCCGTCCGCTACCGAAATCATTTGTGCCCTGGGGCTTGAAAATAACCTGGTGGGGCGCTCGCACGAATGCGATTATCCCGCGTCTGTAAAACAGCTGCCGGTATGTACTGAGGCTAATTTTCCGGATAATTTAAGCAGTAAGGAGATCGATGTAAAGGTAAAAGAGATCCTCACCGAAGCTTTGTCTGTATACACAGTAAAACGCGAGCAGATCAAAGAGCTGGCTCCAGATGTGGTGATCACGCAGGATCAGTGCGAGGTTTGCGCCGTTTCCCTGGCCGATGTGGAATTGGCGCTGGATGATTACCTGGAAAAAAAGGCCCGCATTATTTCATTGCAACCCAATAGCCTGGATGATATTTTGAATGATATTATCACCATAGCCAAAGCGCTGAACGTTCCCAAAGCAGGCGAAGAGTTGGTGGAAAATCTGACTGAACGGATAGATATCATCAAACATAAGCTAAAGTTCAGTGAAGCCCGGCCAACGGTAGCTTGTATCGAATGGCTCGACCCAATGATGATATCCGGGAACTGGGTACCCGGCCTGGTGAAAATTGCCGGCGGAACCCCCATACTGGTAGCAGAGGATGGCAAACATTCACCTTATGTGCAGTGGGACGATATCCGCCTACAGGATCCCGAATTTTTGGTGGTGATGCCCTGTGGTTTCTCTATTGAAAGGACACTTAAAGAAATAGATATTTTAATGAGCCTGCCCGGCTTTACCGAACTTAAGGCCATCAAAAATAATCAGCTTTTTATAGTTGATGGTAACCAATACTTTAACCGTCCCGGTCCGCGTATAGTTGATTCTATCGAGATATTGGCCGAGATACTCCGCCCTAAACAGTTTGCCTTTGGTTATGAAGGCGAAGGCTGGATAAGGTTTGGGGTATAGGTAGAAATACCTCAACCGATATAAACTCCTGCTACCACCACGTCATTGCCACGCTACGCTCCAATGACGCGTTTTATCTTCTTAAATTTTTTTAAAAAGTTAGCTAAAGTTGAAATGTTAAATTATATTTACCATTCAGTTCCATACCAACCTTTACTAACTTATGCGCAAAATCTTTACAACAATGCTGGTCGTGGCATTTTTCATGAGCACGGCCTTTACCCTTCATCATGATATCAAGTTTAATGTAGCCGATCTGCGCATTACCTGGCAGGTGGTTGATAACAATTACCAGAATAAGAATCAGGCCCTTACTGCTTTGATCATCACCAACAGCGGGCATGAAGTTTTACCTGCAGGTGGCTGGAAATTCTACTTTAACTCTGGTCGGGGTTTTGCCGAGCATGCCGTAAGTAACAACGCTAAAATAAACCAGGTAAATGGTGATCTGTACAGCATCACCCCGACAGATGGTTTTAAGGAACTGAAGCCTGGTGCGTCAACCCGGATTGAATATGTTAATGACGACCCGGTAGTGAACGCTACCGATGCCCCCGAAGGTATTTACCTGGTTTGGGATGCGCAGCCCGAAAAAGGATATTCCATCACCTCGTTTACTGTAGAGCCTTATAAACCTACTTACCAGGGTTTGATTACCCCCGAAATTGTTTTCGACAGGAATAAAAATATTGCCGACATCCCGGCCGACCAGCTGCCCAAAGTTTTTCCTACACCAGCAAGTTACCAGGAAACAGGCGGCGCATTTACGCTGGATGATAAGGTAAGTATTATTGCCGATAAAGATTTTGCAAAAGAAGCTGCTCAGTTGAAGTCCGACCTGAATCAATTATTGACTGGGCCGATCGTTGGAACCTCTAAAACTACCACTATTAGTTTGACCAAGGTTGACGGTCTTGCTCCCGAAGCTTATGAGTTAAAAGTAAGCCCGCAAGGCATTACCATTAACGCTTCAAGTGGTGCGGGCGCTTTTTATGGTGTTCAGTCGTTAAGGTCGCTGATACCGGCTGCCGCTTTTGCCAAAAAACAAAAATCGGTACAGATTCCCGGTGTTGATGTAAAAGATGCTCCCCGCTTTGGTTATCGTGCCGTGATGCTGGATGTGGCCCGCAATTTCCAGCCCAAAAAACAGGTGCTGAAACTGCTGGAAGCCATGAGCCTGTACAAATTGAATGCCCTGCACCTGCATTTAACCGATGATGAAGGCTGGCGTTTAGAACTCCCTTCATTACCCGAACTAACTACCGTTGGCAGTAAACGTGGTCATACTTTGGATAGCAAGCATTTTTTACCAGCCTCGCATGGTTCCGGGCCCGATGTAAATAATACCGTTGGCACGGGTTTTTACAGCCGGGCAGATTATTTGGAGATCTTGAGATTCGCTACCGATCGCCATATCGCGGTGATCCCCGAAATTGAAACGCCCGGCCATGCCCGCGCACCTATCAAAGCCATGGATGCCCGGTATGATCGCTTGTTGGCCGAAGGCAAAAAAGCCGAGGCCGAAAAATACCTGCTGCGCGATCTGAACGATAAATCCGAATATCGCTCGGTACAGTACTGGAACGATAACGTGATCGATGTGTCATTGCCATCCACCTATAATTTTGTAGAAACAGTGGTGAGCGATATTGCCGCGCTGTACAAAGAGGCCGGGGCACCATTACAAACCATCCATTTCGGTGGTGATGAAGTGCCCGCGCATGTATGGGAAAAATCGCCTGCTTACCTGGCGCTAAAAGCAAGCCGCCCGGAAATCCAAAGTACCAACGATCTGTGGTATTATTTTTACGGCCGGGTGAATGATATATTAAAAGCCAAAGGTTTGCGCCTTTCGGGCTGGGAAGAAATGGCCCTGCGTAAAACCACATTGGATGGTCATCCTACTTATGTACCCAATCCCGATTTTACCAAAGAACACCTGCAAGCCGACGTATGGAACAACGTACTGGGCGGTGGGCAGGAAGATCTGGCCTATCGCTTAGCCAATGCCGGTTACAAGGTAGTGCTCACCTGCGTTACCAACCTGTACTTTGATATGGCTAACTATAAATCATTTGATGAGCCGGGCTATTACTGGGGGGCGTTTTTAGGTATCGATAAATTCTATTCCTTTGTCCCTTTTGATTATTTCAAAAATGCCGATGTGGATAGAAATGGCAATCCTATTCCGCAATCGTTATTCATAGGCAAACAGCGCTTAACAGATTATGGTAAAGAGAATATTGTAGGCCTACAAGGCGCGCTTTGGGCCGAAACCGTGAAGAGTACTGAGCGTATGGACTATATGATATTCCCTCGTTTGTTGGCCTTGGCCGAACGTGCCTGGGCTCCAGATCCGCAATGGGCAACCGAAAAAGATCCAGTGAAAGCGAAACAGGAATATGAAGCCGCATGGTCGGGCTTTCTGAATGTATTGGGTAAACGTGAATTGCCGCGCTTAAGCTACTATGAAGGGGGCTATTATTATCGTATCCCTAAACCGGGCATCAGTCTGCAAGACGGCAAATACCTGAGCAATGTGGATTATCCCGGCCTAACCATCCGTTACACCACCAATGGTAAAGACCCTGATGATAAAAGCAAAGTATATACCGGTCCGGTGAACTACAGCGGCGGCGTGATCAAGTTCCGCGCGTTTGATGTAAAAGGTCGAGGCGGTAATGTAGCCGAAGGCGGGAACAATAGTTTGAATCCGTAGTTCTTTGGTCCATGGACGATGGTCGATAGTCCATGGATTGCTTAAATAATTGAATTGTGGGAGACGCATATTTGCGTCTTTTTTATTCTCTTACAAATAACAATGAACCATGGTCTATGGACTATTTACCATGGACTACCCAACTAAAACACCACCCCCATGCCCACGGTATAGTTGCGTAACGGCGATGCATTATAGTAGCGGTTACCTACCGCGTTCAGATCATTACCCAGGCTGTATTTCTGGTTCAGAATATTATCGGCACCAGCGTAAATTTCCAGGTGGGTGGTGTGACCGATGGTGGGCTGCCAGCTTACTTTAGCCTGTAACAGGTTATAGCTACCTGCATAAACCGTATTGCCATCATTCAGCGGAATTTTGGACGTATAATTATGCTGGGCAAATACCGACAGGTTGTACGGTACCCGCAATTGC
This sequence comes from Mucilaginibacter sp. 22184, assembly GCF_052045695.1. NCBI lineage: Bacteria > Pseudomonadati > Bacteroidota > Sphingobacteriia > Sphingobacteriales > Sphingobacteriaceae > Mucilaginibacter > Mucilaginibacter sp. 22184. Next base: position 46,703 of record NZ_JBQEPI010000017.1, read on the forward strand.
AAACTGCTCACAAAAACATTTTGGGGCACACCGGTCAAATTATTGCCCGAATAACTGGCATTGGTTACTGCATCTACATAATTTCTGAACGTAAACTTACTCAAGGTATAAGATTCATTAAACTGCAACCCTCTTACAAAGTGAGTACTGTTTGGGCGGATCAACCAATCAGTAAATGACAATTCAACACCCGGCTGATTGGTCCCCCCCGCATTAATATAATGCTCGGTTTCATCGGCATTTACACGGCGCACAATGGCATTGCTGATGCGGTAGTAAAACGCCGATACATCCAGGAACATCGTCTCGTCCTGGTTGCGCAGGCGGAAACCCGTTTCATAGTTCCAGCCGGTTTGAGCTTGCAGGGCCGTGTTCACGATATTGTCGGTAGGGCGCACTTCGGCAGTGGTAGGGGTTGAGTAGCCCCGGCTTACAGATGCCCGCCAGATAAAATTACCGGTCACCTGGTAGCTCAGGGCCAATCTTGGCATCAGCTGTGGTTTAAAATCGCGGTTGGTAAAACTGGTTTGCGCCAGCGGATAGATGTTCTTGAAATCATAGCCGTACCAGTTGAGGCTTAAGGCTGCTTCCAGGTGCAGGCGTTTATAGATATCGGCCGAGTAACGGGCAAATATAAAATGCTGGTTGGTGTGAATGTAGTCGCTGGTTTGGGTGGTATCTTTTACGCCCCCTTTATTACCATAATTGCTGATCACGGAATTGGTTTGTTGCCACTCCATCCCCAGGTTCACTTTCCAGTTGATGTTTTGGTGTGGTACACCAGCCAGTTCAAAATAGGTACGGAAACCAAAAGTGTTTTCGCCGCGTTGCTCATAATTGGTGATAAACGGGTTGGCAAAATCAACGTGACTGCCAAAAACCGACAGTACGTTTCGGATACGATCGCTGAAATGGTATTCATTCACTAAACCGCCCAGGTACATTTTGGTAGTAATACCGATGCGTTGCTGTATAGCCCCGGGTATGGTAGATTTTGGTGTAACCGTAGGTTGCCTGGCTAGCCGTGGATCGGAATTGAATTGGGCAAGATTTAATCCGCCCGGGGTTTCATAGGCCAGGTTGGAGTACAACCCCAGGAAGCGCAATTCGTTTTTGCCGCTGTAGTTCCATTTATCGGCCGCTTGTATGTAGTTGCGACTCATATTGCTATTTTGCCTATAGCCCTGGTAAGCCTGATAGCTTTGGTTAATGCTCAGCAGGTTTTTACCAAACTGCTGCTGTATGCTGGCCTTTTCATGAAAAAGTCCGTAAGAGCCGGTATTGATACCGATGGATCTGTAGCTGGTATCGGCGTAACGGTTTACCGGGCTCAGCAACATTACCCCACCCGAGTTGGCGCCAAATAAGCTGCCATCAGGGCCTTTTAGTATTTCGATATTGGGTACGCTGGCAATATCCACCGCGTTCAGATAGGTATTGCCACCGGCATCGGTCAATGGTATCTCGTCAAAATAAATTTTTACATCCCTCACCCCAAATGGCGACCGCAGCAAACTACCCCTGATCGATAAACGGTAACTGCCCGGCGAGCGTTCCTCGGCCCGAACACCCGGCACAGTATTCAAAGCGCTCACAAATGAATTATCGGGCTGTAGTTTCAACTGCGCTGCACCCAATACACTCACCGAGGCCGGTACACTGATCACCGGCTGTTCGCTCAGGTAACCTTTAACGGTAACGGTTTGCAGATGAGTGGTATCTGTTCTGGCTGTGGTTTTTGAAGTTTGGGCGATAGCGTTTGTCGCTGCAATAAATGTGAAAAATAGGGTAGTATAAGTTTTTAACATGGGGTAAACGGGTAGAACCCAAAAATATGTGTTTTAACCTTTAAAACCATGCGGGTTTAGGTAACAAATTAAAAGCAAGGGTAAGTGCGATTCCTTCCCTCGGGAAGGGGGGGAAGGGGTTTGAACCGATTGGCAAGAGATGAAGTTCCTTTAGCAGTCGCTCGGCTCCTGCCGAGTGACCATTATTACCCGGCCTCTGGCCGCTGTGGAAATCAAGTAGGAACTAACTCGCAGGCCGGAGGCCTGCAAATAGTTGTCACTCGGCAGGAGCCGAGCGCTGCGAGGGAGACACATGCATCAATCTACATGTCATTGCGAGGAACGAAGCAATCTCTAAGCTACACAGGGCCGCATTACCGGACGTATACCCGCTCTTGGCCACGGGAGGGCCAGTTGCTTTTGTCGCCACAAAAGTAACCAAAAAGGCTTCAGCGGAAATGCTTCTTTGCCGCACAAAGCCTTCGCACTGCAAAGCCGATAGAACCACGGACTGCAATTATTTTGCCCCACTTCGTTCGCACATTTTCCTACGCTTCAGCAAAAACTTGCTATGTCCCATCTCCCCACACTCCATCATCGTTCTATCTGCTTTCGCCCGAAGCTTACCCGCTGAGTGGAAGAAAATATAATTCTTCGCCGTCGCTCGGCTCCTGCCCACAGGTGTTGGGAAGAGATAATGTTATCGATCAAGCTCCCCTCTTGAGAGGGGGTGTGTAGACTTGTGCAGTGGCAGGGGTGTGTTCATGAAGCGGAAGGACACACCCCTCCACCCCTCTCAAGAGGGGAATCGCACTGTCTTCCACTCTTTTTCCGTCTTCCCAACACCTGTGGGCTCCTGCCGAGTGGTCATCATTACCCGGCCTCCGGCCGCTGCGAAAACAAGGCTATATTTAAATCGCAGGCCAGAGGCCTGAAAATAATCGTCACTCGGCTGGAGCCGAGCGACTGCGAGAGGTGATTATCCTCCCTACAAATTACACCAATACGTCCATTTCACCACCAACTGCCGGTTCTTGACCATAAAAGGTGATGGTGTATTGTTATCGCCGTAAACAATAAAAAAGTCGGATGCTGGTTTGTAGCGCCATTGCATACGGATATTGGTATTGATATTACGGATCTGCCCGTTGTATTGTATGTACGTGGTAAAGTAAAGCTTGTTGCTCACCGTAATATCGGTACGCGGACCGATGAGCCAGAAGCTGGTATTGCCATAAGGTTCGGGCATCCGCAGATCGTTAAAAGAACTGTTGACCGCAATGTTGACATAAGGCTGAAAGCGGTAACCCACCTGCATGGTAACGGTAGTTTTATGACCGTTTTGATAATAGCCCCCGTAAGCGGTTTCGGCGAGGTAGGTGAACAAGGCCTGTGGCTTGGATACAAACTGCGCGTCGATGGTGTTCCAATGATTTTCGGTACCGATGGGTAACTGTGGTTTGCCGGTGTTGGTAGGATCAAAGGGTACCAGCAGCTTAATATAATCATTAATAGCCGATAACGTAAACGTACTGCGGTTACGCAGCGTGATGAGGTAGGAGAGCGTACTCTCATTATCGGTACGCTTAAAGCTTTCGTCAAAATAATAGTTGGATACCAGTTGTACGCCATGACTCAATATCCCGCCAGATTTTGGAAAGAAATTACGCAGCAACAGCGGACTGATCTTGTTATAGCCCGTCCGCGGTACATAGCCTACCCCGGCGGTGTAGTTTTTGCCCACGAATTCATCTTGTAAATAGGCTGTCCAGTATTTGCTAAGATATTGGAGGTGACCGGCAAGCACCAGGTCATGCCCTTTCAATCCCGGTGTAAATGATTTGATGCCGAGTAGTTTACCCGTGAGCAAGTTATTCGACGATGCCAGGTTAAACTCCATCCCCACGTTACGGTTGTACTGCGTGCCTGGCGTAGCCGTGCCCGTAGCATCTTTATTGATAAACATAAAGCCGATGTTGGAGCGGGCAAACACACGCCGTTGCAGGGTAAGTACACCATAATTTTGGGCGGGCATGGCTGCCGCGTCTGCCTCGCCGGTTTGTATATCCATGAGGCCTACGCGCCAGTCCTTATCCAGTTTACCTGTAAGCCGGGTGCCAAAGCGGATAGGGGCATTCAACCCGATACGGCGCGAAAAAAATGGCCGGATATCAGAGTAGCCAAAGTTGGCAAACAGGTCGCCGTTCTCCAGAAAAAACTGGCGCTTTTCGGGGAAAAACAGTTCGTACCGGTTCAGGTTAACCACCTGCTGGTCCACGTCTACCTGCGAAAAATCGGGGTTTACGGTAAGGTCGAGATTGAGGGACGAGGTCAGACCGATCTTGGCATCGCCTCCTACCTCTTTTTTCCAGGCGGTACCCGTTTTGGCCTGGTAATCTTTAGATACACCACTCAGCAAATAAGGGATGAGGGAAATATTGGTACCAGCCTCGGGTGGCGGTTCGTCCCAGACCAGTGACCCGGTATAGGCCAGTGAAGCTGTCGGGAACTGCCGAGGTACAGGTGCCCAGGCTGATTTTTCGGTAGTTATAAGATCGTTACGACTAAAATTAATACCCCATACATCCGTGCCTTTTTTATACCGGATGCTTTTAAAGGGGATGGCCGCTTCAAACACCCAGCGATCAGGATAATTTTTTACTACCGATACCCATTTGTTGTCCCAGCTCAAATCCACCTTGCCGCCTTCGTACATGGTACCGTCCCATTGGCCCCCGGCGGCATTGGCGCCAAAGCTAAAGCCATCGGTACGGGCATCAAAAGGGTCAAGGAAGAATATAAAATTGTCGTTTTTCAGAAAGGCGAAATCCCGCTTCATGGATTCCACCATGTATTGCCCGGGACCGCTGGTATAGCAGGTAGCGATAATGTAGATGTTGTTATTATCATAGGTCATCCGCACCTGGGTTTGCAGGGTGGCCTTGCTGGTATCCATGGGCAGCACCATAAAAAAACGACTGGTGGAGTCGGTTTTATACCAGGCATCATCCATCATACCGTCAATAACAATAGGGCCGGTAGCTCTGCGGATATGGTACTGATAAGCGGCATTCTTTTTTTGTGCCGATGCCGTAAAAGCAAAGAGACACAATGCCATCAGCATGAACAATTTCCCTGGTAATAAAGTATGGATGGTATTCAAAATGATTGCCTTTAATAGGTTAATTAATCGATTTAGTGATGCAGATATCAAACACAGGCAACATTTTAATCATATTGGATTTCGGTAAACAGGTTTATTATTAGTGTAAGAGTAACACTTGTTTTGAAAGCGTGAATATAAGTAAATTTTTTATTTAGAGAAGGGCTTTCATACGGATTATTAATCCTGATATGTTGAATTTAGAAACGTTGATTAATTATTTTCCGGAATAAGCCGGTTCGATGTTTAGAACTATTTTTACAATAAACCGGTATTTATTATTTCCCAGATCGCCAATGCCATGTTCAATACCCCATTGATCATCTTCAAATACACCAATGGCATCTATAATTAAATCTCTCTTTCGTTTTTGTGTTGGCGTCTTTTTAAAATACCTGGAGTATTTGGGGTCAAGAAAAACGTTGGGGGGTAAATACAGATTAGCGATTATATTTTTACATGTCTTTTCTTCCGGCTGCATATCTCCTCTGCTGGTGTAAACAAACCGGGTATATACCAACTCATTTTTATTATCAGGAAGCTCACATGCCGGGGTAAACGGGAATTCAATAACCGGAGGTGGAAAACGGACGTGTTGCTTTTTTTGCCCAAAAGCCAGTTGGCTTATAACCAAACAAAAGATAAGGCTTAATGATCGTATCATACTCAATGCTTCACCTCTTTACCAAACAATTTTTCCCCGGCTTCCACAGTAAGAGCCAGGCGGTTGCCATCAGGTGGTTTGGGGCAGGAATAGCCGGAGCTAAAGGCACAGTAGGGGTTATAAGCCTTGTTGAAATCGATCACTACGCTGCCATCTTTAAAATCACCTGTACGCAGGTCGATGTAACGCCCGCCGCCGTAGGTGGTTGTGCCATTGGTATCGTCAATAAAAGGCAGGAAAAGGTAATCGGTGTATCCCGGAATTTTGGATAATCTTGTGCTCTTGAACACCGTTAGTTCCAGGGGCTTGCCCTTGAGGGTGAATTTTAACACGGCATAAGGTACATATTCGCTACCGGTGCCGCTGAATACCGGCATGATAAAAGCCTGCGCGTTGACCAGCACCGAGGCTTGGGCGGTAACGTGGTAAGTACTATCGGCATCATAAAAACGTAGAAACTGTAGATCATCTTTTTTCAGGGGCGAGCGCGGGTCTTTCAGGAAATCATCCATATAGCCTTTGCGGTAATCGGCTATCTGTGTTTTAAAATCTTGTCCAAAAGCGTTAATGCCGCTTATCATCAGCAGGATGAAGAAGTGCTTTTTCATAAGGGGTAAAGTTTGAGCCAATATAGGTAAAAAAGCAAAGCAAGAGTATCGACTTACCCCGACATCGCTGCGCTTGTCACCCCTCTCTCCGCTTCGCGCATAGAGGGGGCTTTTATTTTCTGTCATCCTGAGGAACGAAGGATCTATTGTACAAGCGAAAAGTTCAATAACAGATGCTTCACTTTCGTTCAGCATGACAAAATAGTTTTTTTACCCCCTCTCCTTTGGGGAGGGCTGGGGTGAGGCTCCCCCCCTCAAAATAATTTTATTTCCCCTCTGCCTAAAACGATTTACAGAAATTTATATTTGCTTTATTGAATCTTCAACCAATTATACTTATGGATAGTAAACCGCTAAGAAGCAGGGGCTGGTTTGGCAAAACAGGCAAGGATGGTTTTATTTACCGGGCCTGGATGAAAAACCAGGGCATCCCGGCGCATCAGTTGCAGGGTAAACCGGTTATAGGCATTTGCAATACCTGGTCGGAGCTTACACCCTGCAATGCCCATTTTCGTGAACTGGCTGAATCTGTAAAAAATGGTATTTATGAAGCCGGTGGTTACCCGGTGGAGTTCCCGGTGATGTCACTTGGCGAAACACTTATCAAACCTACAGCCATGCTGTACCGCAATCTGGTAAGCATGGATGTGGAAGAATCCATCCGCGCCAATCCGCTTGATGGCGTGGTGTTGCTTTGCGGTTGCGATAAAACCACGCCCGCGCTTGTCATGGGCGCCTGTAGTGTAGATATCCCCACCATCGTCGTATCGGGCGGAGCTATGCTTACGGGTAAATATCGCGGGCATGACATCGGCACGTCCGACATCTGGCGTTTTTCTGAAGATCATCGTGCCGGTCATATGAGTGATGAAGAGCTGTACACTGCCGAGGCCTGTATGGCCCGCAGCCGGGGGCATTGCGCGGTAATGGGTACGGCATCAACTATGGCTTGTATGGTGGAGTCGCTGGGGCTATCATTGGCCGAAAACGCTGCGATACCAGCGGCTGATTCCCGTCGTAAAGTGCTGGCCCATTTGTCGGGCAACCGCATTGTGGAAATGGTTCGGGAAGATCTGAAATTATCAGATGTACTTACCCGCAAGGCCTTTGAAAATGCCATCAGCGTAAACGCGGCCATCGGTGGTTCCACCAATTTTATTATCCATCTGCTCGCCATCGCCGCTCGCATCGGGGTTGATCTGAGCATGGACGATTTTAATACTACAGCCAAACGTATTCCGCTGTTGGCCAACCTGCAGCCGTCTGGCAAATATTTTATGGAGGATTTTTATTATGCCGGCGGCCTGCCCGCCCTCATGAAAGAGCTGCATGAGGTTTTACATGGCGATACCATAACCGTTACCGGTAAACCCATCAAAGAAAACTACGAGCATGCCGAGTGTTTTAACCGCGAAATGATTGCCAGCTGGAAAAAACCATTTAACGACGTAGCGGGTATCGTGGTGCTGAAAGGCAATTTATGCGAGAACGGGGCAGTCATGAAGCCATCGGCAGCCAGTACCGAGCTCATGATTCATACCGGCAGGGCCATTGTGTTTGAGGATATCGAGGACTATAAAAATAAGATCAACGACCCCAACCTGGAGGTGGACGAAACCAATGTGCTGGTGCTCAAAAATGTTGGTCCCAAAGGTTACCCCGGTATGCCCGAGGTAGGCAATATGGCCATCCCCAAAAAGCTATTGGATAAAGGCGTGCGCGATATGGTGCGCATATCTGATGGCCGCATGAGCGGTACAGGTTTTGGTACGGTAGTACTGCATGTATCGCCCGAAGCCGCAGTAGGTGGCACGCTGGCTATTGTACAGGACGGCGACATCATCAGCCTGGATGTGTATGCCGGTACCTTACACCTGGATGTGAGCGACCAGGAAATAGCCGCCCGTAAAGAGCGGCTGGTGCTGCACACCAACATAGCCAAAAGGGGTTATGTTCACCTCTACCAAACCCATGTGGAGCAAGCCCACCTTGGTGCCGATTTCGACTTTTTAAAAGGCGGCTCGGGCAGCGAGGTAGTGCGGGACTCACATTAATTAATTATTGAATTATTGAATTATTGATTTAGTGAATTAGTGATTGAGGAAGGGAAATAAATATAAACGAAAAAGAAAATCCCCTCTTTCCGCCGCAGGCGAAGAGAGGGTCGTCGAACGAAGTGATGACCGGGTGGGTCGGCTCATCACCATACAATCAAAAATATGACAGCAAATAATTTTACCGGGCAGGTAGCCATTGTAACGGGAGCAGGGCAGGGTATAGGCTTTGAAATTGCCAAACAAATATCCCTCCAAGGCGCGGCGGTATTGATCAATGACGTGGATCCTCAGTTGGCAGCCAACGCGGCAGAGACCATCAACAGGCTTGGCGGTAACTGTATCGACCTGGCCGGTGATGCTGCCGATATTGATTTTATACAGCAAATGGTTGATACCGCGGTACAGCAGTTTGGCAAACTTACCATAGCCATAGCCAACGCGGGCATTACCCTGTTTGGCAGTTTTCTGGATTATCCGGAACCGTCGTTGCAAAGTGTCATGAACCTGAATTTGCAGGGCAGTTTTTTTCTGGCGCAACGTACGGCCCGGCAAATCATCAAACAAAAAAGCGGTGGAAGCATCCTGTTCATGTCATCAGTAACGGGGCATCAGGCGCATCAGGATCTGGCCGCATACGGCATGACCAAAGCCGGGCTCGAAATGCTGGCCAAAAGTCTGGTGGTGGAGCTTTCGCCCTATCATATCACCGTAAATACCGTGGCCCCGGGCGCCACCTTAACCGAGCGCACCATGGAAGATACCGGTTACCAGGATACCTGGTCGCGCATTACGCCCATGGGCAGGCCAGGTACCGTGCAGGATGTGGCCAATGCCGTACTGTTCCTGGTATCGCCGCAGGCCACACAAATCACCGGGCAAAATATTATAGTAGATGGCGGCTGGTCGGCCGTGAGCACGTCACCCTATTAATTAGTGAATTATTGATTTAGTGAATTAGTGAGGGATTAATTTTTGAATGCTTGAATTATTAATTCTTATTTTTTAAATGAGGTGCCAATTTTTTAATTCAATAATTCGCTCACTGGTACAATTCACTAAATCAATAATTCACTAATTAATTAAAATACTGCTCTTAGTTTGGTCCATTCGGGATGGCGTTTCAGGTAGGCTTGTATATAGGCGCACAAGGGCACCATCTTCAGGTTATGCTGCTCCATGTACACAAATGCTTTTTCCACCAGCGCCGCGGCAATGCCCTGGCCTTCCATTTCTTCGGGTACTTCAGTGTGGATCAGGTATATTACGTCTTTTATTTGCTTGTAATCAATATAGGATTTGGTACCATCAACAGTGAGTTCAAAGTGATGAATAGCTTCGTTATTGATCAATGGAATATCTTCGTACTTCATGTTTGTTGAGTATTATTTAAATATGTCGTATTGTTTGGTAACATAAACACCCTTGTTTCATCTAAGGTAATGTTTGTGAACAAAGGTTAATGATGTAATAATAAACAACTTTACTGGATAATATTTCATGCGTTATTCAATAAAAAAGTCAAAAAAACGTTTGCTACGTTAGGTCTGAGCAAAAACTAAAAGGCTTTAGCAAGTTGTTCATTTCTTTAAATTTTTAATTAGTTTTGATTTGTATTTCTATATTTATAACAATACCTTAAAGCAATTCGGACCTTCCCAGAAAATGAAAGCTATTGTAAGACAAAATAAGCACATATTATTGCAGCTTGCACTTTTGTTTTTTGTGGCAAACGGCTGGGCACAAACTGTTCATCCGCGTACTAAAACCAATATTAAAAAGAAGCCGGTACCTGCACTGGCTAAGCCAGCGGTACAGGGAAGCCAACAATTAAAAGAGTTTTTACAGCTTTTGGCACAGGCCAATGCTACGTTCACTTTCCCCAAAGGCTTTAAAGAAATACCAGCCACCAACAATGAAGATTTTTCTTTTGATTATGCTATGGAAATGCCGGGGAAAGGGTTTGAAGTTTGGTTCCAGGTAAAATCACAAAAAGAAAACTGGGTGAGCTATGAACGGTCGCAAAATGATAAGCGTGGCCCTTTGGCCAATCCGGATTCTTTATATGTAGATATGGGTAAGGCACATGCTATAGCCTTTACTGGCGATAATAACTATTTTATACGCTACATGCCGCAAAATGTGCTCGATCGTTACAATGCCGATGCCGGCAAATCATACCTGCTTAACCTGCTCGATCTGCCCGCCACCAAGCATTATAAATATGCCTTAATGATCACGCTGCTGCGCAGCCACACCGGTATTATTTTAATGGTATGCTTCGCTAACGAAAAAGACCCCGAGTTTTTTAAAAATATCGATAAGGCCAGCAACAGCCTCAAGTTTAAAATGTAAAGGTGAAGTTTAATTTCCAACACTCCAGAATCGACTTTGACATAAGAATGGTCAACAAAAATTAATATCATTTTGTCATCCTGAGGAACGAAGGATCTTCTTCACTATGCTTGTTGTATACCAGATGCTTCAATACGTTCAGCATGACAAATCCTTCTACTTGTGCATATGATAAACGAGTGCAAGTAGAAGGACAAATAACCAATATCAAAAAATATCGATCAAATAATTAGTCACACTAAACCCAGAAACGGAAAAGGTTTGATGTTTTGAAACTTACTAAACGTCGATAGTAGCGCAGTAGCTGGTACTCTGCCCCGGGCAATAGTGTGCGGTTAACTGATCAATCTGAGCCTCTGATAACCCTGGTTTTGGCGAAAATCCACCACCACTTAAACATGAACAGGCAAGTTGTGCTAATATCCCTCCTTTCATATCCCTCATGTGTTCTCTGGTTAGTACTTTGCTAATACCCAACTCCGGCAGTTTTTCTTTAAGATGTTTCATTTTTTGTTTTTTTAGATTAGATGATTGTGAAAACGTTTTTTAACAGGAAGGCGAATGTTTGGAGCATTACAACTTATACAAAAGCAAACCTGATAGCCTAATATAAGGATTTGCAGAGCTGCTGCCAAGGTTCATCTTGACCATTTAGCATGGGCTGGCAATGGTAAATGTTAATATCATTTTGTCATGCTGAGGAACGAAGCATCTGCTTCTGCATGCTTGTTGTATAACGGATGCTTCATTATGTTCGGCATGATGGCCATAAATGTTGATAAGTTGACAGTTTTGAGTGATAAGTTCGGCGCTTAAACTATATTTTTGCAAATGGGTGCATTTTCTGCACCGGGATTTAAAAAAGATACTTTATAAATGGCAGACGCAGTTAATTATAGTGAAGATAGTATCCGCTCGCTGGATTGGAAAGAACACATCCGTTTACGCCCCGGTATGTATATTGGTAAACTGGGTGATGGCTCGGCTTATGACGATGGTGTATACGTATTGCTTAAGGAGATCATCGACAACTCGATAGATGAGTTTGTGATGGGATCGGGCAAAACCATTGAGGTAAACATGAGCGATCATAAAGTATCTGTACGTGATTATGGCCGCGGTATACCTTTAGGAAAAGTGATCGATTGCGTATCCAAGATCAATACCGGTGGTAAGTATGACAGCAAGGCCTTCCAGAAATCGGTAGGTTTAAATGGTGTGGGTACCAAGGCGGTTAACGCCCTGTCCAACGTATTCATTGTACAATCGTACCGTGATAACCGCACCAAACTGGCCGAATTTGCCAAAGGCGAACTGGTACGTGACGAGGCCGAAAAGGAAACCACGCAACGCAACGGTACCGCCATTAATTTTACACCCGATGATAGCATTTTCCGTCACTACCGCTTTATACCGGAGTTTGTGGAAAGTATGATCTGGAACTACGTGTTCCTCAACTCGGGCTTAACCATCAATTTTAACGGACAAAAATATTTTTCGGAGCGCGGACTGTATGACCTGCTTACCCGCAATACCGATGTGGAAACGCTTCGCTATCCCATCATTCATCTCAAAGGCGAAGACATTGAGATAGCCATGACCCACGGTCAGGCTTATGGCGAGGAATATTACTCCTTTGTGAACGGACAGAATACCACCCAGGGAGGCACGCACCAGGCAGCCTTTCGCGAGGCGGTGGTGAAAACCGTGCGCGAGTACTATAAAAAAGAATATGACGCGGCAGATATCCGCGCCTCTATTGTTGCGGCTATCGCCATTAAGGTACAGGAGCCTGTATTTGAGTCGCAAACCAAAACCAAGCTGGGCTCGCAAAATATTGGTCCGGATGGGCCATCGGTGCGCGGATTTATCAATGACTTTGTAAAAAAGGAGCTCGATAATTACCTGCATAAAAACCCTGCGGCTGCCGATGGATTGCTGAAACGCATCCTCCAATCGGAACGCGAACGTAAGGATATTGCCGGCATCAAAAAACTGGCCAACGAGCGCGCCAAAAAAGCATCCTTACATAACCGTAAACTGCGCGATTGTAAACTGCACTTTGAAGATACGCATGAACGCCGCCAGGATACCACACTATTCATCACCGAAGGCGACTCGGCCAGCGGATCCATCACCAAATCGCGCGATGTGCAAACCCAGGCCGTATTCAGCCTAAAAGGTAAACCGCTCAACTGCTACGGGCTCACCAAAAAGGTGGTTTACGAAAACGAAGAGTTTAACCTGCTGCAACACGCCCTGAATATTGAGGACGGTATTGACGGCCTGCGTTATAACAATATTGTGATTGCTACCGATGCCGATGTGGATGGTATGCACATCCGCCTGCTGCTGATGACCTTTTTTTTGCAATTTTTCCCCGACCTGGTAAAAGCTGGTCACGTATCCATATTGCAAACCCCGCTGTTTAGGGTACGTAATAAAAAAGAAACCATTTACTGCTACAGCGACGAGGAACGCCGCAATGCCATTGCCAAACTGGGCAATAAACCCGAGATAACTCGCTTTAAAGGTTTGGGTGAGATATCGCCCGAGGAATTTGGCCTGTTTATCGGCAAGGATATCCGTCTTGATCCCGTGATCCTGAAAGATGCCAACATCAAGGGCTTGCTGGAATATTTTATGGGTAAAAATACCCCAACCCGCCAAATGCACATCGTAAACAACCTGCGCGTTGAAAAAGACGATGAAAGCATCAACCCGCTGATAGCCGAAGAAGCTGAAACCCTGGCCCTGCCCGTAGCGGTATGACACGATTAAACGAATTTATCTGATTACAGGATTTTATGTAGAGACGCATCACATGCGTCTCTTTTTTTATGCACTTCACACAAAAGAGGGCTGTCATCCTGAGCTCCGTCGAAGGGTAGAGCGCAGAGGCCTGCCCACCATGCTTCGACGGAACTCAGCATGACACCCTGCTTAAAAGCCCAAGCCTCGTGCGATTCCTTCCCTCGGGAAGGGGAGGAGGGGGTTATGCAGCACGTAAACTTGCATCGCGCAGAAACCCCTCCCTGCCATCGCGCGCATACCAACAACACCCCTCCCGAGGGAGGGAACTGGAAATAGCGAAGATTAAAAGTAGAGGCCCGTGTGATTCCTTCCCTCGGGAAGGGGAGGAAGGGGTTTATAGAAGGACGCAAGCTGACTGATAGGTCATCCTGAACTTGTTTCAGGATCCCTCGGGACAGGTTAATCATCAGTCTTGCTTGTGGCATGACCTTGCATATTGCTTTAAAACTTCGTATATTTATACAAACAACAGCCCGGCTTTCTCTTTTTGAGGAAGCCGGGCTGTTTAGTTAAGGCCAAAACAGGGCAAAAAAACAACTGTTTATTGTGTAGTTATTTGATAGTCAATAAATTAATACTTTTTAAAGTTTAAAAAACGGCTCAAAACGGTGTCAGAATTTGTTAAAAAATGTTAAAATGAGGTTTTTTAATAAATTTTGAGGCCATTTTACCCCGTTTTTGAGCAAAAATTTGTTAAAATCTAAGGTTTAAAAAGTTTTTGGAAGAATAGACCAGGTAAATGAAATCTAATAAATCCTATTAAATCTTTTAATCCTGTCAAAAAATCCTTATCTTGTTTCCCCCGCTTTTTTTCGGGACTAATATTTATGACCAATCATGAAATAAAAATAGCTTTTGATGAGTATGATTCATTGAAAGAACTGCCCATCGCCGACTACGAGTTGTGCCTGGAGGCAACCGAAGCATTAAAGAACTCACATTCACCATATTCAAAGTTCCGGGTAGGGGCAGCCCTGCGTTTACAAAGCGGTAAGATCATCTATGGCAGCAACCAGGAAAACGTGGCATACCCGTCGGGCCTTTGTGCCGAGCGTGTGGCCCTGTTTTATTGGGGTGCCAATCATCCCGACGATCCGGTTGTAGCTATGGCGGTTACTGCTCAAACAGATGAATTTATGCTCACCAAACCGGTAACATCCTGTGGCTCATGCCTGCAGGTACTGGCCGAAGTGGAAAAAAAGCAAAACAAAGCCATTAAAATTTTATTATTTGTGGAGGGCGGCCCGGTATGGATAATTAAAGGCATTGAGAACCAATTACCATTTTTGTTTTTTGAGGAACGATTGATATCAAGCCAATAGTCAAAAGTTTTAAGTCTAAAAATCTGACCGTAGACTTTGGACTCAGGACTTTAGACTTATCTTAGCATGATGAAACTGAAATTATTTTTGTTTTTAATTGGCTGTGCTTTCATTACTAAAGTATCCGCACAGCAGGGTTTTCCGTTTGATAATGAGATCCGGGCATTTAAGCACCAGGATAGTTTGAGCTTCCCTAAGCCGGGTGGCCTACTGTTTATTGGCAGTTCATCCATCCGTTTATGGAGCGATCTGGAGCAGCGTTTTGCCGGTAAGCCTATTATTAAACGGGGCGTAGGTGGCTCAACCCTGGAGCAATTGGTTGATTATTATACTCCGTATATTCTGTTCCCCTATGAGCCACGCAAAATATTTATTTATGCTGGAGAAAATGATATTGCCGCTGGTAAATCCGCCCCGTTTGTGGCCCAGGAGTTTGCTAAGCTATGGCCCCTGCTGCACCAAAAATTACCTAAAACGGAGATCTATTATCTGTCGATAAAGCCAAGTCCGGTGCGGGCCAAATATTATGCAACCGTGGCAGATGCTAATGAACTGATAAAAACGTATCTGAAAAATAAACCCAACAGCCACTTTGTTGATCTGGTTACGGTAATTTATAAGCCGGGTACTACAGCGCCCGATTCCAGCTTGTTCAAGGGAGATTATCTGCACCTGAATGCAAAGGGGTATGATAAGTGGCAATCGGTTTTGCAGCCTATGGTAAAATAAAAAGGCCCCGACGGGCGGGGCTCTTTTCTACTTGAACTATTACACTAAACCAAGCTATTTAAAAACGCTGTATACGTTGGTGATCTTCCATCCCTTGCCGGTATTAGCAATGGTTACATAATTGCTTCGTACAAATCTTTCGTACTGCATATCAACTTTTAC
Source organism: Mucilaginibacter sp. 22184 (assembly GCF_052045695.1). Lineage (NCBI taxonomy): Bacteria > Pseudomonadati > Bacteroidota > Sphingobacteriia > Sphingobacteriales > Sphingobacteriaceae > Mucilaginibacter > Mucilaginibacter sp. 22184. The sequence continues at coordinate 62,361 of NZ_JBQEPI010000017.1, forward strand.
TACGGTGATATCGGAGTTGCTTTGAATAATGGTGGTACTGGTGGTACAATCCTGTTCTACATTCTTATTGAGTTTTAAGGATTGAAATATTTCATCGCGGGTAAAGGTGATGATCTTTTTACCGCTCAACAGGCTGAACTTGGCATTTTGGTCAACCACATCGTTTAGTCCCTGTAGTTTACCGCGGGTCATGGCATCAACATAAGTGTTTATAGCAAAGGTTTTGGTTAAATTATCGCCGTCACTATAGGGGATAGCTTTCGCGGCGCTGCCTACTACCAGTAGTGTAAGCCCCAATAGTATTGATTTTAAGGTTTTCATATTGTGTTGGTGTTGGTTATATTTAAATTATATCTATAAGACAACATTAATTTTCAATACGTTACAATAAAAATCAACAAAAATAAAAAGCCCCGCTGGGCGGGGCTCTCTACTTACATATTAACACTAAACTAAAACTAAACTCTTATTTAAAAACGCTGTATACGTTAGTGATTTTCCAGCCTTTGCCGGTGTTTGATACAGTTACAAAGTTGCTGCGGGTAAAGCCTTCATATTGCATATCAACTTTGATAACTGCAATAGCTTCGTTGCTTTCAACTACCGATGTAGTAGTGGTGCAGGTTTGCTCGGTACCTTTAGATGCGTTTAATGATTGAATCATCTCGTCTTTGCTAAAGTTCAAAACGGTTTTACCGCGTAACATGCTGAATTTAGCATCCTGGTCGATCACTTCACTCAGGCCTTTTAACTTACCATGGGTCATGGCGTCGATATAGGTGCTGATGGCATAATTTTTTGTTAAATTTTCGCCTTCAGTATAGGTGTTTGCTTTGGCAACGGTGGCTACTACTAATAAAGTTAAGCCTAATAATATTGATTTTAAAGTTTTCATTGTATTGCTGTTAAGGTTGTTTTTATTGTTATTAATTGTTTTTATATCCATAAGACATCGGTACTATGCCTTACGTTACAGAATATGTAAAAATTTTTGTGGATTTAACATAAATTTAATATTTTACTGGTTTTTTTAGATTCCTGTTAATGGAAACTCCCTTAAACCCTGCTATGATTGATTTTACTACCATTATTTTGCAATTTGCAGAACAGGGCGAAAAAACCGGCTGGACCTATATTGAAATTCCGGCTGATCTGGCCCAGCAGATGAAGCCGGGTAATAAAAAATCATTCAGGGTAAAAGGTAAATTAGACGAGATGCCCATTGCCGGCATGGCCCTGATGCCCATGGGCGATGGTAATTTTATTATGGCCCTGAAAAGGGAAATATGTAAAGGTTTGCGTAAACACCGGGGCGCTATGTTACGGGTACAGCTTGAGCCAGATCTTGATTATAAAGTGGAAGTTCCGGCTGATTTGCAGGAGTGTTTTGATTTTGAACCCGAAGCCGCGGAATTCTTTTTTACCCTTGCGCAAGGCCATCGCGACTATTTTATTAAATGGATCAACGGCGCCAAAACCGAAAATACGCGTGCCAACCGCATAGCCAATACCATAGAAGCCTTGCTGCGCCACCATGGCTATCCAGAAATGTTAAGGGCCTTGAAAAAGGCAAGGTAATAATTCAATCAGAAACCTCTTATTGCCCTGTTGCAGCAAGCGCTAAGAATGCCTTGAAATTAGCCAGCTCTTTATTGGTGTTTTTGCCAGGGTTTAAGGCTGCTATTCTAACAGCAGCGTCCTGCCCTTGTTTAATTTGCTGCTTATTCCAAACTTTTATATTGGTACGGTTTAAATAATATAGCCCGTTAATAATACCATCCGGCGAAAGCGTTGTTATATTATCCGGGTTGTACAGGTTTAATACCATGGTGATGGCAGGCGGGGATGAGGCATACTTATTTTCGAGCTCGCCCACGGCTTTTATCCTGTCGGGGGAGCTTGAAGTGTCGATCTTGGATATCAGGGCGGCTATATCTTCATTACCTATTGCCTTTAAAGCTTTTAATCCGCTTTGGCCCACGCTCTGTAATACAGTATCGCCTGAGGTTTGGAGGGCCGAAAAAAGCTTTTTTGATTCCACATCAGTTAACGCGAGTGTGATTAACCCAACAGTAAAGTTCTTTTTTCGCTTATCAACATCATTCAAATCGTTATAAAGACTATAAACCCATTTGTAGCGCTCAACCCGTTCCTTTGATTCTTCAACCTTTGTAGATCGGTCCTTAAAATCTGTTTCGAGCTGGTCCAGACGAACTTTGTTCGATGTGGTATAAATGGTAAGTACAATAGTAATTACCGAAGTAACAATCCCTATCCAGGCGCTTACCGTGTTGGAAATAAGTGGTTTGCTGGTTTTGTCGGTAGCGTTATCCACTTCTTTTGGTTCATCTTTTGGCATAAGGTCAGGCTTTAATAACAATGGTGATGTATACTTATCTTCAACTTACAACTCCTGTTTTGATCAATCTTTATTGATCCTGTTTTTTCTCCTTCCAGTTTTTCGGAAACGGGATGTCCATCATTTTGATAGGTTTAAAGTTGGGCATCTGATAATCGGTTCCTGAAGTATTGTACAGAAAAAACGGGTCAGTTTTAAAGTGCTCGTAATCCGCGGTCATCTGGGCTTTGAGTTTGAGCAGGCGGTTTTCGTATTTATCGTCATAGGGAGTACCGGTATTTTTATCCAGCAGCCGGTCGATATATTCCAACAGGTTATAACAGGTGGTAAATTGACCGCAAGCTATCAGGGAGGCCTCTGTATACTGCTGCTCGGTCGATTTTTTATCGAACCATAGGGTGGTGCCCATATTATAAGCCGTTTGCGACACCACCTGCATATCGGTACTGGGGTTAAGGTATGATGGCGTGGTCATATACTGGCTGTTGCCTTGGCCTCGGTTTATATCGTTTGAGAATGACAAGTCATAAACGTGGTTGCCTTTACCGCGGTTGTTCCATTGGGTGCTACCATAAAATTTATCATAAAGTAACTGCCTGATGCGCTTTAAAAATATGCTAGTATTGAGCATCAGTACAGATTGTGCACGTGTGTTGAGCATATGTACAAGGAGACTGATGGATGTTTTGGAAAAAAAACTCACCAATATATGGATGATCTGTTCGGTAAAATTGCGCTTTAAATTCATCCCTGCTGAAGCCTTTGATACGCTGAATAACTGGTGCCTTACATATAATACACCAGATACCCATATAAAAGGGATAGGTATAAATAAGGCGCCGGCAATTATCCACGGAGTGCTATGATGACTTATCCCATACCAAACCCCTGTTAAAGCGGCGAGTAAAATACCGAGTGTGATATAAAAAACGCCCCAAAGGTTTAATTCATAACCTTTTGATATTTTGGGTAATACATAGGGGTGTATATAATGGCTGCCCACATCGTTCACGAGCATCAGGTCAAAGTGCGGGAAACTGGTTTTTTTGTCGAGCCTGCGGCCGTCGGCCTCCATCATGCTTTGCAGGCCCTGGTTATCGGTAATGCCACCATCCATCAAGCCAAATTGTTTGTGGTTTATAAACTCGGTTTCCTCCTTGTCGCCGGTTTGTGGTACCAGCGACAGGGCGTTTTTCAGGTCGTGGATATTTAATTGCTGATGTGTAAAATCATTTGGGTAAATAATAGGCTCAAATCCAGCCGGAAAACAGGATGACGCGGCCAGCACATCGCCCAGTTTTATTTTACCTGCAACCGTGTTGTCTACATAAATCACCTCGTTACCATATTTAAACTTTTCATCGGCTCCCTGGTCCGGCACCAGTTTGATATTCTGCCGAAAAGATTGCCCGGTATAAAATTCGGTGGCGTTGAAGCAAACCTCCTGCAGGTGGGCCGTTGGCGATGTACCATGATAGAGTGATTCCAGCGTTAAGCCGTCAAACAGATATTGGTCATAGGCAAGCGCGAAAGAATTGATGATGTTACGGGTTTTTTGAGGCCGGTTTTTCCACTGTTTTTTATCGGCCAGTATCTCTAATGATTGCCGCAACAAATTGTCGCCGTTAAGACCGGTAAATAGTTTGGTGTAAAATTGTCCGAAATTTTTACCCTGTGCATTGTATAATGCGTACAGCGTAGTAGTAATTGTTCCACCCGATGCTGATGACAGGTAACGCACCTGCTGCAAAAGTGTTTGGCCATGAAGACCGGCGGTATCATCGTCAAAAGTCACCTTATTCAGATATGACAGTACACCCAATGCAAATGAAGCTGCTCTGAAGCCACCACCCGAAAATGCCAATGCTATGTTTTCAAAAGGCTTGATGCAATCAACCTCGAGCTTGTTCTCGGCTAATTGAACGGGAGGGGCATTTGTCATGGAATAAAGGGTTTGGTTGAGGTAAAATTAGGCAATAAAAGAGATTTCAGCATACGTAAAAATACCTTATTTGAAGGGGAATATCACGTATTCGCCTCACCCAAACCCTCTCCAAAGGGTAATGGCCTATGATTGGCATAATACATCAATAATATCACAAAAAGAGGGGCTGTCACCCTGAGCTCCGTCGAAGGGTCGAACGCAGAGGCCTGCCCACTATGCTTCGACGGGCTTAGCATGACACCCTTTTAGGAAATGTCAATCATTTACTCTCCAAAAGGGGCCCATGAAAATAAAATTTGCAATTATATAAGTACTTATATAAATTGCACTATGAATTTATATCAAAGCCTGGGTTACCTGGCCCTGGGCAGTCGCTTACGCAGGTTGAGTGAGGCATTTCTGGCCGAAATTAATCGCGCTTACCAAAATGAGGGGATTGATTTTGATGCCAGTTGGTTCCCTGTTTTTTATCTGTTATCTAAAAATGAAGCCCTGTCAATCAAAGAATTGAGCGAGCAGATCGAGGTTTCGCACCCGGCCGCCAGTCAGCTCATTACCAATTTAAAGAGTCGTAAACTGGTTACTTCGGCTACCTGTGCCGATGATGGTCGCCGTCAATTGGTAACCTTGACTGATAGCGGGCGCGAGCTGTTAGCGCAGATATTACCCATGTGGGATGCCATCAGTGCCGCTATGACCGAACTGGTGGAAAGCGATGAACAGGCCAAACAATTACTCCCGGCCATAACCGGACTGGAAACGGCTTTTCGCCAGGCTAACCTGGCCGAAGTGATCAGTCAGAAATTAATTACCGATCTAAAAACAACCCACCATGAATAGCATATTTAATTATGGTACCGATCATTTAACTATAGGTATTTGCCTGGATATAGCCGCTGGCAAAACCAAAGGCATTATTAATGCTGATGCCGATAAAGCCATCCGTGCTTCCTGGCGCGAGGTTGAAAAAATTGTGCATGCCCAGCACCCGGTTTATGGTATCAACACCGGCTTTGGTCCGCTGTGCGATACCCGCATATCCGAAGCTGATACCAGTTTGCTGCAAAGTAATATCCTCAAGAGCCATAGCGTAGGCGTAGGTAAGCCCATCCCGCAGGAGATAGCCAAACTCATGCTGATCACCAAGGTGCAGGCATTGGCGCAGGGCTATTCCGGTGTGGCTCCCGAAACATTACAGCGCATCATCTGGCATATCGACCATGATATCATTCCTGTAGTTCCCGAAAAAGGATCGGTAGGGGCATCCGGCGATCTGGCCCCGCTGTCGCACCTATTTTTACCCCTGATTGGTTTAGGTGAGGTGTACGAGAACGACCAGCGCGCGCCTGCCGGAGATTTATTAAAAAAACACAATCTGCTGCCCTTGGTGTTAGGTCCTAAAGAAGGTCTCGCACTCATTAACGGTACCCAATTTATACTGGCCTTTGCGGTAAAAGCCGTGCAGCGCCTGGATGATGCCCTGAACCGTGCTGATCTGATCGGTGCTTTATCATTAGAAGGCCTAATGGGTTCGGCAAGACCCTTTGACGCACGATTACATGCTATCCGTCCCTTTAAAGGTACAAAAGTAGTAGCCGACAGATTGTTTACTTTACTCACAGGATCAGAGATCAACTCCTCGCATGTAAATTGCGATAGGGTGCAGGATCCATACTCCTTAAGATGTATGCCGCAGGTGCATGGCGCATCACGCAATGCCTGGCTGCATCTGAAAGAACTCACGGAGATCGAACTCAATTCGGTAACAGATAACCCGGTAATTTTTAATGCCGATGACACTATCAGTGGTGGTAATTTCCACGGACAACCATTGGCTTTGCCGCTGGATTATGCCACCGTTGCCGCTGCCGAGTTGGGCAATATTGCTGATCGCCGCTGTTATTTGATGAGCGAGGGCCGTTACGGTCTGCCTAAATTGCTTACGCAGGATGCCGGTTTAAATTCAGGTTTAATGATACCCCAATATACCACTGCGGCGCTGGTCACCGAAAATAAAACCCTGTGTTTTCCGGCCAGTGCCGATAGTGTGCCTACTTCCCTGGGCCAGGAGGATCACGTTTCCATGGGCTCTATCAGCGGGCGCAAATTGCACCAGGTAATTGATAACCTGGAATATATACAGGCCATTGAACTGCTGTATGCTGCGCAGGCCGTTGATTTCCGTCGCCCATTAAAATCAACGCCGGTTATCGAGGCGATTCATAACCTGGTAAGGCAGCATGTGCTCCATATACAGGATGATCGTGTTTTTGCTACAGATATCCATAATTTACATCAACTGATCACTAACGGCTCTTTGCTGGCAATTGCTAACGAAACAGCTATTCATCACCATATCAATCTCAGCCATGACGAGTTCGGAATTTATTAAAACTTATGCCAACCACCCGGTGTACAAGGCGCCGCGTGGTATGCAGCTGCACGCCAAAAGCTGGCAAACAGAAGCGCCATTACGTATGCTGCTTAATAATTTAGATGGTCAGGTAGCCGAAAATCCAGATGAATTGGTAGTATATGGCGGCATCGGTCAGGCGGCCCGTAACCCGGAATCGCTCCGGAAAATAATTGAATTGCTTTTGGAACTGGATGAGCATCATTCCCTGCTGATCCAATCGGGCAAGCCGGTAGGGATTATCCGTAGTCACCCCGAAGCGCCCCGCGTACTGATAGCCAACAGCAATCTGGTACCTGCCTGGGCCAACTGGGAGCATTTTAATGAACTACGGGCCAAAGGCCTCATGATGTACGGCCAGATGACGGCCGGTAGCTGGATCTACATAGGTACACAGGGTATTTTACAGGGCACTTATGAAACTTTTGTAGAGTGCGGTAATCAGCATTTTAACGGCGACCTCACCGGCAAACTCATCGTAAGTGCAGGTTTAGGTGGCATGGGTGGCGCTCAGCCATTGGCCGCTACTATGGCGGGTGGTGTTTTTTTAGGTGCTGATGTAGACGCGTCGCGTATTCAAAAACGGGTAGATACGCAATATATCTACAGGATTACCCATTCCTACGATGAGGCCATTGCCTGGGTAAAGGAAGCGATCGCTAAAAAAGAAACACTTTCCGTTGGGCTGGTGAGTGATGCAGGCGATCTGTTGGAGCGTTTGTTAAAAGATAATATTATTCCCGATGTCTTGACTGACCAGACATCGGCGCATGACCCTTTGAACGGATATATTCCCAATGGATTATCGTTAACAGAGGCTGCTGCTTTACGTAAAAGTGATGAAGCCGGGTACAAGCGTTTATCACTAAAAAGCATGGCGCGCCATGTGAGCCTGATGTTACAATTGCAAAGTAAAGGTGCGGTTACTTTTGATTATGGCAACAACCTGCGCGAGTTTGCCAAACAGGGTGGCGAACCCAACGCGTTTAACTTCCCGGGATTTACCCCCGCCTATATCCGTCCGCTGTTTTGCGAAGGTAAAGGACCCTTTAGGTGGGTAGCCTTATCTGGTGATCCGGAAGATATTTATACAACCGACAGGGCTTTGATGGAACTATTCCCCGAAGATAAACCACTCATTAAATGGCTTAAAAACGCGCAGGAAAAGATCTCGTTCCAGGGTTTGCCGGCACGTATTTGCTGGCTGGGTCTTGGCGACAGGGAAAAAGCGGGATTGCTGTTTAACGAACTGGTGAAAACGGGCAAAGTAAAAGGCCCTATTGTGATTGGTCGCGACCATCTGGATTGCGGTTCGGTAGCATCGCCCAACCGGGAAACCGAGGCCATGAAAGATGGATCGGACGCTGTATCCGACTGGCCATTGCTCAACCTGATGGCCAACGCGGCAGGGGGAGCCACCTGGATATCATTCCATCATGGTGGCGGCGTAGGTATGGGTTATTCGCAGCATGCAGGCATGGTTGTTTTGGCCGATGGTACCGAACGCGCGGCCACCTGCCTGAAACGTGTATTGCATAACGACCCTGCGATGGGCATCTTCCGACATGCCGATGCCGGCTATGATAAAGCGCAGGAATGGGCAGATAAATTTGGATTGAAGGTGTGGTAAGGGTGGTCATTAGGTCATTGGGAAAAAGACTTACGAAGTTTAATTCAGTGTAATTTGTTTTCCAATGGATTCATTGAAGGTTTCACCGTTTTAAAACTTCGTAAGTCTGATAAAACCATGAAGAATAAAAAGCGTCATTGTGAGGTACGAAACAGTCTCTATGCTATACAGAGTGAATAGAACGGTTTAGAGTTTGCAGGATCGGCCTGCTTAAGTAGGGATTGCTTCGTGCCTCGCAATGACGAGGTGGTAAAAAGATAACAACATGAAAAAACTAATAGGTCCGTTCACACAAATATTACCATTAACAGGACGCCCGTTAAAAGGTGCTCTGAAGGATGAACACCTGCAAATCATTCCAAATGGAGGCGTGCTGGTTGATGATGGATTGATTGTGGCTGTTGATGACTTTGAAAAACTAAGATCGGTTAATCCATCGGTACCAACTGAAGAAATTACCGGCGGGCATGTATTGTTACCTGGCTTTGTGGATTGCCATACGCACATCTGTTTCGCGGGTAGCCGGGCAAAGGATTACGCCTTGCGCACCGCGGGTAAAACCTACCTGGAAATAGCCAAAGCAGGTGGCGGTATCTGGGATTCGGTTACACAAACCCGGGTTGCTGATGAGGCTACATTAACTAGCTTACTGCTAAGTCGGGTACAACGCCATTTGGCCGAAGGGGTTACCACCATCGAAGTAAAAAGTGGCTACGGTTTAAGTATTGATGGCGAGCTAAAACAGTTAAGGGCGATCAAAGCCGCTGCGGATAAAACGCGTGCCAGCCTGGTATCCGCCTGCCTTGCTGCACACATGCTGCCTAAAGATTTTGATGGCACGCACCAGGAATACCTGAACCATATTTTACAGAATCTGCTACCCGTTATTAAGCAGCAACGTTTAACAAACCGTGTGGATATATTTATTGAGGAAAGCGCTTTTAACGCAAGCGATGCCCTGAATTACCTCGCCAAAGCCAAACAATTGGGTTTTGAAATAACCGTGCATGCTGATCAATTTACTACAGGCGGCAGTGAAGTAGCTATTCAGGCAAGAGCAGCCTCGGCCGATCACCTGGAGGCCAGTACAGACCGGGAGATCAATATGCTGGCTAAATCTGATACCGTAGCGGTAATTTTACCTGGTGCCTCTTTAGGATTGGGGATGGCTTATGCGCCCGCTCGCAAGTTGCTGGATGCCGGAGCCTGTTTGGCCATTGCCAGCGACTGGAACCCAGGCTCGGCCCCCATGGGCGATCTGCTGATGCAGGCAGCAGTAATGGGTGCTGCCGAAAAGCTATGTGCTGCCGAAGTATTTGCAGGTTTAACTTTCAGAGCGGCATCGGCGCTAAAATTAAATGATCGTGGTATTTTAGCCCCCAATAAACTGGCCGATATGCAGGCTTATCCATGTAATGATTACCGGGAGATACTATATCACCAGGGTAAACTGAAGCCGGGTAAGGTATGGGTATCAGGTATATAAAAGATAAAAAGTAGGGGATTGTGCGATTCCCCTCTTGAGAGGGGTGGAGGGGTGTGTTTCTGTACGTCAGACGAAGAACACACCCCGCCATTTCACTCTCCTTCGCACCCCCTCTCAAGAGGGGAACTAAAAAATATATCAACCAATGAACAAATAAACTAATAAATCAATGAGCCAGAAATTAATAGAATGCGTTCCGAATTTTAGCGAGGGTGTAAATCTTGATATTATAAAACAGATCACCAATGAGGTAGAGTCTGTTGAAGGCGTACGCCTGTTGAATGTCGATCCCGGCAAGGCCACTAACCGAACCGTGGTAACCTTTGTAGGCGAACCGGAGAAAGTGATACAGGCTGCCTTTCTCGCCATAAAAAAAGCAGGAGAGCTGATAGATATGAGCAAACAAAAAGGCGAGCATCCCAGGATGGGTGCTACGGATGTTTGTCCGTTGATACCCATCAGTAATATTAGCATGGAAGAAACGGCAGAATATGCACGCCAGCTGGCTAAACGGGTTGGTGAAGAGTTGCAGATTCCGGTTTATTTGTATGAGCAGGCACAGCCCAATAAAAGTCGCAGCAATTTGTCGGTGATAAGGGCGGGTGAATATGAAGGCTTTTTTAAGAAAATCAAACTGCCGGAATGGGCCCCGGATTTTGGTCCGGCGGAGAACGACGTAAAACGCGGTGCTACCGTAATTGGCGCGCGTGATTTCCTGGTAGCTTATAATGTAAACCTGAATACCACCTCAACCCGCAGAGCCAATGCCATTGCTTTTGATGTACGCGAGGCTGGCCGTACGGTAAATGACGAGCATGGAAAGCCTAAAAATGTCCCTGGTACATTAAAATCGGTAAAAGCTATTGGTTGGTACATTGAGGAGTACGGCATTGCGCAGATCTCCATGAACTTGACCAATATCGAGGTAACTCCGGTACATAAAGCCTTTGATGAAGTTTGTGATAAAGCCCACGCACGAGGCATCCGGGTTACAGGCAGCGAATTGGTGGGACTGATTCCTTTAAAAGCTATGCTGGATGCAGGCAAATATTTTCTGCGGAAGCAAAAGCGCTCGGTAGGGGTAAGCGAAAAGGAATTGATCCGGATCGCGATCAAATCAATGGGATTGGATGAACTTGGGCCTTTTATCCCCGAAGAACGTATTATTGAATACCTGTTGAAAGATAAGACCGCCAGCAAGCTGGTGAGCATGAGCCTGGCAGAGTTTGCTGATGAAACAGCCAGTGAAAGCCCGGCCCCGGGTGGAGGCTCTATTTCGGCCTACGTGGGGTCTTTAGGCGCTTCGCTGGCGGGAATGGTGGCTAACCTGAGCTCGCACAAAAAAGGCTGGGATGATCGTTGGGAAGAATTCAGTAACTGGGCCGAAAAAGCGCAGGTTTATAAAGACGAACTGATCCGCCTGGTTGACTTGGATACTACCGCGTTTAATCGCATTATGGAATCTTTCGGCTTACCCAAATCAACTCCTGAAGAAAAAACAGCCAGGGATAAAGCGATACAGGATGCAACGAGATACGCTATTGAGGTTCCGTTTAAAGTAATGCAAGTTGCTCTGAACAGCATGGAAGTGATCAAGGCGATGGTGGAGATGGGTAACCCTAACTCGGTAACCGATGCCGGTGTGGCTGCCCTTTGCGCCCGTACCGCTGTTTTAGGCGCTTTTATGAATGTAAAGATCAATGCCTCGAGCTATAAGGATAAGGATTTTGTGACTGATATAATTGCAAAAGGTAATGCTATTGAACAAAAGGCAATTGCCCTCGAAGCTGAGGTTATTGAGTTGGTGAATGGGAAGATGGGGTTGTAGAGGGAAGGTAGAAGTTCATAGTCGATGGTCGATAGATCATAAAACTAACTAAAAAAGACGTCATTGCGAGCGCAGCGTGGCCAACCGACCAGAGGGAGCTCATTAATTCCTTTAAAAGACAATTAACAATATTAATAATCCCCGATTTGTAGAGCCGCTCTGTAAGTAGGGGATTGCCACGTCGTTCCTCCTCGCAATCACGCGTGTTTTTCATATTTAGTAAGAAGCAAAAACGGCGATAAGTGTTAACCTATCGCCGTTTTATTATTATAAAAATCCATTGACCATCGTCTATAGACTATCGACCACTCTAAAAGCGGTATCTCACAAACGCCTCCATCGCCTCATATTCAGCCAATCCGAGGCGATCATAACGTTGAGCGGTGTCACGGGTGCGATCCTCGGCCCTTACCCAGAATTCGCGGGCATCATCACCCGGGAAAACGGGACGATCTTTTTGTGATTGATGTTTAAATATGGCGTTACGCTTACGGATCACCTCCTGAGGTGAAAGAGGCACAGCCATTTCAATTTCGTAGGTTTCAAACTCGTGCCATGCACCGCGGTACATCCACAACCAGCAATCATCCACCCAGGCCTCTTTACCTTTTAACCTCGCCAAAGCAGCCAGGATAATGTTGAAACATACGAGGTGTGTACCATTCGGATCAGCAAAATCACCGGCAGCAAAGATCTGCTGCGGCTTTACTTTTTGTAAAAGTTCGATGGTTAAAAGAATGTCTTCCTCGCCCACCGCGTTTTTCTTGGTCTTGCCGGTTTCATAAAAAGGCAAAGCCATAAAATGGATATGATCATCGGGCAAACCCGCGTAACGGGCACCCGA
>NZ_JBQEPI010000018.1:0-56769 GCF_052045695.1 Mucilaginibacter sp. 22184
GGATTGCCACGTCGTTCCTCCTCGCAATGACGCTCGTAGATAATTTTCGCCCCCGGCATCCCTCTCTTCGACTGCGGCTCCTTCTCTCCACGCGTCATTGCGAACGCAGTGTGGCAATCGCCGAGTAGCAGGGCCGCTCTGTAAGTAGGGGATTGCCACGTCGTTCCTCCTCGCAATGACGCTCGTAGAAAATTTCTGCCCCCTCTTTACGCCGCAGGTGAAGAGAGGGATGTCGAGCGAAGCGATGACAGGTGAGTCGATTATGCGCTATGCAAACCAGGTAGGCTTTCAATCCCAAACCAACTTTCACATTTATATCCTAAATTTGCCGCACAATAAATCCGAATTCGAACATCCAAATCCGAAATATAAAACATGTCAACAATCCTCATCAAATCAGCAACTGTAGTAAACGAAGGCCGGCAATATGTAACTGATATCCTGGTAAAAGATGGTTTTATTGAACGGATAGATTCAAACATTGATACTCCTGCCGATGAGGTGATCAATGCCGAGGGGCTGCACCTGCTACCCGGTTGTATCGACGACCAGGTGCACTTTCGCGAGCCGGGCTTAACACACAAGGCCAATATTTATTCAGAGTCGCGCGCGGCAGTAGCCGGGGGTATCACCTCCTTTATGGAAATGCCTAACACCGTACCCAACACCTTAACACAAACTTTACTGGAAGATAAATATGAGATAGCTTCGCGCAACTCGCTGGCTAACTACTCATTTTTTATGGGTGCATCCAACGATAACCTCGACGAAGTACTGCGTACCGACGCGGCCAATGTGTGTGGGGTGAAAGTATTCATGGGTTCATCAACCGGGAATATGCTGGTGGATAATCCGCGTACGCTGGATAACCTGTTTGCGCAATCGCCCATGCTGATAGCCGTGCATTGTGAGGATGAGGCCACCATCAAAAGCAACCTCAACCATTACAAACAGCTGCTGGGCGATAACCTGCCGGTGAAGCTGCACCCCAAGATCAGGAGCGCCGAGGCTTGCTACTTATCGTCATCACTGGCGGTGGAGCTGGCCAAGAAGCATAACACCAGGCTGCACATCCTGCATATTTCCACCGCGCTGGAAACGCATCTTTTCACCAATAAAATCCCGCTGAAAGATAAACGCATTACCGCCGAAGCCTGCATACATCACCTGTGGTTTAGCGATGCTGATTATGATACCAAAGGCAACTTTATTAAGTGGAACCCGGCTGTAAAAACAGCCCAGGATCGTGATGCTGTTTTAGAAGCCGTGCTCGACGGTCGCATAGATGTGATCGCTACCGACCATGCCCCGCATACGCTGGAAGAAAAGGAGCAGCCCTATCTGCAGGCACCATCCGGCGGGCCACTGGTTCAACATGCCTTACCCGCCATGCTGGAGCTGTATCATCATGATAAAATAAGCCTGGAACAGATAGCCGAAAAAATGGCGCATAACGTGGCTACCCTTTTCCGGATTGATAAGCGCGGCTTCATCCGCGAAGGCTACTGGGCCGACCTGGTACTGTTGAATTTGAATAAACCCTGGAACGTGAACAAAAGCAATATCTTATACCATTGTGGCTGGAGCCCTTTTGAAGGAACCACCTTTCGCTCGCAAATTGCCTATACTTTGGTATCGGGCAATATAGCTTACAGCAATGGAAGCTTAACTGAAGGTAAAGCTGGTAAACGTTTGAATTTTAATTATTAATAAAATTTATATTTTTCAAATACAGAACTTTCTGTAGAGGAAATAGGAAATAAAATACAAAATCCGTCATTGCGAGGAGGAACGACGTGCAATCCCCTACTTACAGAGAGGCTCTGCAAATCGGGGATTGCCACACTCCGTTCGCAATGACGCGTTGAGGTAAATTCCGGGTTCAGGTTACCTACTCCACCGCTACATAGATCTCAACCCGTGCATCTTCCTGGTTGCAGCCACTGCAACCGTATACGTCAAAATCGGCGGTGTACTTACGGTTAAGCGGTTTGTTCCAGATGTATTGCCAGGTTTCGGCTACGCGATTGGGCAACCAGCTTTTAGCCGTGAATTTCACATAGGTACCGGGGGCTACCGCCAGACTTACCAATCCCTCCGGAACATTATCCAGCGAATTTACCTTGCAGCCCAGTACCGCGGTATACGGCCCGGTATGGTCTGTTTCGTAATCTGTGTAAATACAATGCACCTCGTCGCTTACCCGGTCTTTGATCTGTGGTAAAATGTTATCGTCCATAAAGCGGCACCAGAGGTCGCCAATGTCTTTAGCCGCCTGTCCGCCCTGATTGGTTGTACGTGTGGAAATTCCCAGCAAAAAGAACCCAATCACATCTATCTTGTCCATAATTCTAATTATCACTATTTGTTATACCGGTATATAATTAATTTTATACCAAATTTTTATAACGTTTATATAAATTATTTATTTAATAAATAATTACTCGATCATTTTGCGTAATCCGTCAAAAACACCTTTCCAATTTTGCGCCGAATGCTCTTTGGCGGCTTCGTCTTTGATATTATCCTGGGTGATGGCGAGGGTGGTTACACCATCTTTTTCACTCAGGCTGTAGGTAATATCGGCATAATTTTCGGGTTTATCTTCGGTGCCGCCCATGCTGCTCCAGTAATTATATTTCACATATCTGCCCGGGTCTATCTCCAGTATGGTACCGTGATCGCGGTAGGCCTTGCCATCCCATTCGCCGCTGAATACAATAGGCTCCCCTACCCTCCAGCTCGATTCCAGTTTGGTGCCAAAAAAGTATTCTTTTACCATTTCCGGATCGGTAAGCCCCTGCCATACTTTGGCCATAGGCGCTTTAAATGTTAGCTCGATGCTTAATGTTAAATTCTTCATGATGTGAGTTTTTAATGGTTTATATCACCTCTCTTTCAGAGATGGCGGTCTTTATCATTTGCTTTTTGATCAGTTCAAAATCATGTTCGCCTATTTCCAGGAAACCAAAACGAAAGGGGTAACCCCATGATTTTTTGTTGATGATAAAATTAAGCTCATCAACCAGCGGGATGATGGGCGCCTCGGTGCTTTCATAAAACCTGATATTGCGGCGCCAGGGTATAAAATCATCAAACATTTTATGCTGATAGATCTCCTCGTCAGCGGCCTGCCCGATAGCTGTAAAAGCCTTGCAAGGCTCGGTACCGTTCATGGTTTGTTTAGGCGAATAAAATAACACCCAATCACCGGCATGTACCCTT
This sequence comes from Mucilaginibacter sp. 22184, assembly GCF_052045695.1. Lineage (NCBI taxonomy): Bacteria > Pseudomonadati > Bacteroidota > Sphingobacteriia > Sphingobacteriales > Sphingobacteriaceae > Mucilaginibacter > Mucilaginibacter sp. 22184. The sequence continues at coordinate 3,226 of NZ_JBQEPI010000018.1, forward strand.
TTTAGTGCAGCCTGCTTACCATGATTGGCCTGCATAAATCCGCCGGCTATGCCACGGGCTATATGATCTTTTGATGCTACAGTTATCCAGTACTTCATAATTAGTGAATTAATGATTTAGCGAATTAGTGATTTCATGCCTTTGTAAAAAACCACAAAAACACGACCATAAAGCCAAGTAAAGCCTTGACGTCACAAGATCTGTTCTCTTTTTCAACTCAGAATTTAAGACTTTCGACTAACGACTTTAACCTGATGGTTAGGCAAAGTAAATACGGGGGAATGACAACCTTATGTCAACAGGAAAAGTTAACGTTTAATTATTTTTTTGAACAATGGCCGCGGCTATGGTTTTAACCTGATCAATGAGTTCCTGGGGTTTTACAATTTCGGCACAATCGCCATACATCATAAACCAACGGGCAAAGCCCTCGATAGACCGCGTCAGGAAAGTCATCTCGATCTTATTGCCTACCACTTTATCGGATACAAAACCGCTGTAATATTTTTGGTAATCCAGATGGCGGGCTATCTCTTTATCTACCCGGATCAGCACCGTTTCCAGTTGCTTTTCTTTGGCCGTTTGTTCAATATAGGCTTTCAGGGTAGGATGCTTGCTATGGTTGTAAAAGGCATCGGCTATCACCGCCTTGCGCATCCTGTCGACCCGGAAATCGCGGTAATCATCACGTAAGCGGCAAAAGGCGATCAGGTGCCAGAAACCATCCGCAAAAAAAATACCTACCGGCTCTACATTTCTTTTGGTGGCCTCCTGGCTATGTGCAGCAAAATAGTCGAGCGTGAGCAGTTTTTTTTGCGCGATGCTATCCAGTATGGTCTGGATATGATCAGTATTGGCCGAGGGCTTGTGGTACTTGTTTTTCAAAACCTCTATGCTGCCATCCAGGTTTTCGAGCATATCCTTTTCAGCCGTTTTCAGAATAGCCCGTACCTTATACATGGCCGACTGATGATGCTTCATGGTGCTGGTATCCGTCATCTTCTCCACAAACTTTTCGGCGGTTAAAAAGGCGGTGGCTTCCTCGCGGGTAAACATTACGGGAGGCAAGCGGTAGCCATCCATAATGGAATATCCCACACCGGCCTCTCCCATGAGCGGGATGCCCGCTTCTTCCAGCGTTTTCACATCGCGGTAAACCGTACGCAGGCTGATATTAAAGCGCTCGGCAATATCAGAAGCTTTTACTACCCTGCGCGATTGGAGCTGTATTAAAATAGCCGAAATACGGTCGATGCGGTTCATAACTTCAAATTAAGCAAAAAACAAGCTACCTTTGATAGAATAATTCACTAAAAGAATCAAGATATAAGAATCAAGAGTCAAGATCGAACCAAAAGAAGCAATCATCCTTAGTTTTTTTCTTGATTCTTATATCTTGATTCTTATATCTATTTTAAAACCATGGCCAACCCTACAGATGATAAGATCATAACCCTCGAAACCTATTACGATGTAATGCTGGCACACCTTATGCGCACCAAGCTGGAAGATAATGGTATCCCCTGCTTTATTGCCGACGAAAATACCATAGGTGCCAATCCTTTTTATAACCAGGCTATTGGCGGCGTAAAGCTTAAGGTTTTTGAACGCGACCTGGAGCGCTGCCGCGAGATCCTGGCCACCGAAGGTGATCTGCATGACCAGGACCATATAGAAATTGATGAAGAAACCAATAACATGATCATCTGCCCGTTTTGTGCCTCAACAAACATCGGCCCGGCAGATCCGGGTAAGTTTTCTACTTTCCTTTCTGCTGTTTTTCCATTTTATAATACCAAAGCCTGGCATTGTTTTAATTGCCAGCAGGATTTTGAATAGGGGCTGGATCGGGGTGCGGGTGCGAGAGCATGGGGGGTAGGTGTGTATGAATGGTGACAGATTAGGGCTATAATACTCTTATCTGGAATATAACTTCCGCACCCGATCCGCGCAACACGATCACGATCCCCAATCCCACACCCGACTCTCGCACCCCGATCCTCGAATCAGCCTCCCGCTCTCACACTTCACTCTCGATCTCCGCATCCGGCTCCCGCACCTCGATCCTCGATCCCCGGCTCCCACACCTCACTCCCGCACTCGCTCCCACTCTCCACACGTACCCAAGTTTTTTATATATTAGCAGCATGTACAACCGTCGTAAGTTTATCAAAATGTCGGCCGCGGGCGCTTCGCTTGCCGCATTATCCAACTCCGCTGTAGCTAAAGCCATTTCGTCAACCACCGATACCAGTTTACCCGTGGTAATATCTACCTGGGATTTTGGTATCATCGCCAATAAAGGGGCCTGGAAAGTGCTTTCGGCCGGCGGTCGCGCGCTGGATGCCATTGAGGCCGGTGCACGCATCCCCGAAGAACAGGATATTACCAACCATACGGTTGGTCGTACGGGTTTGCCCGATCGCGATGGCCATGTAACGCTGGATTCCTGCATTATGGACGAGAACGGCAATTGCGGTTCGGTAGCCGCTATGGAAAACATAGCCCACCCAATTTCGGTAGCCCGTTTGGTGATGGAAAAAACCCCTCACGTGATGCTTGTAGGCGAAGGTGCCACCCAATTTGCGGTGGAGCAGGGCATGAAAAAAGAAAAACTATTGACGCCGGAGTCTGAAAAGATCTGGAAAGAATGGCTTAAAACAGCCAAATACAGTCCGGTAATGAATATCGAGAACGGTAAAAAACCGGGCGATAAATACAATCACGATACCATCGGCATGCTGGCTATTGATGCCAAGGGCAATATATCTGGCGGATGTACCACCAGCGGCATGGCCTTTAAACTGCATGGCCGTGTGGGCGATAGTCCCATCATTGGCGCGGGTTTATATGTAGATAATGAAGTAGGCGGCGCCACCTCAACCGGTGTAGGCGAAGAGGTGATCCGCAATGTGGGTAGCTTTTTAGTGGTGGAGCTGATGCGCCAGGGCTATTCGCCCGAGGATGCCTGTAAAGAGGCCGTTAAACGCATCATCAAAAAGAAACCCGAAACCGCCAAGCAGATCCAGGTAGGCTTTTTAGCTATCAACAAAAAAGGCGAATACGGTGCATACGCCATACAAAGCGGCTTTTCCTTCGCGGTTTGCAACGCGCAGCAACAGGATTTGCTGATTAAAGGAAAGAGCTTTTATTGATTTGATAGTTCATGGTTCATAGTTCATGGTTCATGGTAGGAAATTTATCCGTAGTTCATGGATCATAGTAAATTTAAGCCGGTCAGGGGTACTCCAGGTACTATGAACCATGATCTATGAACCATCAACTATGGACTATAATACACGACTAACGATAATCTTAACCAACTATGATTAAACCCGTTACTCTTGAAGTTTGCGCTAATTCGGTAACATCGGCACTGGCAGCCCAGGAGGGCGGCGCTGTGCGGGTAGAGCTTTGCGAAAATTTAAAAGAAGGTGGTACCACTCCCTCGCATGGGCAAATACTAATGGCCCGCAGCTTACTGCACATTAAATTATATGTATTGATCCGGCCGCGGGGCGGCGATTTTCTGTATTCCGACCTGGAATATCAGATCATGATGGCCGATATCCGGTATTGTATCGACGCAGGCTGCGATGGCGTAGTGATCGGCATACTGAATGCCGACGGCTCTATCGATACCGAACGCTGCCTGGAAATGGTACGCCTGGCACGCCAATGGGGCTTAGGTGTTACCTTTCACCGTGCTTTTGATATGTGCGCCAACCTGGATAAAGCACTTGAAGAGATCATCGAAATGGGCTGCGAACGCATCCTTACTTCGGGCGGTAAAAGCACCGCCATGGAGGGCGCTACGGTGATCAATCACCTGGTACAAAAAGCGGCGGGTCGTATCAGCATTATGCCGGGCAGCGGTGTAAGCGAGGCCAACGTGGCCGATCTGGTACACTTTACCGGCGTAACCGAAGTACATTCATCGGCACGCACCAGCGTACAAAGCAAAATGCAATACAAAAACGACCATATCCTGATGAGCAACGAACCCGGCGATGAATACAGCATTGACCTCACCAGCGTTGACAGGGTAAAAAAACTGGTAGAGCTGGCCAATAGCTGAGGGGATGGAATCATGAGGTTAGAGGCAAGAATTAAGATAAAAATATCACTGTCCTTGCGCTCATTGGAAGACATAAGCCCGTTGTCATTTCGAACGAGGAACGAGGAGAAATTTTATAAAATTTGTAGTTAAAGCTTTGCATCGCGTATAAGATTTCTCTTTCGCACAACGCTCAACCCTGTCCCTGCTCTATCGAAATGGCTTTTTTATATTTTTTTGAAATCAAACGAAGCATTTCCAATTCCTTCCCCACGGGAAGGGCGCGATCAGCATAAGCCTAAAGGCAGGGAGGGGTTTAACCGCTTGCAAAGAAACCCCTTCCTCCCCTTCCCAAGGGAAGGAATCGCACAGGCTCTGGCTTCTTCTTCAAACCCAAAAATGCTTTTTTCAGTTCCCCTCTTGAGAGGGGGCGCGTAAGTTTGTGTAATGGCAGGGGTGTGTTCATGAAGCGAAAAAACCCCCGCTCCCGCGAGTTTTCAACTCGTGGGTTACATGGCTCAGCTTTCAGCTGATTGGCCAAAGGAAGCTGAAAGCTTCAAACATGCATCCCACGGGATACACTACGTTAATCCCGCAGTAGCGAAAAGGGGAATCACACAAAGCACTGGCTTTTCCTCAATCACTAATTCACTAACTCACTAATCCACTAATTAAAAAAACGTCACCGGTAAAACCAATTCTATCCTATTCCTGCCCGTGCCGCCGAAAAAGTCATCATCCAATAACCTGCTGTACCTGATGCCAAACGAGATGCTGTTCTGATTAAAGAATTTGGTATCAAAAAACACTCCAGCTCCGGTCGACCGGAAGTTTTGTTTAAAGCTGGCGCCATTAGTAAAAAAGTTATCGGAAGTGGCCCGGGTATAGTCAAAAAACAGCTGTCCCCGTAAACGCAGCAGGTATACGATGTTGCCAAAACCAGCGTCGGGATAGGCAAAAGGAAAATGGTAATTAAGCCCAACCTTATTCATATCATCCAGGCTTTCGGCAGTGTAACCCTTACTGAATGGGAAATCGTTCGAGAAACCGATCACGTTATTCTTGCCTTTTTGCTGATGCGCTACATTGACTACGAAGCTGTGATTGGTTGCCAGTCCCGGGAAATAGAACGAACCCTGCGCCAGCAATTGGGTGGCCGCCCCGCCTGATACCCCGGCTTTATAATTGAGGCTGATGCTTTGTGCCAGCATGGGGTATATATTTTGCCTGGCCACCAAACCCTGGTTGCTGAAGGAGATATAATTGTTCAGATAAGCATAATCCCTGTCCTTGAACCGAACGGCATTACCCTGCTGAAAGCGTGTTTGGTTATAATACAGGTCGCTGCCAAAAGTAAGGCCGGTAGTATGCTTGCCCGCGCTGAAGTTGAGCGGAACTTGGAGCCCACCATGTATGGATGTTTCATTCCAGTACACATAGCTGCCCTTATAAAACTGACGGCGATCAAGCGTGTAATCAACCCCGGCAGATATATAAGGATATAAAGCGCCATAGATGGCCTCGAAGCCAAATTGCTTATAGCCCTCGTTACGGTTATAATCAAAGGATATCTGCGACTGGAAAGTATTCAGCACGTTTTCGCCGGTAATAGCGAAGGAATAATTCGGGTCGCTGATGTTGGGGATGATGCTGTGGAAATTAAACAAACCATGCCCTTTGGAATAAGGTGTAACCGGCAGCGGCTTATCCACCACCTCGGCCAGCATATCGGCCGATGAATCGCGGCCCAACGCGCTAATCCCCATCGCAGGCAAATGACGTACATACTGCGGACCGGCATCAATCCATTTCAGTTCCTTTTTGTTCACCTCGTTAATCTGGTAGCCAAACGCGGTAAAACCAACCCAGGCCAGTTTGCTATTACCTACCGCAGGCTGATAATGACCTATGCCGGTATCATGACCGGTAGGCAGCAACTCATAGCATTGGTTATTCTTTAGTTTCAATACAAACAGGCGATCGTTCACATCCTCGGTTTGGGTAAAGTATACATCGTCATTTTTAACCGTGGTAAAACCAATAGGGCGATAACTGAAAGGCACCAGGAATTTAGCGCTCCCGGTGGCGATATCGATTAGCGCCAGCGTCATTTTACCCTGCGGGTCACGTACCGCGGCAATCAGCTTGTCATCGCCATAAAATTGCGGGTAGGTATAAAACAAATGCTGCGGATTGGGCAATACTTTGATCAGTTCGCCATCGGTGTTTAACAAATGCAGCTCGCTTGCCCCCGAAGTAGCCACCTGCGACACAACAATACGTTTACCATCGGGACTAAAAGCGGGCGAAAAATATTTTGTTTTTCGGGTGATGCGATGCTCCTTGCCGCTGGCAATATCCAGGATCATCAACTCGCTGTAATTGCGGTAACCCCAGCGCGCATCCGGGCGGTAAGTGGCATAAACCACCTTGCCGTCATGATAATTAAAGTAATTATCTAACGATGACGACCGCGTGCTGATCTTGCGCTCCCGGTTACCCGTACGGATCACAAAAGCCGGGATATGATCATACGGGCTTTTCATGTAAATGAGCGTACTATCATTAATATAGGCGGGATACTCCCTGTCGGCATCAAAATGTTTGGCTTTGGTGGCTGGCGTTTTATCATCATCCTTAAACACCTCTTTAAAATGATTGAGCCCGTTATTGGTAAAAGTTTTAAAATCAGTACCGGTGTATTTATTGATGGCCCGTTGAAAAGGATAAAATCCTCCTTTAAAAGCTGCGGCATCATGCGTTACCTTTTTCCAGAGGTTATCGCCATATTTTTCGCGCCCGTAAGATACCAGCATATAACCCAGTGGGTAATGATCGGGCGTATAATCAAGGTACGATCCATTACGCAGCTTCATGAAGCTGTAATCACGGTCGGCCGCCCAAAGGGCCCGGTAGCCATTAAAAAACCAGGGCAGCCGCCCACGGCCCTGTCCGCTTACATGAGTTTCGTTAAATACGGCATCACCCTCAAAAAACCAGTTGGGTACGCTCAGGTCGTTGCCCAGTGCCTGCCCGCCTTCACCAAAAAGAATATGCAGCACATGCGAAACACCCACATTAAAATTATTATACTGCTGCACGTGCCTAAACTCGTGAATGGCCAACTGTTGTGCCCAGGGCAAACTGCCAATATCAAAGCTATTTTGCTCGGGCGTTAAAAAAAATTCGCTCCTAAAAGGCGCTAACCCCACATAGCCATTGGCAATAGTGGTTTGGTTTTGCAGCACAATGCTTACCTGCTTTTGCTTAGCGCCAATGGTAGGCTTAATAAGCCCGTTCATTTGTTGTATGATGTTAGCCACCCTCAACCCCGCCGAATCCATCCCCGTCGGGAAAATAATGCGCGCCGCCGGCGTATTTACCTGCTTCCACTTGATCGATGGCGGATTGCCCCCAAACTCCTGCGAGCGGGCAACAGTAGCGGTAAATAATAGCGCAGGCAGCAGTAATATTTGTAAGTTTTTTTTAACGGCGGGGTAGTTTTTCATAGGTTGGCTCAAAGTAAGCACAATTTGCAATTTAAACAACAGCCTCACCCCAACCCTCCCCAAAGGAGAGGGAGCTAAAAATCTGCATTTGTCATCCTGAGCGCAGCGATGGATCTGTCTTAACCATGATTCATTTGCGCTTTTGTCTTGATTCTTGTCTCTTGGTTCTCGCCTCCAAATAATGGCGTTACCTTCGGCCCGCGCTATCCGCTCATACGCCACCAGGCCTTAGCCATGGGCCGGTATCCGCTGCTATGGCTAACGCTTTTTTAATTATTGAATTAGTGAATTAGTGATTTCTGAACCTTGATTTTTCGGATTAAAGGATTACATGATTTCTTTTATTTTCTCCGTCAGCAGATAAGCTTCGGGCGAAAGCGGACAGAACAATGGTGGCCCGGCGCGGTTGCAAGGGCATAGCGAACCTTACCCGAAGCCTGGGTAATGTGAGCGAACGAAGTGGAGGTAAGGTTTAGCAGTCCGTGGTTCTGCCCGGTTTGCAGAGCAAGGGCCATGTGCGGCAAAGAAGCATTTCTGCTGACAGCCTTTTTGGTTACTTGTGGCGACAAACGGCGAAGCCTTCTTGAGTACCAAAAAAAACAAACCACAACGAAAAACGTGACTGGCCCTCCCGCGGCCAAGAGCGAGTATACGATAAGCCAAGTCTTTTGACGTCAATTTTATCCCTCCAAAAAAAATCGTTATATTTGTATACACCACAGCCCGGTTTCCCGAAATAAAGAGGAACCGGGCTGTTTATTTAACGGAAAAACAAGCCCAAAAATCAATAGTTTTTCATTTAGTTATTTGAAAATCAATAATCTAATACTTTTTAAAGTTTCAAAAACACGTCAAAAAACGCGCTAAAATTTGTTAAAAAGTGTTAAAATGAGGTTTTTTTGATCAATTTTAAGCTCTTTTCACCCCGTTTTGAGCAGAAATTTGTTAAAATTTAAGGTTTAAAAAGTTTTTTGGCACCACTATTTATTTTCCTAAAAATAATTTAAAATGTTTTTAACACTCAATCGTCTTTATCTTTAAAGGAGTGAAAAAAATTGATAACCGCCATAATGCCCGACGATAAGAACAGCCAAATTATACATACCATTAAAGCGTATGGTAAAAGCCTGTTGGGTTTTATTCGCCGGAGGGTAAAGAACGATGCCGATGCCGAAGACATTCTGCAGGATGTCTGGTACCAGTTTAGTTCGGTGATCAATTCAGAACCTATTGAACAAACCAGCGCCTGGCTTTACCGGGTAGCCCGCAATAAAATAACCGATAAGCATAAAAAAAAGACGGAAACCCTGCTGGATGATATGCTTACCGGCGGCGAGGAAGATGAAGAGGGCACAGCCGATTTTAAGGCTATCCTGTTCACCGAAACCAGCACCCCCGAAACGGAATACCTGCGCAACCTGTTTTGGGACCAGCTATTTATTGCGCTTAACGAGCTGCCCAACGAGCAAAAAGATGTATTTGTATGGCACGAACTGGACGACATGTCGTTCCAGGAAATTGCCGACATCACAGGCGAAAAAATGCAAACCCTGGTATCGCGCAAACGATACGCGGTGCTGCATCTGCGTAAACGCTTACAACAGTTGTATAAAGAAATAACAGAATATTAAAGGGTGACGTGTATAATACCCGTCGCACAAAAAAATTAAAGATTAAGAAAATGAGAAAAGTATTTTATAGAGGGCGTTTTATATTTATCCCACTGGCAGTCGCCGCCTTCCTGTCGCTCATCAGCTTTGTAGTGATGCAGTTGTGGAACAATTTATTACCCGATATTTTACACCTGGGTACTATTACCTTCTGGCAAGCCATGGGCATATTTATTCTATGTAAACTATTGTTTGGCTTTGGCAAAGGAGGTGGACGCCCTGGCTGGGGTGGCGGTGGCGGATTTATGAAAGCCCGCATGGCCGAACGCTTTAAAAATATGAGCCCCGAGCAACAGGAGAAATTCAAAGCCAAAATGCGCGACCGTATGTGCAACTGGAATGATCGCGGCGGCCCGGGCTTTGGAAAATTTGACAGTGAATGGAACGACTTTAAAACTGAAGAGGAAAAGAAGTAAATGGTGAATAGTAGTGAGTAGTGAGTGATCTCAAATTGATAGAAAACAATTTACATCCATTCACTACTCACCACTTACTAATCCACTAAATCAATAATTCAATAATTAAAAAAGATGGATGTACTGGTATTTTCAACAAGCGTTAAGGAACAAAAACAGGTAAGCAAAGTAGGTACCTTGCTTACCAAAATTCCGGCTATCGCTCAATGGAGTTTTGATCTGGAAGACTGTGATAATATATTGCGAATAGTAGCCAGCGGCATATCTCCCAAATACGTTGAAACGCTTTTGCAAAAGGCAGGCATCCAGTGCCAGGAACTTACCTACTGAATAACTCAATCATGACAAACGCACAGGAACGAAAGGTTATCCGGTGGATACATATTATTCTGAGCATTCCGGTAGTTGGTTATATCTACGGTCCTGTAGCTTCACTTCCCCATGCTTCAGCAGCGGTTAAATGGATCTTTTTTCCAGTAATTGTATTGTCGGGCTTTTGGTTGTGGAAGGGGCATTGGTTTAAAAAACAGCTTAAAAAACTTTAAGATCCCTATTTCGACTTTGCCGGGCTATTGATCTCTATCCAATATCCGTCAGGATCCTGAAAATAAAGTTGCAGTACACCATCAGGCCGTAAAGTTGGTTCCTTGCTATCACCCTTCCAGTTACCATAAGGAATATGTAACTCATCAAGCTTTTTGGCAAACTCTTTAACGGAGCCTACAGCAAAGCAAAGATGCTCGGTGATGTCATGTTTATAGCTGCAATTACCTTGTATAGCATGTAGTTTTACATGATTACCCAGGCTGTACCATTGGTGCAGGGTATCGGCAAAAGGATTGGGTACCTTTTGCAGGTGCATTACCTCGGTATAAAAGGCGGTACTTTTTTTAAGGTCGCGTACGCAAATGGCAATATGGTCAACTACCGGGGCAGCGTCCGTTGCGGTTTGAGCCTGGCAAAAACAAGGTAAAATAAATGTTGCCAGCAAGATTGCCCATTTTAACCTATCTGCTATAATGCCACTTAAATTCAGAAAAATGTTCATGTGAAGTTTTGGTTTTAGAGCCTAAAGATATAGGTTTAAACGAAGTGACGGCTAAAGTCAGCAAATTGTTACTTAGCAGGATACCTGAGGATTAAAATCACGACAGGGTACATAATACACAGAATTGTTGCGGTTCCAGTCCTCTATATCGATCAACCCGGAGCGGGTCTGATAATGCCTGTCGTCATTAGGACATTTAACCACATACAAGCCCGCCTCGGCAGCCTTGATCACCGGCCGTGCCCCGCATACCTTGCAAAGTTTGCAGTGGATAGATTTAGGTATGGTCAAATAGACATTCATAGCGTTTTTACAGGCAATATCCTGATGCAGTTACGTTCGTACTCTAATTTACAGCATAAAATGGATTATAGTGGAAAGCATTTTATTCATTTATTTGACTATTGCAATTACGCTTTGTTGAAATGTGTTTGGGCATCACTTTCTTTTATTATATTTAAAATCATTTAAACTTTATGCAACCCTCCTTAGAACAATTAGCGATTACCTATAAGAACCTACCCGCCGATAAACTTATACGTCTGGCAGTTACCGATGCAGCCGGCTTAAGACCGGAGGCCCTTGAATTACTAAAAGCCGAAATAAAAGGCCGTGGACTGGATGATGGTATTCTCCGGGGTATAGATGTGCAGCTAAATCATATAGATGACAGCCAGTTAAATAACTACCTTGCCCTTGTACGTAATCAGGCCTGCCCTACCTGCGGTGATCAATCGCAACAACTTAATGCAGTTTTAAGCACTACTGTTATTAGCGCTATTATATTCACACACTACAAAAAAGCATTTTCAATTGGCTGCCCTACTTGTTTAAAAAGGGCAAATCAGAAGGCGACTTTAAAAACAGCGTTGTTAGGCTGGTGGGGGCTTCCCTGGGGAATTATACGTACGCCCCAGGCTTTGATATCTAACACAAAGACCAACAAACGAATAAATACAGGCGAACCCACACCTATTTTGGTGGACTTTATAAAGAATAATATCGGTATTATTGAAAGCATCAAAAACAACGATCAATCTTTACAGGTTATGCTAACTAACCTGAACAACAAACAGCATTACAATAAATAGCACATCATCAAACATGGAGCAAACCGCCACCCAATACCAAGCCGGTAAACCTGCAAGCATTTACGCAGCAGGTGCAGGATTAGTTGTATGGTTTGCATTGATCTTACAGTTTAGTATATCGGTACCAGCTTATATACAAACAGGTCATAGCTGGGCAGGTGCTATTATACAAATACTTAGTTTTTTCACTATTCAAAGTAATCTGCTGGCTGGTGTTTGTTTGTGGGCCTTATTATTACAACCATCAAACACGCTGTACATTTTTTTTTCAAGAGGGTATGTTATAGCTGGTATCTGTCTGTATATCATCATAGTTGGTCTGGTATACAATATCATACTGCGCAGCCTATGGCACCCCGCCGGTTTATTTAAGTTGGCCGATGAGCTACTGCACTCTGTAAATCCATTATTATTTGTTATTTACTGGTTGTTTTTTACACAGAAGACAAAGCTAAAGTGGACACAGTCGGTAAACTGGCTTTTGTTCCCATTTATATACCTCATATATACACTTAGCCGCGGAGCAATAACGCGGTCTTATCCATACCCTTTTATTGATGTGGTTAAACTGGGATATGGCCGGGTGCTTATTAATTCTGTAGTACTATTAATTGTTTTTTTAGCACTTGGTCTCCTGCTCATTTTTGTAACCCGGCTGTTCAAACGTCGTATATGAACCAATACTCACCAAGTAACATTAGTATGACTAAAGCCTGATATTTAAACATTTACAGATTGGGAGTGTTGATTTTATAACACCTATTTAAAACGTAAGTATTATGAAAACTTCCATATCCAGGTCTATAGCGCTGCTTATATTAGCGGCAATGGCCTTTACCAGTTGTTCGGCTGAATATCGTGAAAGAAGAAGGCACCGCCATGATCATGATGTAGTTCATGAACGTGTTATTTACAGAAACTAATGATATATGTATAAAAAGGAGAAGCCCGGCTTGATAGCCGGGCTTCTCCTTTTTATGGTGTATTAACTTTTAAAATTTATATTAAAATATGGGTGTTTAATCGTTCCATAGATAATTTTTATGTACCGATTTAGCCAGTTTATTTTGGATAAAAAAATCTTCTTTTTGTAAACACTCATTGGTGTGTATATCTTCGTCGGCGTTAATTTTTATTACGCTGCCTGCTACTTGTTCAACTATACTTGATAAAGTATGTACTTCGTTGTCGGGGATCTGAATTGTTAATATGGCCATAATAGTAGATGTTTGATGTTGATGTTTGATATTCAAAAATATGCAATTGCTATTTAGGCAATGTTTAAAAAAAGTAAAATTAGAGCCATAATTTGATGACAATTTTACATTTTTTGCATTTTATAACTCAAACGTTCCATCCAAGGCATGTATTATGTTTGCTGCAACTTTGTTACCCTTCTTTAACAATTTTTAACAACAAATTACTCCTTACCCGTGGTAACCAGCACCCAATCAACAAATACTTTGGCCTGGCCAGCTTTTATCTTGTCAACGGTACTTGCAGACATCCCATAATAGGGTTTGGTAACCTTATTATATCCGCCCGGATATCCTCCACCCAAAGCAAAATTAAGGATGATGAACTTTTTGTTATCAAAAGCCCAGCGGCCATATTTTTCGACCATAGATTTAGTCACAGTATAAGTTACTTTACCGTCAACTTTAAACACCAGGCTGGATGGACTCCAGTCAACAGAATAAATATGCCATTGCGTAACATCTGTACCACCCTCAAAATGTGCCCGATAAGCCAACGGCGTATTACCAAAATAGTTGGGACCGTGTAAGGCATGGCTCACCCAACTGGAATCTCCCACGGTTTCCATCATATCTATCTCACCGCAATCGGGCCATTTACCATTACCCAATGCCCAAAATGCAGGCCATAAGCCGGCGCCGGCGGTCATTTTCATCCGTGCCGAAGCAGTACCATAGGTAAATTCCATTTTGCTTCGTGTATTTATCCGGCCCGATATAAAATCATACTTTTTTTGCTCCTTGCTGGTAAAACCGGGTTTGTACAAGGCTTTAAGCACTAATGCTCCGTTCACCGCTCCCTCCGCATCCTTCCCTTTTACCATGTATATAGTAGCAGCCGAATCAACATAAGCTTGTTGTTCGTCATTTACGGTATGGCCGGTAACCTCCACATTCCATTTGCTCCTGTTGAGACTTTGTTCATTAAAATCCTCAAAAAATACAGTGTCAGTTTTAATTTGCTGGGCGTTGGCGTGCAAGGCCATCGACAGGCCGGCCAATAGTAGATAATATAATTTCATTATGCTGTTTAATTAAGGCTAAAATACTGAGTTAGATTCAAGAGACAAGGATCAGGAGTCAAGAAAAAAATATTAGTTTTTGGTAATGTCATTGTATTGATTCTTGGCTTTTGCTTTTTGATTCTAATACTTTGGCCCTTAATTCTTGATTCCAATCCACTTCTTTTTTTAAATTGCAGGCTTATACCTATTTATATGCACGGCAGCGGTTTCTTAAAAGTATTTCTTATTATTTCGGCCATCAGTTTGTTGTTCGATTGGTATATTTTTTCCGGCCTTAAAACACTAAGCTCCGATTGGCAATCGCCGCTATGGCGTAACATTATGCTGTTTGGCTACCTGTTCATTGCAGTTGGTGTTGTCGCTTTATTCCTCATCGGTTTTGGCAGTTTTAGCACGGCCAACGGTATGCGCCCCTTTCATGAGTGGATACTGAGTTTGTTTCTCACATTCTTTATAACCAAGCTTGTATTTGTTATAGTTTTATCCCTGGGCGATCTGGGGCGGTTTATTATTGGCCTGTTTAACCTTGCCAGCCGTTCTGGTCGTGAACCTGCATTCCCTGCCCGTCGTAAATTTATCAGTGAAATAGCCGTGCTGGTTGCCGCAATCCCCTTCTCGTCTATGTTTTATGCCATGTTTAAGGGTAAATATGACTATAAACTTCACCGCACCACGCTTTACTTTGACGATCTGCCGGATGCTTTTAATGGCTTTACGATAACCCAGCTATCAGACATCCACTCTGGTAGTTTTGACAATACCGAAGCCATGCAGCGGGGTATTGATATGGCCAAAGCTCAAAAAAGCGACTTATTTGTTTTTACCGGCGATCTGGTTAATAATGCTGCCTTTGAAATTGAACCTTACATTGACCGTTTTAGCCAGATCAAGGCGCCGTACGGCCAATTTTCGATACTGGGAAATCACGATTATGGCGATTATATCCACTGGGATAGTGAGCAGGCGAAAGCTGCCAATCTGGATAAATTAAAACAACATCACCATACGCTAGGTTATCGCCTGCTATTGGACGAGAATGTAACCATCGAAAAAGATGGTCAAAAAATATCGCTCATTGGCATACAAAACTGGGGGCGCGGTTTTATACAGATCGGCGATCTGAACAAAGCGCTGCGAGGTGTACCCAAAGATGCTTTCAAGATATTATTGTCTCATGACCCAACGCATTGGGAAGAACAGGTTAGATATAACGAAACCAATATTCACCTCACCCTTTCCGGTCATACCCACGGAGCGCAGTTTGGTGTCGAAATTCCGGGATTTAGATGGAGCCCTGTAAAATACCGCTATCTGGATTGGGCAGGCCTTGCAAACGAAAAAGACCGGTATTTGTATGTAAACCGTGGTTTTGGCTTCCTGGCATTCTCGGGCCGATTGGGCATATGGCCGGAAGTTACCGTTATTGAATTGCGAAAAAAGGCATAGGCAAATCCGACGCTATTTCTTACCGGGCCGGGACATACTTTTAATGGCCCCTATTATCAAAGATATACCTAAACGCATCTAAACCTGGTTAAAAAAAAGACAAAGGCATCAAAATATAATAGCTAAATATTATTAGCTACTCGATAAAACCTTCGGTGAAAACACCGTGTTACAACACGCAAAAATACGGTGTTTTCACGGATTGACTCGTGATCATATATTTCAGAGTTTTAATAAATCAAACCCTGATATTATTTAACGATGCCCTTACAAATAACCGGAGTGAACAGCACGATTGGTGAGTATGATAATCCTTACCTGGCTATTAACTCATTAGTGTGGATAGACGACTACACTCAAAATCGCGGAATTACCACAAGAGATGTGCTTTTTGACTGGATCAATGACAATGGTACAGCCTATGTTTTAGACGAAGAAGGGAATAAAGCCAAACTACTTACTGCAACCACCAAAAGTGGCTACAAGTATGTAAAAACAGCTTTTGATGAAACAAAACCTGATAAGTTGCTAAAACTGCTGGCTACAAAATAGTAAAATACCTTAACCTTATCGTACTTGCACCCGTCACTCAACAATGATGGGTGTTTGTTTTTTATGGGCATCCCGAATTCCATGATTCCAGCCCCTTTCTTCTTCAATAAATTATCACTACTACATACCGCAAGTTTCGGGTTTAATACCCAGCTTCAACAGCATAATTTTGAATAAAATAACAAAATACAATTGCTTATTTATTCGATGTTTTTCAAAATAAAAGTCGGATACGCTCATGTTTACCCGCTATTAAATCCGTTTAAGCTAAACTTTTAGCAGACACTTTAAGTGTAATTCACATTTGAACGGTCAAAATACACGTTTAAACACTAAATAGATACTTTTGTCGAATTAAATTCATTTTTTAATTATTATATTGAATTTAATTCATAAATTATATAACATTACAGAATGAACAGTGAAACAGAAATAATTTTAGATAAAACAGACCTGCACATTTTACGCCTGATGCAGGAAAATGCCCGAATATCAAATGCCGATATGGCCCGCGAATTGGGCATGGCGCCATCGGGCGTGCTGGAGCGGGTGAAAAAGCTGGAGCAAAAAAACGTGATCCAACAATATACTACCCGTATTAATCCAGCTGCCTTACAGCAAAAACTGCTGGCCTTTGTATTTATGAAAGCAGCCGACGGACCAGGTTATAGCGGCGCGACGCTGGAGCTTGCCAAAATACCCGAAGTACAAGAAGTGCATCATGTGGCTGGCGATGATTGCTGCCTGGTAAAGGTTCGCACTTACGATTCTGCTTCATTGATGAGCATTATGCGTAACCAGTTTAGCAAAATACCCAACATCATCAGTACTCGCACCACCATAGTGCTGGAAACAGTAAAAGAAGAACAACAGTTAGTTATACCCGAAAAATAAATATCATCATGGCCTTAACACCTCAAAAATCCGCATCACCATTAATGGTTATCATCGCCTTTGCAACAGTTTATATTGTTTGGGGCTCGACGTACTTTTTTATAAAAATGGCTGTCGATGGGTTTCCACCGTTGCTGTTAGGCGCCCTTCGATTTCTTACTGCCGGCGTTTTGCTATTAACCTGGTGTAAAATTAAAGGCGAACAAATCTTTATTAAACGCAATATTGTTCACGCTGCTGTTACCGGCTTTTTACTGCTGGTAATAGGTAACGGCGCCGTGATCTGGGTTGAACAAACACTCCCCAGCGCCATGGTGGCCATTATGGTATCATCGGCACCTATTTGGTTTGTACTGTTCGACAAACAAAACTGGCGTGTAAATTTCAAAAGCACATCTACCATTGTTGGTTTAATCATAGGCTTTGCCGGTGTTATTTTATTATTCAGCGAGCAAATACGCGGCTTGTTTGATTCTTCCACCGGGCTTGCCAAATTGCCGGGAATGTTATTATTACTCATAGGTGCCATGTCATGGGCGTCGGGATCATTGTATTCCAAATATCATAACACACAGGGATCGGCTTCGGTAAATACTGCCTGGCAGATGCTGGCCGCTGGTTTTATATTTTTACCATCGAGCTTTTTAAATCACGAAGTGCAAAACCTGCAATGGCAAAACATTCCAAGCCATAGCTGGCTGGCTCTACTTTACCTGATAATTTTTGGTTCAATAGCCGCGTTTAGCGCTTATGTATGGCTTTTGCAGGTTCGCCCTGCAACGCAGGTAAGTACTTATGCTTATGTAAACCCTGTTATAGCGGTTATACTCGGGGTGGTGTTTGCGCACGAAAGCATAACACTTTTACAGGTAGTTGGCTTGGTGATCATCCTGGGCAGCGTATTGCTCATCAACCTCAGCAAATACCGCAAAGAGAAACAGGCTAAGTTGGAACTGGCATAAACTGAGAGAGTCAAGAAATAAGAATCAAGAGTCAAGAAAAAACAAATGAGGTGATCTAATACCCCCTCTTGATTCCTGATTCTTATTTCTTGCTTCTCTTTTACCCCTCCCATTTCCCAAATTCAAAGTACTTATTGATATTGATACTAACCTTACTCCCTTTGGGATATTTGCCCCTATCGTAATTGGTTACCCGCAGGATAACGCCCTCGCGTTCAATAATTAGCTCCTCATAAAAACCTTTGAACAATACCTGCGTCACCAGCCATTTACTGCCCAAACCACCTATCCTGACGTGTTCGGCATAGATAACCACTACTCCGCGCCTGCTTTTGATACCGCAAACCTTGGCCTGGGTTGATGTAAGCTGACTGCAACTAGCCAGTATCTGCGAGGTATATAGTAACTTAGGCGAATGATACAATTGCTCCGGACTACCGTTCTCTACAATCTCCCCCTCTTTCAATACGATCAGTTCATCAGCCATGGACAGTATTTCGGCAGGGTCATGCGATACCAGCACCACCGTAACTCCCCAGGCTTGCACTATGTAGCGGATATCGTGCTGTAAACCTTCCCGATAAGTAGCATCAACCTGGTTGAAGGGCTCATCCAGCAATAATACTTCCGGACGACTGATCAGGGCCTTGGCAATGGTTACCCGCTGTTTTTCGCCGCCGCTTAATTTACCGAAGGGCTGTTCTTTGAGTTGATAAATATGAAGCATATTCAAAGCTTCAGTCACTTTTTGTATAGTAAGGCTTTTATCTTCCTCTTGCAGTCCGGCACTTACCGTGTCCCAAACAGATAATTGCGCATCCATATCAATTCCGTTTTGGGTAACCAGGCGCATTACCTTGTGGGCGTGCTGCAATCCATGTTCCCGGCTTAAAACCTGCTCTTCCTTAAAAAATACCTCCCCATGATCGGGTTGCAAATGGCCGTACAGCAAATTGAGCAGGGTGGTTTTACCGCTGCCACTTTCGCCTACAATGGCGGTAACTTTACCTTTGGGTATAAATATGGTTATGTTGTTAACACCGGAAGATTTATTGCCAAAAAAGTTTTTGGTAACGGATATAGTTTCCAGTATCAGGTCATTATTCATTTTGCAGGGGCATTTTAATTAGCTAATTAACTCTTATACAGACTAATATATCGTCATGAATAAAGCATCTAATCTATAAAAAAGTTCAGGTTCAAAAAATGCTGATATGGGTATATTTTAAAATGAACAGTATGTCGATCCGGGGGGATAATTAAAACTTTTTAAACCTTAAATTTTAACAAATTTCTGCCCAAAAACGGGGTAAAATGGGCTAAAAATTGATCAAAAAACCTCATTTTAACACTTTTTAACAAATTTCAACATGGTTTTGAGGCATTTTTGAAGCTTTAAAAAGTATTAAATTATTGATTTTCAAATAACTAAATCAAAAACTATCGATTCTTGATCTTGTTTTTCCCTTTAACTAAACAGCCCGGTTTCCTTTTGATCGGAAACCGGGCTGTGGTGTATACAAATATAACGAAAATTTGGGAGGATAACAAAGCTTTTCTGCTGGGTTCATCTCTCTACACCTCATTGTGAGGTACGAAGACAACCGACCGGAGGGAGCTCATTAATACCTATAAAACAAACAAAACATTAATAATCTCTATACTATACAGGGAGAATAATGCAAATTTTAGAGCGCTCAATTGCCGCTGAGGCTGTTACTTTGTATTAATACAAAGTAACCAAGACCGAGCGTAGCGAGATAATGAGCACCAAAAAAAGCAACAACAGCGAATAAATCAAGTCATCAGAAATGCTTCTTTGCGCTCATAGCCTTTACCCCGAAAAGCGGGTAGAACCAGGGCTGCAATTATTTGCCCAACTTCGTTCGCACAAAGCCTTGACATAAACTTCAATCGAAATCAAGGTAATCCCGGCATCCTATAAACGGCGTAGCGCTCTTGAGTGCCGTTAAAAACAATGATCGATAAATCAAGGTTCAGAAAAAATCACTAACTCACTAATTGGTCCCGCCTATTCCAGCAGCAAGGCATCTTCATCATCGGTGAGGCTCAGTTGTATGGAATCGCTGCCGGCAATGCCTTCTACGCTACCTTTGATGTGGGCGGCGTTCAACAATACCTTATCCAGCTGTTTCTCGCGCGACTTCCACATTTTTTCCATCGCGTCGCGTTCTTTTTGTATCGACAGGCGCATGCTCATATAGCCTTCGCGGATGGCTTTCCATTGTTCAGAAAACTCGCTGCTGGTTAAATAATCATACAGCAGGTGCATTTTATCGCCTTTATTGTCTTGCGAGCGGGCCTGATTGGATAATTTGATCACCCCGTCGCGCAGGATGTAGGATACGGCTTTCACTTCATCAAAACTACAGATCCAAACCCCATCTTTTTCGCCAAAGCAGTCCATCCCTTTCGGGTAGCACTGGGTAACAATAACGGCAACATCCACACCTATGCTACGCATATCTTTTTTCAGCTTCTCGATCCAATCGGCACCGAAAGTGGCTGTGCGTTTACTTTCATAAATAATCCGTCCGCATTCCTGCCCAAACTGGTTGCGCACCGTTTGGATACAATCGGCCCCGCGCACGCCTTTCCCTACCTCACTGATCATATCAAACGGGAAATAATTACGCAGCAATTCTTCCAGGATCAGCTCCTGCGCCTCGCCCTGTAGCTGCATAGAGCCTTGTTCGGCCTTGCGTTTCATCTCTTCGGCCAATTTTTTCTGATCGTCGAGCTGTTTTTCGAGCTCCTTTACCTTCAGCTGGTATTCGGTATCTTTTATACTGTAGCGTTCGTTTTCCTGCTTACGAATCTGTTCGCTCAGCTCGTTACGCTGTTCCTGCAGTTTGCGCTGCAGGGCCAATTCCATTTCTTCTTCTTTTTGCTGCAGCTGTTTTTCGCGCTGCATAAATTCCAGCTCTTTCTGGCGCGAGAGTTTTAGCTTTTCTTCGGTTTCCTGAGCCGATGTTTGGAGCATCAGCAACTGATTCTCGTAATCCTGACTAATGGATTTACGCAGATTTTGCTCCATAGCCAGTTGCAGCTGTTTTTTTTCGTCAATTAGCCGCAGCTCAAAAGCTTCCTTTTGCTGGCGCTCCTTGGTTAAAAATTCTTCGTCTTTTTTACGGTATTCCTCCTCTTTTTGGCGGGTATAATCCTGCATTTTAAGCCTAAGCTCCTTCTTATACTCCTCTGCCATCACTTCCTCTATAGGGAAACCAAAACCACAACTGGGGCACTTAACTTCTGTAGCCATATTATCAATACTGCGAAAAATAGTTCTTCAGATCAAAGATAATGATTTTTGGAACAAGGATTTTTGGAACAAAGAGCAAGTACCTTTAGAACAGATTTTTTTGGAACAACGGGTAAGGATTCTTGTTTGAGTTTGGAAAACCCTCGCCAATGCTGGTGTTGTCACCAACAACGGCGAGGAGAGCAAGGGTTCTTATTTTGGTTTCAGGAAATATGTTTTGTCCCACCTTTCCAACGAAATAGCAATGTCATTATTTAAGAATACTTCGTAGGAGTAAAAGCTTTGTAGAAAATAAACAACAAGCATTTAGCATGCCGTAGGTATGCAACCTGAGTACAGTACCTACGGCACTGAATTTGAACCGACCTTTTTCTACAAGACTTTAACCCCGATGGGGTTTGCAAAATCGCTTAACTTAATGACATTGCGTGAATTGAGAGAGAGAGTTGTCAACACCAAGCAATTTTTGGCTAAAATTTTGATTAGCTTATACACAAAATGCCATGGTTGCAGTTATCAATTATAATGTCGAAATTTAAACGATGCAAATTTTACAAATAGGGAAGGCAATGTGGAGCTATGATCATGAAATTGCAGCATGCACATTAATTGACGCGGCTGGAGGGCTTTTTGCGCTCACTCCGCCCCCACACCATCGCGAAGGCGAAATTATATTAACCCCGGGTACCCTGGTTATTGATGGGTACAACTACTTAGATATTCCCTTAAATCAGTTGGAACAGGTTTACCTGGGCTTTGATGATGTGTACAAACGTTCCCTCATCAAAAACAATGGTACATTTTGGCAGCCACTACGACTTCGTTATAAAGTTGCCGACGGACACCATACCATATACCTCATGATAGACAATAGCTTTTTCGGCACCAAAAACCAGCTTTGGTTTGATACGCTGAAACAATTATTGGCCGATGAGGACATCTGATTTTTTAGACCAAAGATTTTGGAGCAATGAACAATGATTTTTTCCTGAAACAAAGATTTTGGGAACAAGGACTTTTTTTGAACAAAGCTATTGGGAGCAAAGAACAAGGATTCTTGAAACAATGCAAAAACCTTCGTAAGCAAGTCCTTGCTGCTTTCTCCAAAAAACCAAGCTCAAAAAACAAGGATCTTTGAAACAATACCAAACACCCTTTTTAATCGGTCTTTGTTCCTTGCTCCAAAAATCCTTATTCTATCATCGAAACAATGCAAAAAACCTCCCTGAGTTAGTCCTTGCTCCTTGTTCCAGGAATCCTTACTCCAAAAAATTATTTTGCTTTAGCGAATTCGCCGTTAGCTTTAATAGTTACTTCGTCGCTTAACATAGCAGCGCCAAATTTACTACCGAAATTAAAGTCAGAACGTTTGATAACACCGGTTAACTGGAAACCTGCATCATCGGCTTTACTCATTGGGTTGGTGATAGTACCACGGTACCATAAATCAAAAGTTACCGGTTTGGTAACACCTGCTAAAGTAAGGTTACCTTTCAGCGCGTAATGTTTATCAGATGTTTTAGTGATACCTGTGCTGGTGAAGGTAAGTGTTGGCTTATTGGCCACGTCAAAAAAATCGGCACTTGAAAGGTGTTTATCGCGATTCTCGTTTTCGGTACTTAAAGAAGCTGTTTGTACAGTAAAAGAAACTTTAGCATCGCTAAAATCGGGTTTTGCAGCAACTATAGTAGCATCGTAGTTTTTAAAAGTACCGTCAACATCATTTACCAGCAAGTGAGTAACAGTAAATTTAACGTTTGAGTGATTTTTGTCAACCGTCCAGGTTGTTTGTGCCGATGCAGCCGTGTACAAAAATGCTGAGGCTAACAGGATAAAGATCTTTTTCATTGTGTTAATTCTTTTTAAATTTCTTTTGTTTATGTACCAAAAGTATATATTTGAATTGATCTTTTTTAAAATAAATGTTTAAACATCTTTTTATTGAAATTTAATGACAAAACTCTACCATTTTAGTGGACTTTATGTCGATACATATCAATAAGGAGATAACTCATAATTGACTCAGCCCCTTTCTGCACAAGCTTAAAGATTATATTTTTTTGTCATCCTGAGGAACGAAGGATCTATTCTGCAATTGAAAAGTTCAACAATAGATGCTTCACTGCGTTCAGCATGACAGATCTATTTTCATATCCCCTTTTCAGTGCAGGGGCAGAACAGGCCGGTTTGCTCCGCTACTTTACTATTCATCGGCAAAATGCTCATCAATAGCCATCCCAATCTGCTCCAGCGGTATAACAGCCGACGATGGCTCATGCTTAATATAAACCCAGTTACCGGCATCTGTTTTTCCGATGGTATAATTGATCTTTTCATTATAAACATCAAACAATTTGGGGAATGATGAATGAAGACCCACCTGGTAATCTATATTATTAACGGTTACTACAAAAGATTCCATAGTAATTGGGGTTAAAGCTTATACTAAGTTAGTGTTTTTTACAGCTTTGATAAAAATTAACGGCTTACCACTTCCGGTACAACTTATATGACTGCGTACAGTATCCAAAAAGCACGATAATGTTCATAAAACGACAATAAAAATTACTCTTTATGAAAACTTTTTACGCGTAGCAACGTTAAGTTTGCGATAATTAACTAAAAAACTAAAAATTTGTAAACTTAAAAAGTTACTATGAACATCAACAATTATTATACAAAAGCAGTAATGCTGGTTATTTCATTAGGATTGATCACTGTGCTACAATCATGTACTAAAAGTAGCGAACTCCCTGATGCTACAGACGATACCAACCTGTTAGGCGCATGGAAAATGACTATACACCGGGCCCCAAAGGGCGATAGCGTACAAACCGTTTCTTTTTATGAAGGACAGTTTGCAACCTTTCAAACCGATGTTTATGCCACTCCTTTAACTACCAGTGCAACCAGCACACTTTACAAAGCAACGTATAATACCAGCGGCACTGTACTTTATGTTAATTTGAATCAGCAATTAAGTTCCTTAGATCCTAATAGTAGCGGTACGCCTGTAAACCAAACCCTTTTTAACAAGCTTCCGTACAAAATAAGCGCAAGCCAGGATACACTTACGGTTACTTCTGGCAGCAACGCATTGAAGTATGTGAAAGTGAAGCAATAAAACACATTCCATTTTAAACAAAAAAGCCGGACCATAAAGGTCTGGCTTTTTTGTTTAAACGATACCAATATTTAACTTATCTGCCCTCCAGGTTATCTCGGTATTGTTTCAGTGCTCTTAAAATAGACCTGGCTATTTCAGTTTGGCCCGAGCTTGAATTTAGATATTCCTCGTCAGATGCATTATTGATAAAACCGGTTTCAACCAATACAGCGGGCATACCACTTTGTGCCAGTACCAATACCCCCTGCTCCTTTACCCCATGGCTGCGACGGCCATCCGTTTTTTTAAATTCATGATCAACCAGGTCGCCAAACTGAATGCTCTGCTTACGGTACTTTTGCTGAAAGGCATTCAGCACAATGGTATTTACCACCGCATCGCTGCCGTAACCATTATATTTATCCTTGTAATCCTTTTCAATATATATAGAGGCGTTTTCGCGCAGGGCTTCGCGCTGTTCCTGGCTGCGGTGAAAACCATAAACCAGCAGCAGGGTTCCCCGCTCGGTACTGCGTTTTTGAGGCGATGAGTTGCAATGAATGGATATAAACAGGTTGCCATGATTGTCATTGGCAATGTCGGCGCGTTTATGCAGCTCTACAAAAACATCGGTACTGCGAGTCATTACTACCTTAACGCCGCTCATTTCGTCGTTAATCAAATCGCGCAGCTTTTTGGCAATGCTGAGTGCCACATTTTTTTCTTTAGAATAAGCACCATGCGCGCCCGGGTCTTTACCGCCGTGCCCGGCATCAACAATTACCGTTTTAAATTTAAACGTGCTGTGGCTGGTAGCATCCTGTGCAAAAGAGCTATTAATGCAAAACAAGCCAGCTATAAAAAACAGAATAAAAGCTATATAATTACTTTTTAGGTAAATGGCAGGCATGAATATTATATTGGTATAGGTAGTAAAACATTTCTTTTTAATTACATTATTAGAGTATTGTTTTACGTGTTTAGTTTAAAAGTATTTAAATTAATATGGCAAAGGTAATATTACTTAACGTGTTAGCACAGCTTTTTATACTTTCGGTTATTAATATATTTCAAGTAATCATACATTTACGGGGTCGGCGCCATCATTGTATGTGCCGATTACAACTCTTATTTTAACCTTTATGAAACTATCATGAACTAAATGTTCACAAACCGGAATGAGTAATACGGCTCATGATAGCTTCATTACCTTTAAAAAACAATTTACGCTAATGAAAATTCAAAAATCACGCTACCTATTATTTGCCTGCTTATTAGGAATATTTTCTGCAAGCAATGCCCAGGTAAAAACACCCTATGGTGATAACACCGCGGCAGGGAAATACTATGATGTACGTGGCATAAAACTGTATACCGAAGTTTACGGCAGCGGTAAACCACTACTGCTGATACATGGCAACGGGGGCAGTATGGGTAATTTTGCCGGTACCATCCCCTATTTTGCCAAAAAATATAAGGTTATTGCTGTGGATAGCCGGGCGCATGGCAAATCAAAAGATAGTCGTGATTCTTTAAGTTTTGAAATGATGGCCGATGATTTTGCAGGTTTGCTGGATGCGATGCATGTTGATTCGGCCTATGTTATTGGCTGGAGCGATGGGGGTATTAACGCGCTTGAACTGGCCATGCGCCATCCTGATAAAGTAATTAAACTGGCTGCTACCGGCGCCAATTTATGGCCCGATTCTACCGGGCTTATCCCCTCGTACTGGAAACAGGAACAAAAGGATTACGAAGCCAAAAAGAATACGGTATTTAAAACTGCCAAAGAAAAAAACGACTGGAAGGTATTTCTGCTCGATTGGTTTCAACCCAATATTAAGCTTGCGGAGTTAAAAGCAATTAAATGCCCCTCACTGATCATCGGTGGCGATCATGATCTGATACCCACGCAGCATACGGTACTTATTGCACAAAACATTCCCAATGCTTATTTATGGATAGTGCCCAACTCAGGCCACGGTACACTGATTGAGCACCGGGATGAGTTTAACCAAAAGGTTGATGAGTTTTTTACAACCCCGTTTAAGAAGCGATGACGCTGTATTTAAAATTTATAAACAAGCGAAGCTAAGCCGGTAACCGAGGTATAAAATGTACCACCACTGTTGTTCGCTTTTTTTAGCGGGGCATAAAAATTATAGGTCGATTCCACACTTACACCAATGTGATCGCTAATGCCAAAGATCAAGCCCAAACGGGGAGCTACATAAAAATTCTTACGCTCGGGAGTCACTACGCTACCTCCCTGATCGCTATTGGGGTCAAAAATCAGGTAGGAGTAATCGGTATAATAGCCACCCAGGTTAGCGCCGCCATACAATCTTGCTCCATCGGCTATATCAACGTTATAAACAACACTTGCATAACCCGAGAATACCCTGTAGTTGGAAAAAACAGTAATTGGGCCCTGGTCCGGGGTGCCATTATCTTGCTCGTTCGCAATTTCGATGGTTATTTTTTCGGGATTAAAAGCGTCTTTAGGCTGATAATTATGATAGCCCACGTTAAGGCTTATGGTAAATTTATCCATAAAACGTGCCACCCCTAAATTAAATGCCGCGGAGGGTTTATAAATATCCTTGAAATAATTCAGAGGGGCGTCAATACCGGCACCAAACGTAACAGCATAGCCCGATTCAAAATTATTGCCACCGCCGCTACCACTGCCGCCGCCCCAGGTTAACGCTTCGTGCGATCGGTGCTGCCCCATAACCTTCCCGAAAAAGCAGGTAAACATTAAAATTAACACTGTTTTTAAATAAGGCGCAGCTTTAAACGGGTTCCTGTTAAGGCGCATAAAGCCAACGGTGCAAGGGTTAAATTGATCAAGGTTCATTACAGTAAAAATATAAAAAAACCTTAATTCATTACTATAAGTACAAATATTACCTCATTTAACCGTGGCAACAAAAAATAAAGCCCGGCTTAAATATACCGGGCATAAGGGTATCAAATAATATAGGTTTATAATTGGCTTATATTTTTATAGCACCAGCTATGCAAATTTAATTTATCCCTAAAACGGGATCAGACTCCTGCGATACCTGTACATTGTTACTACTCCGCTCCTGCCTTTGATGGTACCAGATACCTATTGTGCAAATGGCAACAGTTAATAATAAAAAGCCCTCTACATACAGATGGGTTGGGGAGATCCGCTTCACCGGGAATATAAATAGTGATGAAAGATCCGGAATAAGTAATCCCAGCAGCGGGAAACTCGAGAATATTCTAAAAATCGCTATTTCCTCCATAACTAATAATTTGATATCCCTAATCTACACCTTTTGGGAATACGATGCAAATTATTTTGCTTAAAAAGTAAAATAATATTTCAAACAGGTTAATTTTACATCGTTTTATCGAAATATTTTAATTATTTACGAATAAAACTTGCGTAAATATTTCCATTTTGGCATTATTATTACACGTAAGCAGTCCAAATATTCATTATTTTGAATATAAATCGATTTATTTAAAATATCATTAAAAATGATACGGCTTAATCAGCATCAAAAAGGCATGGCCCTTACCAATTCAAACACATTATTGCGTACGGCCGGGTCGTTATCTATAATTTGCTCCAGTTCCGTATCTGACGATACATACACAATAATAAAATTACGGGCCTGGTTCCAAAAATTACCACTTAATAATACTTTACCCATATTTTTAAGGTTTTCATAATAGTTAATACGTTAATTTACAAAAGCGTGCTGTGTGTTTGCAATTTCTTTCTCCTGAAAAAACAGCATAACATGGTGGGGTGCTTTATAAGCCGATGCTTCTACCATAAGATGAAACAATTTAAATTTTTGATTTAACTTTCGATTAATTGTTACACGTGGCAGGTAACTTCTGTAAGCAAATTTCCGGGCGCGTTAAAGTAAAAACCAAAGCTGCCACGTAAACTACCGGGCGGATGCTCCGTAGCATATCCACCGGCAATCAGCCGGTTATATATATTTGTTACCTGATCCCTATCGTCAACAAAAAATCCGATATGGAAGGCGTCGGGATAAGCGGTGTTACCATTGCGGTTAAAGCTATTGGCCATTAGTACCAAAGTAAAGCCATCCGCGCCCTGTAAAACGGCTAACAGGTTATCGCCCTTTACTTCAACACATTTAAAATTAAAATACTGCTCAAAAAAGCTGATGCAGGCGGCTACATCGGTTACGGGCAGGTTTATATGATTTAGTTTCATGGTTATTAAAATTATAAGTGAATGTTCATTTATTTATATAGCTAAATTTTTTAAGGTTTTAGCGCCTTTAATACCAATTGAAGGGTTTGCATAAGTAAAGCTTCCGTAAGTTCAAATTTATTATTAACGTAGCTATTACCCTGGTGATGGTATTTTACCAGCTGGTATAATGGCGCAAATGCTATGGACCAGTATACCTCAAATGGCAATGGTATCAATTGCTTTTTTTTGATGGAGTTTTCCATAAATGGTCCTAAAATCGCCCCAAAATTGGTAGTAAGCGCCTTGCTTACCTCCTGGTAATAATGCGTGTACCGCATTATTTCAATAAACTCCATTTCGGCCGGAAACTTTACAAAGTAATCCATCCTGTTTGTCCATTGTATTTTAAGGCCATCGGCAAAATCCATTTCCGGCGAAAAATCTTTAAAACTAAAATCCATCATTTTACCGGCCACATCAATACAAAGCCTAATGATCAGATCATCTTTATCCTTGTAATAAATGTAGATAGTAGCCGGTGATACACCCGCAGCCTTTGCCAGTTTGTGTACACTAAAACCATCAATTCCATGAGCTACTATGATCTCAATGGCTTTTTGGCGTATTAGCTGTTCCTTATTTTCGTCGCGTGGTCTCATATTTTCATTACAAATATAAATGAACATTCATTCATTTAAAAATAAATTTGAAAATATTTTTCCTCCCCTTATTCACTCCCTTTTCATACTCTAAAAACTTTTTTAAAAAATTTGAAAACTTTTTTTTATCTGGATTGTAGTACGAATTAGTTTGTTTTTTTATTTAAATAATAATGATTTAATGCGTACCTTAGCATTATCATACTAAATGTTAATAATTATGGAGAAATTAATAATATTAAGAATGTTCTTTTGTTTTCCATTATTTGGATTACTCCTGCCAGATGCAGGTATTTTGATCTCCAATACTCCGGGCCATATCCCCCTTATTCATTTTATTATTGAAATTTTTGCTATTTCCTGTATTCTCATTTGCACGGCATTTATCTTTTATAATAAAAGACGCGTCCAAAACCACGCAGACAAAACAAACGAAGCATCCTACTTCTAAGCTCCACCCTGCTTACCTATAGGTTAATTACTCCTGTCGAATATTGTCTCAAAAATTAATTCTGGGGTTTTTATACCCCAAATACGCTTAACTCAATGTTATAAACCGTTTTTAAAACTCTATTTTAAGCGTTTTTATTTTCGGTATGGCCTTTGTTGTGTGCTGTATTAGTTTTACTGAAACTTGAAAACCGGTATTCATCAATGAAAAAACTTTTACTCCTTATCCTGTTCCCTTTTGGCGCATTTGCCCAAACGGCAAATACCTATATACAAAATGGCAATGCCCGGGCCAATGCAAAAGATTACAATGCCGCCGTACAGGAATTTACCAAAGCCATACAATTGAACGATGGTAACAATGAGGCTTATTTTTACCGTGCAAATGCTTATGGTAACCTTAAAAATTATGAGGCCGCCATTGCCGATTATACTAAAACCATAAGCCTAAGACCAAATTTCGCTACAGCGTATTATTACAAGGCCAATGCCGAAAGCAACTTAGGCAGTTACCACAATGCTATTGATGATTTTAATAAAGCCATCGCGCTTGAACCGCAGAACGCGAAAATGTTCCAGTACCGTGGCAGTGCCAAATCAAATCTGCAGGATTACGCGGGTGCCATTGCCGATTTTTCTTTTGCCTTAAAACTTAATCCCAATAATGCCGAGCTATATGAATACCGGGGCCTGGCCAAAAACAACAAAGGTGATTTTACCGGCGCCATTAGTGATTATACTACGGCTATAAAACTAAACCCGCAAAAAGGCGACTTATACAGATACCGGGCAGACACCAAGGCAAGCATCAATGACTATAACGGGGCTGTGGCCGATTATACTACAGCCTTAACTGTTAACCCTCAAAATGCTGAAGCTTACCTTTACCGGGCAAACACCAAAGGAAACCTTGGCGATTATAAAGGCGCGGTTGACGATTATAAAAAAGCAGCGGCACTGAATCCTAATCTCAAAAACCTGTTCTTTTACATGGCCAATGCCGAAAATAACATGGGCGACAGCAAAGGGGCGCTTGATTACTTTAATAAAGCCGTTACTCAATACCCCAACAGGGCCGATGTATATTTATACCGGGGACTGGTAAAAAGCAACCTGAAGGATTACAACGGTGCTATGGACGATCTGGACCATGCTATAGCACTCGATCCTAAAAATCCGGATGCTTACCAAAACCGCTCTGCCGTTAAACTGGAGCTTAATGATGGTGAGGGCGCCAAATCAGATGCGGATAGCGCCATATTGTTAAACCCGCAAAGTTTAAAGGCTTATATAAGCCGCAGCAAGGCAAAAATGGCTTTAAAAGATACTGCCGGTGTAATAGCCGATCTTACACAGGCTATCAATATCAATAACAAAAGCGATGAGGCATACCTGGTGCGTGGCGATGCCTATCGTAACCTGGGCAACAGGCAGGCTGCTATACGTGATTATACTACGGCCATACAGGTAAACCCCAATTATACCTATGCCTATTTAAACCGGGGCATCGAAAAAGATAAGACTAATGACCATGCCGGAGCTGTAAAAGATTTTGAAAAACTTTTATCCATTTCGCCGCAGCGCCAGGACGTTTATACACGCCTGGGCCGGGTGACCGATTTTTTCAAATACACTACAAAAGGTGTGTCGTTGTTTACAACAGCCATTAGCTTAAACCCAGCAAACTCCAATTTTTATCTTTTCAGGGGCGAAGCGAAGGCTGCCGCAGGCGACATGCAAGGCGCCATGGCCGATTATGACGCCGGAATTGTTAAAAACCCTAAAAACATTTCTATACTGTTAAAACGCGGCCTTAACCGTGCCGACCTCCTGGATAACAGTGGCGCACTGGCCGATTTTAGCGCGGCTATAAAAATTGATTCCATTTCTGATTCTTCGGCAGTGGTATATCAAAACCGCGGGCATATCCAGTTCAGGTTAAAAAACTATAAGGCAGCCCTCGCCGATCTGGATAAAGCGGTGGCCATTTACTCTAATGACGAAACTTTTCTGTTCAGAGGCGATGTTAAACTAGCCTTGAAAGATTATGCCGGGGCGGCAGATGATTATCATAACGCTACTTATATCAATAACAATAATGCCAAAGCCTATGCCCATAGCAGTATTGCCAAAAGTAAACAGGGCGATGAGCAAGGCTCAACCGAGGATTTTGACAACGCCTTAAAATTTGGCGACGGCGCCTACGTATATACCGATCTGGCCGAGTTAAAACTTGACCTTGGTGACGCGCAAGGCGCGCTTAGTGATTGCGTTACCGCTATAACCCTAAACACTAAATATGCGGGCGCCTATTTACAAATGGCACTCACCAAAATAGCCCTAAACCAAAAAGCAGAAGCCTGTACCAATTTTAACAAAGCCGTTGAACTGGGTTTAAAAAAGGCAACTATCATAGCTAGCCGCTATTGCCGGTAAAAACCTCGCAATAAAATAAAAAGGCCATCCCTTACAAGGATGGCCTTTTTATTATTTCAATTTTTTAACTGTAAAACTATCCGGCTTTTTTATCCACCTGTAAATGATCGCGCAGTTCTTTGATCTCCATTTCGTAGGCACGCATACGGGCATGTAAAATATCTACTTCGGTGCGCATCATCTGGATCTCGGTAATCAGTTTAGCCGATTCGGGCTTGTCTATCTTTTTTTCGCCGGTACCTAAAATAAGCCACTCTGGCGAATATTTTAGTTGAAAGCAAAGCTTACGGATCAAATAATAGCTGATATCCTGCTTTTGATTGATCACTTTACTGATAAAACCCTGGTCAACCCCTATGGCACCTGCAAGGGCCAGCTGCCCGCCATGCTCCTTTACAATCACTTTTAACCGTTTTATTATTGCTTCGTCAGACATATGCAACTGCAATAATAAACAATTTGTTTATTTGGCAAATATTTATTTACTTTTTGATATCACCGCCCACGCCAATGCTCAGGCATCCTATAAATAATCATCGCTACTCCATCCTTTTCAGCAATTCATTAAGCTCATTATTATAGGCTTGCATGCTTATTTGCCCACGATTATAATCGGCAGTTATTTTTTTGAGTTGATCGCCCATTTCACTTTTGGCCGAATGCCGGGTTATCACCTCATTCAAGCGGTTAACCTTTTGCTTTAAACTTTCCATGAGCAGCAGCGGCTCCACATCACTGATTTTTTTTAGCAGCATTTTTTGCTTATGGCGTTGCTGTTTATCAAATTTTAAAATAAGATAAACCACCAGCGAGCCTACGATCAGAAAAAAATAAAAAAAACTCATCACATCAATACATTTATATATCACCTGTTATTACGACATTTTTAATCAATAGGTTACCTTTTCTTTAACCACATGTAAAAACCGTGGTTTAATCTTTACTTAACCATTGCATAATTTATTCGTGATATTTTTCAATTGCGGTTTAAAAAGCGGTACTTTGTCGTGTATTATGGCTGCGTGTAAAATAAAACGCAACTCAAATAGCATATACGATCATGAAACCAGGAGACAAGGTAATTTGCGTAAATGATAGGATAGATCCTGAGAAAAGCGAAGAAATAAGAAGGGATTTTGAGATCTGGATAACCAAGGACAAGGAATATACCATCCGCGAAATATTGGATAATAATGGTATAGTAACCGGCGTATTATTAGATGAGGTACACAATTTTCCCAAATTTTTTAAGCTGATTAACCGTTTCCAGGAACCGGCTTTCGCTCAATGGCGTTTCCGCAAGTTGAACTACGCCAGCCAGCCAGCCGAGGCCATCAGTGAGGTTGAGGAATTAGTAGAGGTGGAAAAAGAAGAGAAACAACAGGTAAGGGTAAAATAACCGATCGCTGCAGGGCGATATCAACCTCTGTAATTTCACACATTATATTTAAACCAAAAAGCGCCTTAGATAAGGTTATTTCCTTCGCTAAGACGCTTCTTTTTACTATGTAAAATATGCTATTTGGCATAATAAAATACATAAAAACGAGCTTAATCATAAATACGGGCAGCTTCGGTTTCAACAAGCTGGGTTAGTATCGTTTTTAACACAGCTTCGCGGGCCCATTGCTGCTCAATAACGGCAGCATCGTTCTGATACCATTTAAGCGGGGTGTTTATTTCAATACGCGCCTGGTATACAAAGTTTTTAGTTGGGTGCATTTTACTGCCCTCATAGCTGTTCAGCCCTTCGCTTTTGATTATTTTGGCAAATTCACGTGCCCTAATATCTACCTGCAGGCACTCATCGAGTGAGTTTTTGTAGTCCTGCTTATCTTCCAGCCAAAGGGTAAGCGTATCATCATTTAAATCATGGTCGGCAATGGCTATCCGGCTGTAATTATAGTCCACTGATATAATAAGCCACCATAATTGATCTTTTAGTTTCTGTGCGATTTTTATCATTGTATTGTTTTTTTGTTTACTGAATAAGGTGTATTGTGTTGGGCGATGAGCTATCGGAAAGCGGGTGTCCAGCCGGGGATATACTTTTGTATAGCAGCTATTTCATTACTATACTTTGCGCAAGTTTCGATATACGCCTGGTAGCGTATAACACGTTCATGATTGGGGGGAACGGTGGAATTTTGCTGTTGCTGATCATCTTGTTTTTGAATGGCGGAGTAGGCTATATACATGGTAAATTTGTTTACAATTCTGGTATTCTTGAAAGTTGATTTCGATAATTGAATTTTTCTGTAATAAAAATTCTTTAATTTCTTTACTAAATATGTTTGCAATTGTAAAAAATTGCCGTACTTTAGTAGAATCAACAGAACAAATATACAGAATAATCTTTATTTAAATAAAGAAATATCTTTAAAAAGTTATCAACATGGACGAGACCCCAAAAGCCAGCAAAATCAAAACCATACGCCCGGAAACACTGGAGTTTATTATACTTTATAATCAACTTAAGGGAAAAGCATTTATAGGAAATGCCCAATTATCCGAAGTTCTTGGGTTTAATTCGCCAAGCTCCATTACCGAGATTATAAAAAGCCGCCAGAACATCGATCCAGAAAAACTCAGAATATTTAAAGAAACATACAGCGAATTCATCACGGGTTCAAAAGCAGGTGTTATTCAAGAAAAAAATACAGAGAAAAAAACAGAAGACGGCATCCCTATGTATGAGATCTCGGCTACCGCATCAGGGGTTGAGGTTTATAATGATATTAATGATTCCATGCCGGTTGGCCGCATGAATTTTCCGGGAATTGAGGATTGCGACTTTGCTTTACCCGTTTGGGGCCACTCTATGTACCCCTATCTGGAAAACGGCTGCTGGGTAGCGCTTAAGGTGATACATGATAAAAAGATACTTCCGGGCGAGGTATACTATATTGAATGGGGCGAATACCGCATGTACAAAAGACTGCTGGCCGGCGATAGCGCAGAAGAAGTAGTTGCCCATTCAGATAACACTACAGAAATGATTGGCAACCGGCTCAAATACGCTCCGTTTATCATCAAAATAGCCGACATTAAAAAACTTTGCCTGGTGAAAGATATTCATAAAAAGCACAATCATTAATGTTTAACATCATAAGCCTGTGAGTGTAAACCCCGCGCTTATGATGTTTTATACTACACTATTAAATAAGTGGCTTGTTTCCCTGCTCAATCCGGAAGATCATGCAATCTAAATCTGTTTTTATATTTTCAAGAACCTCTGCCAGGTTTGCCTTGGACAAATCATTTCTAAATTCATCGCGTTTAGTGTTGGCAATATATTGCAGGTATGTTGTAATCATAAGCGCATGTTTATTATCCAGGCGGGCACCGTCATACGCTATTATTTTAAACAGCTGCTCCAAATGGGTGTAATAATTACGTATGGTCAATTGCTCTAACCCCTCCGACTCACGTTTAAGCCATTTTAAAAATTCAACAAGGGTCATGGTTTATGTATTTAAAGGAATTATTTTGCCGTTCGATAGTAAATATATAAACAATGAGCGATATCATGTGTTCAACTGTCGCAGCTTTATATCAATATATTAGCATCAACATAAAATCCTGCGCGTTTTGAAGTATAAAATTACTATTTTTGAAACTGTAAAATACTGTATAACAAATAAATAAAACCTAACCGATCTTAACACACTACAATTGACATGCTGGCTAAAGCCCTACATTCCATCGATTGCGCATTTAGTGTTGGCAATAAGCTACAGAACATCGCATTTTATAGCATAGTGTTGCTGATGATATGGATAATTGTTGTACAGTTAAAAACCAGGCAACGCAAACCTTATAAATAGCCGGAATTTAACTCCCTCACTATCAATAACTGTCCCTCGCATATAATTAAAAACTGGCCAATTGCAGGTATATATTAACTAAAATTGAGTGATCTAAAATTCTATTTTTATAATTTGGCGGCCAATTACATCGTAAACATTTTATGCTGATCCGCCTCGCTACGCTACAAGACATCCCTCAGATCATGGAACTTATTGCCGAAGTTGTACCCGCCATGATTGCTTCCGGTAACCTTCAATGGGACAATAACTACCCTAATGTTGCCGTATTCACAGATGATATTAACAAAACCCAGCTTTGGGTAGCCGAGGCCGAAGGACAAATTGCCGGTATTACCGCCATAACAACCGACCAGGAGCCTGAATATACCAAAGTTGGCTGGGATATAACCGAAGCAGCCGTGGTTACGCATCGCCTTGCAGTAAGCTCTCAATATCGTGGATTGGGGATAGCGGCTGCGCTATTGCAGCAGGCCGAAAACGAAGCACAACGCCGAGGGATTAAAACATTACGCGTAGACACCAATGCCAGCAACCAGGCCACACAAAAGTTATTTCCTAAACTGGGCTATATATATGCCGGCGAAATCGAGCTCGATTTCAGGCCCGGATTAAGATTTTATTGTTATGAAAAACGACTTTAGATTCTTGTAAAAATATAAGTGTGGTATCTTATTCGCGAAAAAAATAAGTTAATCAAGTAGGCATAAAACACAAAAACATGTTTCATTTTTTTAACTGAGAGGCAAAAATTGGATATTTATCAACATTTCCCTGATTTATCAACATTGTAGTAATAAGTAACATATAATACTCATATATTTATTTTAATAATTGCTGCTCATTTGAAGCAACAATAACCCAATTAGAAAACTAAAAAGATGGAACCTGTAATGATGTTTGTAATTACCGCTATTATTGCTGCGATACTTTTAGTTGTATTTAACAAACAACAGGAAAGTAAAGTAAGCAATCACCTGTACACCAATGAGGTACAGAAGATTTATCTGCTTGCCGCTGCTGAATACAAAATTAACATGCTGGAAGAGAATCAGCAGCAATTAAATAATATTACCACTGAACTGGGAATAGCAACCCCAAATATTTCGGCAGAATTAAATCTACTTACTACCGCGCTTGAAAGTGGTGAAATACCACTAAACGAATTAAATTTAAGACTCGACCATTTATTGGATACCGTGAATATACATAGTTCATCCATGGTTCAGGCTTTTTAATTGCAAGGGTTTATTATAAAAATAATAAACCTTCAAACAAAAAAAGCCGGAAAATCCGGCTTTATCAAAAAAGAATAACTTTTAGCTTATCGGTTAATTACGTTTAAACCCGCCTTTTCCGGCTGCGTTACCGCCACCATTAAAGCCCGGCCCCTTGTCTTCTGCAACATTAACAGTAATACGACGACCATAGTAGCTTGCACCATTCATGCACCTTATGGCTTCTTTCGCCTCATTATCGTTAACCATCTCTACAAAACCAAAACCCCTACTCTCTTTTGTTTCGCGATCCTTAATGATCCTGAGCGATTTAACTGGCCCAAAATCACCAAAAACTGCTGTTAATTCGGCCTCATCTACTTCTAAAGGAAGCCCTGCTATAAATACTTTCATTAATCTCCTTAAAATTTGCGTAAAGGTACTAAAAATAGGCCACATTTTGGTCAGGGATGCAAGTATAAGTGCGATATGTTAGTCTTTTTTACCTTTAAATTACGCAATAAAAATTATTAAATGATTATTGAAAAATAAGGAGATGAATTATGGAGGAGTTAAATTATTTAAGCTGGAGTTCAAAACTACCTTCAACTTTGTAAAATGGGGAATTAGCTTTATCGTCCTTAGCTAAAAAGGTAAAGAAGGTACCTTTAGCAATCAGATTATCATTGTTATACTTTTCAATACTGATAGTTCCGAAATCATCCTTACCTCCGTATTTGGTTAATGTATACTGTAATACAGGGCTTTTATCATCTACTTTGAAAAGAAACTGGCTGCCTGCTATTTTATTAACTGTATTAGCCGCAGCAAAACCAGCAGAGCTGATACCAAAGCTCATGGTATGCGCTTTATTTATAGCCGTGATACCAAAATACTTACTGTCGCCGCTATGTACATTGATAAAAGCTACGGAGTCTTTAGCCGCGTCAAAAGTGTAAGTAGAATCTTCAATGGTGATCTTCAGTGTTCCACTGCCTGCTAAAAAGTTTCCAGGGGTATTAACACTCAGGGTTGAGGCGCTATCGGCAGCAGCGATTGACTTATTGGAATCCATACCCTTTACATTCTCATCCTTCTGGCATGACGAGATAGTCACCAGGATGAGCAAAAGAGCAGAGAATAACCATTTAGTAAACCGAATACTGTTCATAGGCTAATAGATGGCTAAATTTAATGATAAATAGTTTTAATTTTATCAATTTGACGACTTTAAGTGAAAATTTAACATTTTTTTACATTTAATCGCCATTATTATTAACCTCGCAAAAAATATGATATTAGTGCATCTATAAAAAAGATAATTATAAAATAATATCTTTAAAATACTTCGCCAACATTAATGAACAAGCCCCTGGATCCTTCGCGACCGAAGCCATAATCGATGGCGATGTTGGTTTTGGATACTTTATTGAGTTTGATGCGCAAACCAGGGCCAAAACCAGGCTGTATACTTTGCAATCCGGAGCCGGGAGCTGCCGAGAATGACTGCGCGTTCACAAAGGCCACTCCTCCCAATAATCCGTTACGGGTGATCTTAAACCTATACTCGCTCTCCAGGTAAACCATCTGCGCTCCCCTGAATCGCCCCTGGATATAGCCACGGCCGGTAGTGTTGTTGGGATCATAACCTGTTGCCGGCAGATCGAGATAAGCTGGACGCCCATTGATCACCAGCCAATCGTACGACCAAAAAGCCAATACGTTATCAGACTCTGCCGGGAGTTTGTAATACTTGCGTACATCGATAATTAAGGAGCGCCACGGACTTGTACTGCCCAGGAACGAATAGTTATCGCGGTATTGCATCGAGGCGTAAAACCCGCGGGAAGGATTTATGGGGTTATCGCGGCTATCAAACAGGGCATTAAAGGTGATACCTGTCGAAATAGAACGGTTAATGGGCCCGTATCGCCTGTAATCCGAAACCTCGCCGTTAAATTGTCCCCGCTCAGACATGTTCCACCGATCATCAAAAATATAACCCAGGCCTGCGTAAAAATTACCGGAAACCTGCTTCAGCACGGTTTCGGCGAAGCGAAAAAACGAATAATCAAGCGGATTTTCATCGGCCAGATTAGAGTGGCTCCCCAGGCCGTAAGTACTCTGCGGATATTTGTAAAATCTAAGCTCGCCAATAAAGTCAAAATTATTGTCCTTAGTCCAGATGTTTGATAGTAAAGGTATCATTACCTGCTTTTTTTGCGTGTAAGCCGGATTGATGGTAATGGTAGATATACGCGTATTTGGAGCTGTGCGAAAAATAACATTGCCGGATAAAGTACCCGCCAGGTTGGTTTGCAGGGTATACCCTATTGCCGGTACAATGGAGAACACGGGTTTGGTGGTAACAGAGTCGGCCTTAGTTTGCTTGTAGTTTTTATCAAATAAAGATTTAATAACATCAAAAATATCTTTATCAAAGGTAGTATCGGGATGAACAACCATTAAGGTATCCTTATACTTGGGATGCCCCAACGGGATATATCTTTTATCCTGTGCATGTGCTTTTTCATTACCGAAAAAGAAAACTGCTAAAGTAAAAGTAAGAACAAGTATTTTTTGTATACGCATTATGATAGTACCAGGGGTAGATAAATGGTTATCAGGTGCAAAAGTAAAAATAATAAGCCGAAACCTGGTTTAATAAACTAATGTGACCGGCATCAAACAAAGCTCCTGGCTAAATTTTATTTTCACAATCCCTATTTACCTTCGTTAAGACTTATAAACACCTATATAGTTACAAAAGTTTTGTTTCGCCCCTGATAACAGCAATCGTTTCTGATTAACAACCAATCACTTATACTAAAATACCAAAATAATTAGCATTTTACATTTTTATTTCCGATATTTGCTATTGATTATTCCATTCGGAATTTAATTCATATTTTTTTCGAGCAAGGATTTAGGAAACAAGGAGCAAAGATATTGCTATGTAAATTGAAGATTTTCATCGGCCCTAATTTTACTGACCTTGTCCCTTGTTCTCAAAATCTTTGCTCCAAAAGTCCTAGCTCCAAAAATCTTTGTTCCAGGAGTCCTTACTCCAAAAATCTTTGTTCACTAATTCATTAACCTATGAAAATACATGCCTATTATTCAAAATCAGCGGCGATATTAGCCCACCGTATCGATAAGTACTTTAAGTACATTGATGGTACATTCCATATGGAACAAAAAACAACCAGCGGAAAAGATCCGGCCCTAACCACACAAAAGGTGTGGGATCGTGAGCCCGAAACTGCCACCATAGCTGGTATGGCCCTTTTCCTGGGCTTTAGCAGCAAGCAGCAGTTTGAAGCTTATGAAGTTAGCGGCAAACATGCAGATGTATTAAAACGCGGGCGCCTACGCCTGGAAGCCGCCTATGAGTCGCGTTTATATCAAACACCTACGGGTGTTATATTTGCCCTTAAAACATTGGGCTGGAATGATAAACCAGAAATACAAAAGCCCTCCAAAACCGGCAAAACACTCCAGGTAGAAATCCGGAACACCGGCCTCATACCCGCTGGCAGCGAAAAGGAAGTGATGCTTTGATTTCGGATTTGGGAATTGAGATTTCGGATTCTGTCTGAACCGTGATTTCCCTGATTATGGGATTAAAGGATTTTACCGTCAAACAGAAATCGTGGTCACCATACAATCCTAAGAACGGCGAAGCCCTCTTGAGTACAGTTAAAAAACAATAATCGAAAAATCATGGTTCAGAAAAAATCTCAAAATACATTTTGAATTAACTAATTTTTTTAGTATTTTTGAATTCATTTATGCCAACTGGCATTTTAAACACATTAAACATAACGCTTTCCTGCGCCATGTTTACAAGATCACTTTCTTAAATCTATACATCATGATGAATGATATCAATGCGCCTCCGTTTAGCGGCCTGGGAGGATCGGTACTTTTTGGGCAAAATTATTTCTCCCGCGCTCAGATAGTTGTAAATCAAGGGGGCACCAGTTCGGGCAAAACCTATGCTATTGAACAAGTGCTCTTTTGCCTGGCCTGCCAAACTGCTAAATTGGTAATAACCGTAGTGGCCCAGGATGTGCCCAACCTCAAAGCCGGTGCCCTGCGCGATGCTTTAAACATCTACCAGCAATCAGAAGCTTTACAAAACGCGATGAAAAATTTTAATAAAACCGACAGGGTATTTGAGTTTACTAATGGCAGCATTATCGAGTTCAAAAGCTACGATAATGCGCAGGACGCGAAATCCGGGAAGCGCGACTATCTGTTTGTTAATGAAGCCAATGGCATAAGCTGGGATATTTACCATGAGCTGGCTTTGCGCACCAGGCAACGTACAATCGCGAAGTTACTACGGGCTTTCTACCATCGACTATGCTATTTATGCAAGCTCGACGGGAAGAAGCCGATAATAGTCGCCCTGGAGCCGACGAATATGGCGGACTAAACACACCATCGCAACTGGAAAAAGACCTCGGTGCTTTCCAGGGAACAAAAAGTGCTCAGAAAATAATTGTTATTGAGTACGAGGATGAAAACACAAAACCGGAGTTTAAAGCCTACCCTATCCAGAATAATGACAAACTGTTTGAAACTACAGAACGGTCGGTTGAGGCGCGTATCATTAAAGGTTTTTCTGTACCCAAAGAGCTCATCAAC
Organism: Mucilaginibacter sp. 22184; assembly: GCF_052045695.1. Lineage (NCBI taxonomy): Bacteria > Pseudomonadati > Bacteroidota > Sphingobacteriia > Sphingobacteriales > Sphingobacteriaceae > Mucilaginibacter > Mucilaginibacter sp. 22184. The sequence goes on from NZ_JBQEPI010000018.1 coordinate 44,996, forward strand.
TCTGAGAAATCATCAGGACTGAGCAACGGCAGCGAGAAAAAAGAGGCTATTATTGAATTTAATGACAATACCTCAACCGACAGACTGGAACTTTCCGAAACCTTTGCCGAGCTATTCAGTCACTTTCATATCAATATTAACCCGGCCGATAACTGGAACATCATACCTGTACCAACTTTAATTGCCGATGACAATATTGGTGTTAAAGCAGGAAGCAGTATCAATGATCTGTTGTTATCAAATATCCCATCTAAAAACAAAATAGCAACCCTGGTACATGCATTTGGCTTTAAACAGGCAGAAGCCGAAGCCATGTGTCTCTCTTAAATGTTCATTGGTTTATTAGGCATTCTCAATGACCATAACAAACCATTCAACAATGAACCAGTGAGCCAATGAACCAATAAACTAACAAACCGATGATCTATCTTATCAACAAAACCACTTTTCAGCAATACGAGGATATTACTGTAAATATAAAACCCGAGCGTCTCAATGTGTTCATCAAAAAGGCTCAGGACCTGGATTTGAAACCCTTCCTGGGGCATGCGTTCTATTATGATTTCCTAACTTATTTCGATGCCGATGGCAGTTTGAAAGATGAAACACCGCAGCAATATAAAGATCTGCTGAATGGCGCGGAATATCTTGATCAATATGGGCATATTGTATTTTACGAGGGATTGATCCCGACACTTGTTTATTTCACCTTTGCACGCTTCATTGAAAACGATGCTATACACTATACACCTACCGGGCCAGTGATCAAGCACCATGAAAACGGCGATCCCCTTTCGGCATCCGCCATTGTAAAACTGGTACAGCAGCAACGCAGCACAGCCAATGCTCATGCCAATGAGGTGGAGAAGTTTTTGTGGGAGAACAAAGAGAACTTCCCGCTTTGGCGATATAATGAAAAGAATAACAGTGCCAGGCAAGCCGGCCCACGCATCAGAGGGATCGATAAAACAGATTTTAACTACCCCGGCACGTACAACAACTATAAGTTATCTATAACCGAATTTTTAAACTGATGGCAAGCGATAAAAAAATAAGCGATTTACCAGTAGCGTCGACCATTAGCGCGAACGACAATTCAATCTTGATAAAAAACGACACCGATTATCAATTCGCGTTTGAAACACTGTTGCAATTTATCAGTTCGGAATTAGCTGTTGGTGCTAACATTACTTTTGGCGTTACGCTTCCTCCCAATAATACGGGTAAAAATGGTGATATGTTTATCAATACCAACAACGGATCCTTTGCACAAAAGCTCGCTAACATCTGGACAGTTGTATACACTTTACCGCAGGGGAATAATACTACAGATGGAACTGTTTTATACGGAAACAGCAATCCCGGATCTTCCACTGGCAGCAATAATGATACGTATATCAATACAACAACCGGCATTTTCTTTAAAAAATCGGCAGGGGTATGGAGCCAGGTATTTTCGATGCAAACTGGTCCGGCTGGGCCGCGGGGTAATAGTGTACTTAACGGCTCGGTGGACCCTACGGCCGCCATCGGCCAAAACGGCGATTTTTACTATAATACCGCAACGCAGTATATATTTGGCCCAAAAACAACCAATGCGTGGCCAACCGGTGTCCGCCTGAAAGGTGCGAACGGTAATACGGTATTACACGGCTCAACAAATCCATCAAATCTTACCGATGGCATTGATGGTGATTTTTATATCAACACCACTACATACAACCTATCCGGCCCCAAGCAAGGAGGCATATGGCCCGCACCAATCGCCCTGGTATATGATCCGGGTTACATCCCCGAAAACCCTGCAAATAAAAATCAGCCAAATGGCTATGTGGGGTTAGACAGTTCCGGGAAAGTTACCTCATCTCAACTACCCAGTTATATAGATGATGTGTTGGAATTTACCAGCTATGCAGCATTACCATTAACCGGCGAAACCGGCAAAATTTACGTCACTCTGGATACCAATTTTGAATATCGTTGGAGCGGATCTACTTATATCCAGCTCGTAGCATCACCAGGCAGCACGGATAACGTACCCGAAGGTGCAACGAATAAATATTTTACGGCGGCCAGGGCCATTGCAGCCGCATTAACAGGTCTGGGTGTTGGCGATTCCAGTGCCGTAACCGCAGCCGACAGCATTGTAAGCGGCATAGGTAAACTACAGGCACAGATCAATGCGTTGCCATCCGGCGGTAGTGATTACACCCTACCGGTGGCTACTCCATCCGTATTGGGGGGTGTAAAACAAGGTTCGGGTGTATTAATTCACCCCGATGGTAAAATTGATGCCGATGTAAAGGAGACTGTTTTTAGACAGACGGGGTCGATACCTGTACATAATGTAAAACATTATTTAAATTTTGGTGATAGTATTGCAGATGCATTTGGAGTTCCGGAGGTTGGCTTTCCGTATGTTAAGCAAATTTCCGGCCTTTTAAGGGATGCTGATTTTAATCGTTTAAGCTACAGTGGTACTGGATCACTTCTGGTTGCTACAGCGGCGAATATAAATATTCCTGTTGGTGCTGGAGATCACCTTCTTACGTGTTTAGTCGGGATAAATGATATTAGGAATCATGGGACGGGCCCTAAAACATTATCTAAAATAAGAACTTGTTTGAGTGCATTTGTGGCAAATGCTATGTTATTTAATGATACCTCTATAACAGGTTCGTCACCATACGCAGCTAAAACTGGAATGTGGGATACTATAGATACATCTATTTATGGTGGTAAATCTTCGTATTTCCAGTACAACCCACTTGGCGCAAAATCTAATGTTGCAGGTTCCACTTTGTCAAGTAATTTCCATTCAGGATCAAGTGAATTGGTTATAGGAACATTTACTGACGATGGCCAACCGGCAAATGCATTGGGAGCCTTTGAGGTTCATGTGATAGACAATTTGGGTAATGATGTTTTGGTCACAACCTTTAATCCAACAGGCAAAAATGATGGTTGGGTTGTTGATCCAGATTCAGGAGGATCAAAACAGCAGGGCCGTATGCCAGTAGTATTCAGAGTAAAAGGCTGTGCTCAGTCAACTATAAAGATTGTCACGCTTACTAATAATGATACCATTATAGATTTCATTGGTGTTTTAAATAACCCGAGCTTATGTTCATCTGTAATCATTAGCTTAATACCTTATGTAACTGATTCAATTTTAGCCTCAGGCCCAATCCCTATGACTCTGGCCGATATTGATACGACAAATGCAGTCATTCAAGATGTGGTGAGTGAATGGGCTGGCTATCCGATATGTGCAATAGACCCTAATACAAAATACGATCCATACACAATGTCTGACGATGGGTTACATCCTAACTATATTGGGCATACCGTTTTAGCCGATCTTTTTATTAGTAAGTTTTTAGGCGGAGGAAAGTTGTTTGTTGACCCGCATAAGGATCAAGTCTTTAACAACATAACATTTGGACAGGGGCCCGTAACTAACATAGATGATAATCTGTGGGGTGTTGTTATCGGCCACAATGCCAATCTTAATAGTAAGGGAGCGCCCAATAACGTAATGCTTGGTGGCCATACGGGTTCTACTTGGAGTGCCGGGAATATTGGTGACCAAGTTTGTGTAGGTTCATATGCCGGTAACTCCAACCATAGAGGAGGGATTTATATAGGTTCAGGTGCTGGAAGTAACATTGTTAATGGTTCATATGGTAATATTATCATTGGGGTTAATGCGACACTCCCCCATCCAGATAATGCTAACGTGATACAGATTATATCTGGAGAGCAAAAAAGTCAAATTCTTATAGATGATTTAGGCTTAGCTATAAAAGCGCAAAATGCTCCTTTAGTTGCAGCCGCGGATATTGCATCTACTCATAAGATACCATTTACATATAATGGAGTTTCTGGTTATTTGTTATGGAGTAGTGTTTAAATATTAAAAAATTAGAGTATCCCCAAATACGCAATTCACTATATAATTATATGCTTTTATATATTTGGGGATATATGTTAGAAAAGGACACTAATAAGGATATTTTGATATCTTGCCTAGTACGCGATCAATATTACAACTCTCTTAACGGCTTTAGGGGTATTTCAATTATCCTTGTAGTATGCTATCATTTACATTTATTTACAGGCACTGTTACTAATTACATATTTAATGGCCGATTAGGTGTTGGTATTTTTTTTGTTTTAAGTGGATTTTTAATAACAACTCTTTGTTTAAAAGAACAGGAATTAACAAAAAATCTTTCGCTAAGTAACTTTTACGCTAGGAGAATGTTAAGAATATTTCCGGTGGCTTACTTGTATCTACTAATAATTATAATTCTCAATGAAATTTATAAATTAGGTATTCCACGTTTTCAGTTTGCTGGAGCGACTCTTTATCTAATGGATTTCAGCTATTTTAGAAGCCATTCATTTACCCAAATCCTTTCTCATTACTGGTCACTTGCTGTTGAGGAGCAGTTTTATATTTTATTCCCATTTCTTTTAAAGCTAAACCGCAAACTGTTTTTATATAGCATACTTTTTATTGTATTTGCGTTACCTGTAATTTATACTGTTCAAGAAGCTTTCCCTGTAATTAACTACGGTCCATTATATTATTTTACACATTTCCTTATTAAGTTTCAATGTATAGCAGTAGGCTGTTTATTTGCGTTATTAGCCTTTAGTAAAATTTTTGATGGTGAATGGATTATGAAAACGAAACTCTATGGCAATGGATTAGCTGTATTTTTGATATTCTATCTTAATTTTGATGATTTCTATACCGTTAAAACAACCTATGTAAACCTGATTATATCCATTTTAGTTGGCTATTTAATAATCACAAACCTTATGGTTAAGAATGATTGGATATTCCGTGTTTTGAATACTAAAGCTCTTTCATTCGTAGGCATTTTATCATACAGCATTTACATATGGCATATGTTATTTGCTTCATTTGACCCCAAACTACCCGATGTGTTTTCAAGGATACCCTACAATATTCCAGGGTTAATTATTGTGCCGCTTTTATCCTATTTCCTTTTTGAAAAGTATTTCTTAACTCTTAAAAAGAAATTTAGCAGGATTAAATAAGCAATATAAAAACAACCAGACTTTTTTAATTACATCCACTTTTTACAATATTATCAAAGTGATATTAACTACCTAACTCAGCCTGTAATCAACATCATTATCTCTTTAAATTGATACACTCAAACTAAGAGCCTACCCTCATTTCCTAAGTAAATCCATCAAACTCAATCACCATGAAACGATATATCATTTTTATCGGGGGCCTTGTCGTGCTCTATTCTTGCGTTGGCCGACGGCAGCATAAACTGGAGCATGCGGCTTTGGATAGCGTACGAAAATTCAACGCTGCTGGTGCTATAACTGATAGTATTTACATCACCTTAGAAAATAAACCATGCAAAAAATAACTTCAAACTTTTTAAGTCTAAACACTCAAGATTTTATTAAAGGCCTAATTGTAACCATAATCAGCGCGGTGTTTACGCTTGTTGCGGAATCTGTTCAGCAAGGTCGGTTTACATTTGATTTCACTACCATATGGCATACCGCATTTGCGGCAGGCATTGCTTACCTGGGCAAAAACCTATTCACAACAGCTAAAACCATAACACCGGTATCATGATGAAGATTAGCAAAAATGGCATTGCCCTCATCAAAAGTTTCGAGGGACTGGTACTGCATGCCTACAAAGACATTGCAGAGGTATGGACTATAGGCTATGGTTCCACCAGATATCAGAATGGTGAGCCAATAAAACCGAGCGACAAGCTGAACAGCGAAGAACAAGCTAACCTATTATTACAAAACACGCTTGGTAAATACGAGGCTGCGGTGAACAGCTATGTACTTGTTCCGCTTACACAAAATCAATATGATGCGTTGGTATCTTTTACCTATAACCTGGGTACCAATGCACTGTTACATTCTACCTTATTAAAAAAGCTCAACGAAAAAGATTATGCCTCGGCGGCCGATTGGTTTGCTCCGTGGAACAAAATAACAGATCCCGAAACGGGTAAAAAAATAACAAGTGACACATTAACCAAACGGCGCGCCAGGGAGAGCGCTTTATTTAAACAATCATGACAACTATAGAACATCGCGAAATCAAAGGCATTACCCTTAAAAATATCCTGGTAACTGTACTCAGTACCATCAGTATAGTTATGTCTGTAATGACAACCTATTTTCAATTAAAAAGCGACATTAAAGATGTCCGCTCCATTCAGGAGACGCAAGCACGCGTCAATGAAATAAGATTGAAAATTTTGGAGGGACAGGTAGCCGTATTGCAACAAGACGTAAACAAACTTAAAGAAAGCAGAAAACGATGAGCTTAAACACCTTTTTAAAAAAGATCTGGAATCAGATTGCAAGTCTTTTTGGAGGGCTTCCATCAGAGATCAAAACAGCATTACAAATCGGGATTACGATAACAGAGAATATCAAAAACTTTGTCGATTCTCCTCTTGCGGATATTTTCACTTCCATTATACCAGGAAACATTGATGATGTTATCAAAAACAAACTCAGGACATCTCTCCCTATATTCTTAACCGAATTAAAACTTGTGGAGGGTTCTTTAAATTTAACTCAGCCCGATCTGATCGTAAAAGCCGCGATCTCGGTTATACAAACCATGGATAAAAATATTAAACCGGGCATTCTTCATCAGCTGTCTATACTGGTGGTGCAAATTGCAGCAGATGGTAAACTAAGCTGGAGTGATGGCGTACTTTTATCCCAGTGGTATTATGAACATAAGTTCAAAACAATTGAAGAATAAAATACGGTTAGTGTTTGATTGTGCCCAGAACGAGATTCGAACTCGTACATCCTTACGAATGCCACCCCCTCAAGATGGTGCGTCTACCAATTTCGCCACCTGGGCTTTTCCTTAAAAAAATAGTAGCCTTAAATAATTACTTAAGGCTACTCAATCAAATCAGGCGTGCCCGAAGAGAGACTCGAACTCTCAAGAGACAATTCTCAACGGCTTCTGAGACCGCAACGTTTACCAATTTCGCCATCCGGGCTTATCGCTTTGATGCTTCAGGATTTCATCCGCATCAATTAATTAACAAGCGTGCAAATATAAACGTTTCCATCAAATTGCCATCTAAATAATATAAAAATTGATAAATATTGTCATTTGTAGCCATTTAAATTAATTTCGGATAAAACTGCATTCTTTTATCTGATTTCATGAAAACAAAATATCAACTCATTACCAGCATTTTATTCTCACTTCTATTTATATCATCAATCGCACGATCACAAAGTATTACGCTTTTACAGCAAGATAAACCTACTAGTATTCGGGGGTTATCTGTTGTTAATGATCAAACAGCGTGGATAAGTGGCAGCAAAGGATATATAGCCATAACCAATGATGGAGGCAAAACATGGGACTGGCAGCAGATAAAAGGTTATGAAAAAGCCGAGTTTAGAGATATTGAAGCATTTTCAGACAAAAAAGCGGTGATCATGAGCTCCGGTACACCGTCATTAGTACTAAAAACTACCGACGGCGGTAAAACCTGGCAGGAGAAATATCGAAAAACCGATACCACTTATTTTTTTGACGCCATGGATTTTGCTGATGAACAGCATGGATACATTCTTGGAGATCCCATTAAAGATAAATTTTTGTTAATGGAGACTAACGATGGCGGTGAAACCTGGACTAATATGTCCAACCCTCCCACTGCGTTACCAGGCGAAGCTGCCTTTGCCGCCAGTGGTACCTGTTTCAGGGTATATAACAAAAGCTTATTTATTGTATCTGGAGGGAAAGCCAGCAGAATGATCACCGCTATCAATGGAAAATCTGAATATAACTATGTCGATCTTCCACTCACTCATTCAAAACCCAGTCAAGGAGCATTCTCTTTGGCTATCAAAAAAAACAAGATCATAGTAGTTGGTGGCGATTATGAAAAGGATAAAATAACAGATTCGGTTGCCACCATTTTTACAACTCCCCCGCCTGCGTTCAACGCTCCGGCCCAAGGCCCCGGAGGATTTCAATCAAGCGTAGAATATATTAAAGATGATACATTTCTTTCTACGGGTACCTCCGGAACCAACATAACGTTGGATGATGGTCGCACCTGGAGACAGATAGACAGCACCAGTTTTAACGTTTGCAGCAAAGCGAAGCATGGAAAAATGATTTTATTTGCTGGGAACGGAGGAAAAATAGCAATTTTAAAAATGTAGTTTATTGGCAATGAATGCCTTAAAAAATACTTGCAAATTAATTCAAAAAAAGACTTGCGGCATATATCAAATACTCCTATATTTGCACCACTTTAAACGGAAACGATAACACAATCGAAGAAGTTAAAAGAAAGATTCCGTAGCTCAGCCGGTAGAGCATAACACTTTTAATGTTGGGGTCCTGGGTTCGAGTCCCAGCGGGATCACTGAAAATCACCATAACTCCCTGTAAGTCAAAAACTTACAGGGAGTTTTTTTATTCTGGTAAAACATAGGTAAAACAAATTTTTTACCTATAAATGAGATGCAAAATCTATTTATACTGGGATCGCCCAAAGGATCGTGCGTTTTTCAGGTAAAACATACTGAACAGTCACAAATTGTTCAGTCCCAATTACATTATACAATACCTCTCGCTATTATAAGGCAAAACATATCAATTCGTTTAGGCTGCTCAATCAACCAGCTTTTGGGACGTTATTAAAATTAATATCACATTTTTTTTATTTAACCCAATAGTTATGACTTCTATCAAAGTGTTTCCCAAGCTGAATAAGATTAACAAATACGGACTTGCTCCCGTTTATCTGCGTTTAATTAAGAACCGCCGTGTCAAATATCTGTCAATGGATGTTTATATAGATCCAAAAGACTGGAATGATAAGACCGGCAAAATGAAACAAACTGCCACTAATGCCGAGCAGATCAATAATTTTTTGGCCATAAAAAAATCAGAGGCTGAAATGACCGTACTGGAAATGGAAAGCAAATCGAACTTTGTTAGTGCCCATGACCTCAAAGCGAAAATGGCAGGTGTATGCATCGGAGATTTTTTTGCTTTCTTTCGTAAAAGACTACGCGAACGAAATGACGAACTCAGCATTGGAACTTTAAGGCGCTACAAATGCGTTTTGAATAAATTAAAAAGTTTCTGCGGCAAAGAACAATTATTTTTTGATGAATTGAACGTTACGTTCTTAAGAAACTTTAAAAGCTACTTACAAAATGATGTGAGTAATCATACTAACACTATTCAATCAAACTTGAAAGTGATCAGAACATTAATTTATGACGCTATTGCAGAGGAGTTAATACCTCTCGAAAAAAATCCTTTCAGTAAGATTAAAATCAAATACGAAAAAACATCACGCGAGTTTTTACTGGATCCTGAGCTGGTACTATTAGAAAAGTTAAAATTAAAGGATGATACAACTATTTTCCATCACAGGAATGTGTATATATTCAGTGCTTATTCCGCTGGTATTAGAATATCGGATCTGCTTACTATGCGGTGGAAGAATTTTGACGGGGAACATCTTTTCTTCACCGTCCGAAAAAACAAAGAAGAGATCAGCATCAAACTTCCCAATAAGTCTTTGGAAATTTTAGATTATTACAGGTCTTTGGCCGAATTGAAAAGTGGCAAATCTTATATAGAACCTGAGAATTATATTTTCCCATTATTGAAAATTTCTCCTAAAGAAACTGACAGGCTGGCTATTCACAATGGGATTTCAAGTGCTACCGCCCATGCAAACAAAAGTTTAAGATCCCTCGCAAAAAAGGCAAAAATTCATAAAAATATATCCTTTCATACAGCAAGACACAGCTGGGCGGTAAGGGCTTTACAAAAAGGTATGCGAATCGAGTATGTTTCCAAATTAATGGGCCATGCATCCGTGACGCATACCGAAGTTTATGCGAAAATTTTAAATCAAGATCTCGACAAGGCAATGGAAGTATTTAATAATCCGACTGAAGCGTCAGCCTGAAAATATGAAGAAAGCAAGCCTTGCGAAGCACCTGTCCGACTGTCAATATAAGCGACTAGCTAAGGTGTGAAGTAATAAATTTGAGCGACTCCAAACATTAAACTCCTGTTTGTTGAGGGAAAAGCTTTTGTAGAAATTGATTTGTTACAAATGTAAAGGTCCACCAACAAATTGATACCTTTATTATTCTTGAACGTTATCATGGACACCAATAAAATAGATCAATTACAACTGGTTCTTGGAGAAGTTAAACGCTTGGCAACTTTGCCTTCAGTTGCATTGGATCAATTAAAAACAGCCTGCCATTTACCCACAAATAACATAGTTCAACAGTTTGTGAATGCTCCGAAAGTTTATGAACTGCTAAAGGGCTATGCCACTCCTGGTAATCTATTGAATGATGACGACCTAACAGTTTCCATACAACTATTCCGCCTGCTGCTGATCCATTTTAGTTTAGCTGAAACAGAGGTAGCATATGGCACTGTTGCCGAACTTAGAAGTTATGTCCAGCAGAATATTTTTTTAAAACCCTATTTCAATATCCGGGAAGATCTTGCTTTGTTTATCATTTATCTTGAAGGAGTGCAAAAATCCAGTTGGGAACATTTCGCCTCCCATTCAGAAGGCTTACAATCAGAAATACCCGTTTTGAACGCGAGCCTTCCATTTTGCAAGGTTGATCTTTATACACTCCTTTCACTGATAAGCAAAATCAAGGAGCAGTACCCTGTCAGCGCAAGCTATCGAATATTGATTGCGAATTCCTTGTTAAATATGAAAGGTGACGAATCTTTACGAAAAGCCGTTTTGACATCTATCGACACTTTTTTTACAAAGCCGGAGTGGCTGGAAGTCTTTCCCTATTTTTTACGAGGTGCCATTAATAACGAACTGGAATTGTTTCAGGAACAATTTCAAATAATAGTAACGTATGAAAAAAATCATCCGCTTGCTGAATGCCTTTACGCGCTTGCTGTTGCCTGCCCGGAGGATGAAGCCGCACTCGATTTTTGCTACAACAACATTAAAACGAAATTTGACGAAAAAGCAATGACCGCTGCTGATTATTTAAAGACGATCATCGCAAGAAACTGGATCAATGCCGAAACCATTGCCTATCTTTCAATGCTTTCAACAACTTCCCGGGACAAACAAGAGCTTGTATTTCTTTCTGATATCCTGATCAACAACCAGGAACTTCATTACCAGAAGGAATGGTATAGGAAAATCATTCAAAACATCATACCCGCGCCCTACCCTGAACTGGTCGCCAACTTCAATCATTTGCTGACGACTTATGTCGATAAAGACCCAAAGTTCGTTTACCGCTTGTTGAAATTACACTTCATCGTAAATGGTGCCAATAACTTTTTGGGCGATCCCTGGAACACGCTGCCGGACGCAGATCTGACATTGTTTGAGGAAAGCCTGTTGGATTGGTTTTTCACCGGCAACCAGCACATTCACCTGGCCTTACATCACTTAACGAATAATGCACCAATCGATTCCAACAAATACAAGCTTTCGCAGGCCGGACTTTCGTTTTTATCCAGCACCGACAAATACTATATCGCCTGTAAGATCACCGGCTATGTTTATGATAAGTTTGTATTAAGGGAATTATTATTTTCTTTGACGGCCTGTGTGGATAAAACACATGAAAATGACCCTATCCGGCCAGATCAAAAAGGCCCCCTTCGCCAGTTGAAAGTGACCACGTTCGCCAAAGCAAAGTGACCCCTCTTCGCCACGTGAAAGTGACCC
>NZ_JBQEPI010000019.1:0-16863 GCF_052045695.1 Mucilaginibacter sp. 22184
GTCACTTTCACGTGGCGAAGAGGGGTCACTTTGCTTTGGCGAACGTGGTCACTTTCAACTGGCGAAGGGGGCCTTTTTGATCTGGCCGGATAGGGTCATTTTCATGTGTTTTATCCAATTAGCGGCTTTCGCTGTTTTCTTTATGGCAGCCCTTTTCGCTGCTGATCGCGAATTGGCCATACAATACCACCGGATCGACCTGAAAGATCCTTTTAAGAGTTTTGGATTGGTACCGGTCCGGCCTTACAAAGTTTTGAATATTAGCGGGGGCAACTCCTATACAGTGAGGATCGTACGGGGAACTGCATATACCATCCGGTTGATGAATTCCAGGAAACAATTTTTCAGGATGGAACAGCACCAGGATACGCTGGCCATTAATTTTACAGTTTCCAACCAGCACTACCAGTTGCCGGAACAATGCACCACCGGACTGATCCTGACAGTTCCCGCACTGGCAATGATCAATACCTCCGGCATTAATTGTGAACTGAGTGGATTGGAACAGGATTCACTTTTCATCGCGCAGGAGCGTGAGGCTATCCTGAGAATGAAAGATCTGAAGCTTGGCAGCCTGGTCATCAACGGCAGACATTCATCCACCGTAACTTTCAGGGATAGCAACCTGACAGACACTTTGCGCCTCACACTGGACGAAGGCAGTTCTGTGGATCTGGGACCGCTCAAAACCCGGAGCATCTTAACCAAACTAAAAGGAAATGCCCGGCTGGTCATCACCGCTGCCAATTTAAATAACTTCGTTAAATGACAAGATGGCCATCCCCCGAACTTTGTACCTGATTCAGAGCTGTAATCGTTGAAACAGTTCTTCCCGGTTGCTTGCCCCAATGGGGACCTCGGCATTTTCCAGTTCGATGACATTGCCTTTGATTGCCCGGATCGCTTTTAGATTGACGATATATGACCGGTGCACGCGGAGAAACTGCTTGAGCGGAAGCAGATCTTCGAATAACTTCAGGTGCATGCCTGCGAGCAGTCTTGTTTCCTTTAAATAAACCGAACTGAAATCTCTTTCCGCCTGTATATATAAAATTTGGTCATGCTCCACACGTACCAGCCTGTTATCCTGGCGGATGAACAGGTAACCCGGCTGATGTTCTGTTTCTGGTACCTGAATCTGTTTGATAGCCATTCTTTCGCTTACTTTTTGCACGGCCTGGTAAAAACGTTCAAAAGTGATCGGCTTTAAGAGGTAATCAACAGAATTGAGCTCAAATCCTTCCACCGCATAGCTGGAATAAGCTGTAGTAAAAACCACCAGCGGTGGCTTACGCAGCGAGCGCATGAATTCTGTACCGGTAATGACCGGCATCTGGATATCCAGGAAAATAAGGTCGACCTGCTGCCCGTAAAGCCCTTCATAGGCTTCGGTGGCGTTGCGGCAGCTTTTAACGAGTTCCAATTCGGGAACGCGCTGGATATAAGTTTGCAGGATATCCCGTGCGATCGGCTCATCATCAACGATCATGCAATTGATCTTTTTCATAGGCTTAGGCATAAATTCACCGAATAATTATTTCCGTTGGTACTTACCTCGTATCGATAGCGACCGGGATAATATAATCCGAGCCGCTTCCGCATATTGACCAGGCCGATACCGCCGGACAGGCTATCCGGTCTGGCGGGGTCGACGCTATTCTCTATTTTAAAATCAATCGAATCAGGAGTGACAGTTAATGTCATATCGATGAAAGCGCCCGGTTCGTCCGGCGTGAATTTAAACGCATTCTCAATCAGTGGAATAAGCAGTAAAGGGGCAATTCCAATGTCGGCCAAAATGGTTGGCGGGTTAAACGCCACCCTTGTGAAATTTAACCTTACCTTTTCCAGTTCAATATAATCGGCCATGAGCTTCACCTCTTTGCTGAGTGGCATCGTGTCCGCGTCGGATTCATACAGCATATAGCGCAACAATTCAGACAGGCGGGACACCAGACCCGCAGACCGTTCCGTATCGCCGGCGATGATCAGCCCGTAAATATTATTCATGGAATTAAATAAAAAATGCGGGTTTAGCTGCGCTCTGAGAAAGTTAAGCTCCAGCTCCAGCTTTTGTTTCGCCAGGGTTACGCTCCTCATATTGCTGCGGTAGGCGTTAAGAGCGGTCTTAATACTGATCGGAATAGTTAAGGTGAGCAGCAGAAAAAATGGGGTACCAAAAGTGACCAGGCGAACGAGAACGATATTGCTCAAATCGGATTTTATAAGCTGGAAGTAGCCGGGTTCCGTCTTAGCTAACCTTGCCATACAAGGTGCGCAACTGCTGATCAGAAATTTCTCGGCGATAGCATCAGAGATCGTATAAACCACCAAAAGTAACAAGATCAGCAATACACCCTTAACATATTTATGGCTGACGAGATATTTTGGCCAGAGGTAGTAAACGAGGGTATAATAAAACAGGACAATAACGCCGGTGCTACAGGTGTTGAGTAAAAGCATACTGCTTATAGGAAAACCGCCGTATACGTTAAAAGAGATATTTGTGAGATAAAAGCGCAACCCGAGCAGCAGCAGCCAGAACAGACCATGCTGCAACCAGCGCAAGGCTTTGCCGGGGTTAAGAAAAAAACCGGATTGAAACATTGGCATAGCTAAAGTTGCTTTTTTTAAGCGGTCTTATCAATATAAAACGACCAACGCGAAAAAAAAGCAGACAAACAGGATTCTTTTTCCAACCACAATACCTAAACTACATATTCTGGTGCCGTTGATCAAAGAGTTCCGCAAAAAGAGTTCAGAACGCTCCGTTACACTCATGACCAAGTTATCTTTCTGAATGAGATATTTGAAATTTGATATTCATCAACACAGCTTTTTAATCTTACAGGCACGGAACAGCACGGTCATGCATGCTGGAATGTCGACTATGCATTATAATCTGCGTATTTACTGTTTTTTTTCTATTGAAATAACCATTTTAATTACCCCTTTTTGCCAATTTGATTTACATCTATAGATAGTTGATTAATGCCAGTGGGGATCATTTTTAAATTGGCCAACAGGGAGCAGACTTAGTGGTTTATCCACATAATGATAGTTTTAAGATAATTGAACAGAGTATAAAATTTCAGCTCAAAGTAATAGTAGGGCTTATTTGTTTCCGGCTGTTGGGGGGCTGCCGCGTAAGATTTATCAGCCTCTCCTTTAACAGAACAGGATAAAGGCGCAGTAAAAACCGCTTCGCTCATTTGCTCCATTACATTCTGTTCATTCCCTCAGCCATTTTTACTGCTTTTGGCAAAAGCCTGCCTGCCGGATCCCCAATCATGGCCAGGTATCCCCGATCCGGCAGGCAGGCATTTACATTTTTCATAAAGACATCCTTACAGGAAGACCTTCATTTTTTCAAAAGAAGGAAAAAAAGGCAGCCAAGTTGTGCCTTTAGAGCGGCGATTGCTGAACAACAGCAAAAAGCTTCCGGCATAATGGCGCCTGTTATTTTTTTTGGCGCGCCACCCTGCGGGACTTATTCCTTTTCCTTTTTGCCTATGCCAGGCACCTTGTATTGCTTTCTTTTTTTCCTTTTTCTTTTGAAAAAAAGCTTTTAAGGGAAAGGGTTAAAAGAGAAAAGAATAAACAGATTTTTTAACACTTAATTTTTTAACCATGCAAAACGCAGAAAAAAATGCAAAGGAAGTACAAGTTGCTGCTGCCGGTGCCAAAGGAACAAATCCCGCAAAAACTGAAAACCGCCCAAATATTCCGGGCAAAGCCAAAAATGATGAACCCCTTAAAAATCAAAACCCCGGCACAGTGCCGGAAGCTGCGAAAGCCAATGGTACCGAAGTTAAGACCGTTCAGCCCGCTGCCGGCGATAACCAACCCCTTAACAATTCAGCCACAACCGAGAAACAGGAACTGAACGGCCCGGAGCCAAAAACAGAAGTGAAGTACATCAAGCCTGCGATGAACTTAGAACAGACCATCAAAACCGTCAATGACCTGCACCGCAGGAGCATTCAGCGATTGGCCCTGATCGCCCGCATCAAATTACTTGAAGATTTTGAGGTGAAACTGGTGGAAGAAAATGACGAACTGGAAAGCAACCCTTATCAGGGCTGCAAACTGATCATTAAAGATGACAAGGGCAGGGATTTTACCACCAATACACCCGGCCTTATCCGCATGGTGGCGCAATTCATTTTTGATGCCTGCCATGAGAAACTGGCGGAGATCGAAGCCAATATCGTGCTTCCAAATGCTTAAAGGCGGATGCTCCCGGCTGTTGCCGGGAGTATTTTTTACGGTTTACCAAAAACAGGAATTAAGATGTACGAGCAATTTATCGAACTGACCGACCAAATATTTTGGGACGGCTACGCTGCAAAACTGGCTGCGGAAGACCCGGCCAAATTCAGATTTGAATTCAACGAGTTCTTAAATACTTACGAAAATGATGACAGACAAAATGTTTTTACTGGTGAAAATTACGATTAGCACCGGGCACCGGGACATACACCATGCCATAGCGGAACTGCAGGCCAACACCCGACTGTCTATTAGCAGTGTGCTATTTATGCATTTGGTAGATGACCGCTTTTGATAAAATGTCGTTCGCCCGTTTTAAAGCTTTCTCAAACGTATCACCGGTATTGCCTTTCCCTATTTGAAATAACAAACGCGCTCTTTTTAACTCAGCCATTACCTGTTCACTATTCACCTCGGAAAGGATGAGTTTTGTTCCTTTCTTTTTTATTTCCTGGTGAACATCCCGCAATACCCTGATACCGGTTGCATCAATAACAGGTACGTTCCGCATCCGGATGATCAATACCCTAGCGGGCTTCTCCAGTACTTTCATCGCGTCTTTAAATTTATAGGCCGCGCCAAAAAACAGAGGACCGTTGATCTCAAATACATCAACCCCGGCTGGAATGACTTCCGGGTTAAGTTCCAGGTCAGTTAGCTGATCTGCTGAAAAGACAGCTTGCTGTACAGAACTTGTTTGCATCATTTTGCGCATAAACAGGAAGGCAGCCAGGATCATTCCGATTTCAATAGCTACGGTCAGGTCCACTAGTACAGTTAGCCCGAAGGTGGTCAGTAAAACGGCGGCATCACTTTTAGAGCCTTTAAATACAGCTATAAAATTTCCCAGCTCGCTCATATTCCAGGCGACCACGATCAATATCCCTGCGAGTGTCGCCATCGGGATCAGCGCAGCCCATTTGCCTACAAAAAGCATGATCAGGAGCAGGGTGACAGCGTGGATAATCCCAGCAATGGGTGTTCGCCCACCGTTTTTAACGTTAGTGGCTGTTCTTGCAATCGCACCGGTTGCGGGGATGCCTCCAAAAATAGAAGAACAGATATTCGCCAGTCCCTGAGCGATCAGTTCTGTATTAGACCGGTGGGTCCCGCCGGTCATGCCATCCGCGACAACCGCTGATAATAAAGACTCAATACTGCCCAGCAATGCGATGGTAAAAGCAGGCCTGATCAATTGCTGGATAGTCGCCACGCTGACACCCGGAATTACCGGGCGTGGTAAAGAAGAAGGGATAGCCCCGAAACGGCTGCCAATGGTTTCTACAGGCAGATGAAAGAACCAAACTAAAAATGTGCTGATAACAATAGCGATCAGTGAGCCCGGGATCTTATGGGTTACTTTGGGCCACAGCAAAACGACGAGTAAGGTAAAAACCCCGATGAACAAAGCATATAGATTTACAGAAGACAGATGCTGTCCATAATCCCGCCACTTACTGATAAAATCAGCTGGGACACTCCCCATTTTGAGCCCTAAAAAATCTTTGATCTCGGAGGAAAAAATGATGACAGCGATCCCGGTGGTAAAACCAATGACCAGGGGATAGGGAATGTATTTGATAGTATTGCCCAATTTGGCCACGCCCATAATGATCAATAGTATCCCGGCCATAAAAGTGGCGATAACTAAACCGCCGACACCAAACTGCTGGACGATTCCATAAACAATAACGATAAAAGCTCCCGTTGGTCCACCGATCTGTACCCGGCTACCTCCCAAAGCGGATATAACGAGCCCGGCAATTATAGCAGTAAAAATTCCTTTTTCAGGTGATACGCCCGAGGCTATCGCAAAAGCTATAGCTAAAGGTAAAGCCACGATACCTACAATTACACCGGCAACTACATCCTTGTAAAATTGCCCCAGGGTATAATTTTTAAGGGTATCTATCAACTTTGGTCTGAACAAATTTATCATACTGTTCGTTATTTAAACCATTTATATTTATTTCCGTCAACCGGCGTATCCGTGTCCAGTTCGGGATGATAATGCACCTTTGGTGACAGCCAGTAAAGCAATATCACACGGGAGTAACGGAAATTCAGCGGTGAAAGAATGAACAAACCGCCCAGGATGGTGGCAAGATATAGCCAGGGTGAGTCGTTATTTCCGGTGATCAGAAAGGTAGCTACCCATAAAAATCCTCCCTCTGCAACATTCATAGCATAGCTCACATACATCGCCGCGTAGAAATAACCCGGTTCAATTTCAAAAACCATCTGGCAATGCGGGCAATTCAGGTTGATCCTGTTGGAGCCCAGGCTGTACGTTGCCCCCTCAAACATATTTCCCCGACGACAGCGCGGGCATTTGGCGTGCAGCATAGCCCGTGATTTTGATGTTTTTACCATGATTTATTTTATCAATGCGGTGCTTCTTTTATAACACTTTGAATTACTATGCTGGTCCGGGAGCTCATTCTTTAATCCACATTTTCAGAAATCTGCTATAGGAATTACTGACCAACTGATAACTTGGCGGAACCTGGCTATCAGCGCCATGAAATGTTACCAGCCTCGTTTCCGCAGGCTTTTTGTCCAGCATTTCGTAAACAAACCGGCTATAGCGGTCATAAAGTTCAAATGAGGTTTTTACCGCATAATCGATCCGGCTATCGGGTTCGATATTTTCGTAAAAAGGGTTATAAAAATAAAAGTGATCGTAATCATCAAAATCCAGTTCGGTCAGGTTACCGTGAATGAAATTTACATTGGGTAAATCAATTTCCTCCCTGGCTATTTCTGCGAAAGTGAATAGTTCGCTCCGCTGTTCAATGCCGTAAAAGGTCGTTTCCGGATGGAAAAAACCGGCTACCAGACAGAACTTTCCGACACCGCTCCCGATGTCCAATACTTTAACGTTTGGAATGGCCAGAAATTCACTCGCTTTTTTTGCGATATCAACGGAGGTCCAGTGCATAGCTGATAACGCCTGGATATGGTCGGGATACAGATCGTCAAAAACATGGTCTTTACGGAAAAGTGATGGACTTAACGTATCATGGAGCATATTGCTGTCTTTTCTATCGGTTTCAAAACTCCTGAAGGGTGCAGTTAAAAATCTGAATACATTCATTTGGGCTATTCTTTGATCCACATTTTTAGCAAAGTATCATAGGAAACATCTGCCAGCCTGTAGTCCTGAGGAATCTCCTGTTCTAAACTATGAAAAGTGACCAGGCGTGTTCCCGATGGTTTTGCGCTCAGCGCCATATAAAGGTATTGGGTATAATAGTTGTATAAGCTCTCTGATAATTCGATCGTATCATCAATTTTATTCATTTGATCAATATTCTCATAGAATGAATTATAAAAATAGAAGTGATCAAACTCTTTAAAATTAATCTGGGTGACATTCCCGTAAATGAAATTCACATTGGGCAGATCCGTATATCTTTTGATGTTCTCTGCCAAATGATGTAATTCATGTCTTTGTTCCACACCGTAAAAAAAAGTTTCCCGGAAATGATAACCCGCGGTCAAGCAGAATTTACCGGCGCCACTACCAATATCAAGTACCCTGGTGTCGGGTAAAGACAGGAATTCAGCAGCTTTTTTGGCAATAGACAAAGGAGTGAAATGTTTGAGCGATAGTAATTGAAAATGATGTGGATATATCCAATCAAATTCTGCGTCATCGCTGAATAAGAGTTTATTGACCAAGTTGTTTTTCGGTGATCGGATTATTTCTGGTTTGACCTGATCCCGGGAACCGAGTGGCAGAGGCGAAAACTGATCATCTTTCATCGTATACAAAATTAAACCTGTAGCAGCGGCAACGCTATGGTAAGACATCAGCGTGCTGGCTGATATTTATCAGTTTTTGCCGATAAATAGGAGCGTTATATCTTCCCGCTGAATGATACGTTTGGCGCATACAGCGTGCGGCAGCTTATCAAATAGGCTTTAATAAATTCGTATCTTTGTAACATGAGCCTATCTGGAATTTTTCCGATTGACAAATGGGAATTCACAACACAGTCTGTTTTGAATACCCTCTCAGAAGAAGATTACAACTTTTTGATCTCCCGGCAGGGAGCGCAGAAATATCAAAAAGGGGAAATTATTTTCAAGGAAGGTGTTGTGCCTTCCGGTATTTATTTTATCCACCAGGGGAAAATAAAAAAATATAAAGTTGACAGGAGTGGCAGGGAGCAGATCATCTACGTAGCCAACAAAGGCGAGCTGATCGGGTACCATGCGGTCTTAGCGGAAGAACGTTGTCCTGATTCTGCCGCCACATTGGAAGATAGCCTGGTTAGTTTTATTCCTAAAGAAGATTTTTTAACTATTCTGGATAAATCGCCGCTTTTTGCCCGGCGCTTATTGAAAACATTGAGCCATGAGTTTAGTGTGCTGGCCAATGGTATTTCCGTGATTTCGCAAAGAACCGCGACGGAACGGCTTGCCATCGCACTGATCGTGTTGAGGGAAAAGTTTAAGGATAAAGGATCCGGTGAACAAGAGATTATTTTGAATATCTCCAGGATGGATCTGGCCAGCTTGGCCGGGATCGCCCAGGAAAATGTGATTCGCCTGTTAAAGGAATTTAAGGAAGAAGACATTTTGGAAACGGATGGCCGAAAAATATGGATCAAAGATATTAAGCGCCTAGTTAAAAAATCAAACTACGGGTGAAGGCCGATTTCTTAATTCGCTTTCATGAAAGCGATAATTGCTAAATGATGGCCTCAGCCATGGGGCAATATGATTATCAACAAACAGGCTGGTAATCAATATGGACTATCAATGATTGGTGATTAAGCTTTTACTTTTAGCATACTGGCATTAATAGCCACGACAACCGTGCTGACCGTCATTAAGACCGCACCTGCAGCCGGACTTAATATGATGCCCTGGTTAAACAGCACGCCGGCGGCCAATGGCAACGCGATAACATTGTAACCTGTTGCCCATGCCAGGTTTTGAACCATCTTTCTGTAAGTTGCTTTACCGAATAAGATCAGGCTGACAATATCCTTTGGATTGCTGTTTACCAAAACTATTCCTGCGGTCGCTGCCGCTATATCACTCCCCGAACCTACAGCTATGCCAATATCTGCCTGGGCCAATGCAGGAGCATCATTAACGCCATCGCCGGTCATGGCTACAAACTCGCCTTTGCTTTGCAGTTCTTTGATTTTTTCCAGTTTCTGATGCGGCAATACCTCGGCAATAAAGCTGTCTATGCCTAACGTTTTGCTGACACTTGCCGCTACTTTACTGTTATCCCCGGTAAGCAATATGGATTTGATATTTTCATCTTTGAGGATTCTAATAGCTTCTGCCGACTCTGGCCTGACCTCATCTGATAGTGCGATGTACCCTGCCAATTCTTTATCAATCAGCACAAAAACCACTGTTTCCGTATCATTAGCCGTAAAGCCATCAGGAACAGTTAACTTGTTTTCCTTTAAATAACCGGGGCTGACAACCCCTATTTGTTTACCTTCTACAGTAGCTTCAACACCCTGGCCGGTAATCGCCTTAAAGTTTTCCGCCTTTGGAATGGTAATCTTCAAATCCTTAACTTTTTGCAGGATACCGGTGGCAATCGGGTGCTCTGATTTTTGTTCCAATGCAGAAGCGAGGCGAATGAGTTCATTTTCATCGAAGTCCTTATCTAAGGCGATTACTTTTGATACTTCAAACTTCCCAATGGTGAGTGTGCCGGTCTTATCAAATACAATCGTGGTAATTCTTCTTGCGTTCTCAAACGCGGTCCTGTTCTTGATGAGTAAACCATGTTTTGCAGATAAGGCGGTTGATTTGGCAACTACCAATGGTACGGCCAGCCCTAGGGCATGAGGGCAGCAGATTACAATAACGGTCACCATCCTTTCCATCGCAAAAGCTAAGGTTTGCCCTGTTAAATACCAATACAGAAAGGTAGCGATACCTGTAACCAAGGCGATCACAGTAAGCCATCGGGCAGCAGTATCTGCCAGCAACTGGGTTTGTGATTTCGATTTTTGCGCATCATCAACCAGCTTAACCACCTGCGAGAGATAGGAATCTTTGGTTGCATGGGATACCGTAACTTTGAAAGACCCATTACCATTGATAGATCCTGCGATCACTTTATCACCTTTGATCTTTTGTACGGGTTTAGACTCCCCGGTCAGCATGGATTCATTCAGGTAGCTTTCACCCTCCAGTATGATCCCGTCTGCCGCAACCTTTTCACCGGGTTTCACCAGGATAACATCATTCTGTTTTAGTGTATTGGTCTTTACGTCATGTACCATATCCTTCATAACCATGTGCGCATCTGATGGCATCAACTGTACAAGCAATTCCAGTTCATTTGATGCACCCATTACCGACTTCATTTCTATCCAATGGCCTAAGAGCATGATGAGGATCAGCGTGGCCAGTTCCCAAAAGAAATCCATCCCCTTTAAACCAAAAACAATGGCTACACTATAACTGTAAGCCACGGTGATGGCAAAGCCGATCAGAAACATCATGCCGGGGTTCTTCGATTTTACTTCATCTGCCAATCCCATCAAAAACGGCCAGCCGCCGTACACAAACACAAGGGAAGCTAATGCAAAAAGCACGTAAGGAGATCCTGTGAAGCTGAAATCTACATGCAGCCATTGCTGAATCTGCATAGACAACAGCATGATCGGGACAGTAAGCAATAACACTACATAAAACCGCTTTTTAAAATCAGCGATCATCATGGCATGGTGGTCATATTCAGACATGCCATGATGCGGATCATGACCGTGCTGCATTTTGCTATGGTCCATATGCTCCATTTTCATTTCATCTGCCTGGTGAGTGTGTTTCATTTTGGATTGGTAATTTCCCGTTAAGATTGGTTTACTATAAAAGTACGCATCTGTTTAACAACCAGCTCGTTATTTAGATTAATATAGCCGGATATTAATAAAAAGGCCGGGGATCTGTTAGAAAACCCAGCCGAGTGCCTTGATGGAACTAATTGTTAGGCCTTTGCCTTTTTTGCTTCGTCCTTTTTCTTTTGCTGTTCCAGGAAATAACAATGTGCAGCGCAGGCATGCAACTTATAATTCAGGTGCGCCGTACCAAAATTATGCCCTTTTGGGTCTAAAATGGCGCATTTTTCTTTATCCAGATCTTTCGTGTTAAGAATGTTCTCTCCATTGATATTGTAATAGGCCCCATTTTTCTTGGCCATACCCAATTTTTTACCATTCGCGTCGATCACATTACCGGCCCCGTCAATAAAATAAAGTTTTTGACCTTTGTTGTCACGGACGATATTGTCTTTATCAATATACCCCAGCGGTGTGCCGCCATGATTGTGTATACCACCTTTGGCATTAATGTAGACTTTAAATGTTGTGTCTTTAGGAGTTTGGGCATTAACTGTAACCGCCGTGATCATAGTTAATATAAATAAAAGGAAGTTAATTTTTTTCATGATTTTGATTTTTGCATGCTGTAAAACTCCTTTATTTTAATCGCTACAAAAATGACAGTCAACAACTTAATACATGATTAGAATCACCTTCTAAATTACGGCATTAGGGCCGTTATACTACTACGTCAAAGTCAGTCCTCCGAGTCACTGTCCTCTGTTCATTCAGCCCCAGGCCGGTGTCATCACTCCAGATACTATCACCGTACCAACTAATTAATAAAAATATTAAGGGACAAAAAAGCCCCACTCGCTGAAGGGGGGTAAATCATAATTTTTATAACAGATTATTATTTAGCAAATTATGTGGACAAATAAAATGTTATTCTTTAATTGGTATCCTCATTCAGCCAGTGAAATTGCCTTTCAGCAAGTTGGAAATGCCGGTCTGTGCGTTTTAGCTCAACATGTAAACTATCCTTACCTTTTAGTTCGTCAAGTATAATGGTGTTGCTATCAGGAATGGCATATTTAAATTCAAGAAAATATTCGGGTGTGTTGGCATACTTTTTAAACCCGAGCACGTGTTTTGCGCTATCAAGGCCATAGGAAAAATAGGCACGCGTCCCTGTCATCGCCGGATAATGGCCAGCCATGGTGAAAAAACAGTGGTTGTCCTGTTCCCCAGTCCTTATAATAATAAATTTCGGTTCCGTCTTTTACTGTGATTGTGCTCATTGTTTTTTAATTTAAAGGTGATGAATTTTGAATAGTTTGTTTATGTTGTTGATACAAATCTGTTGCTTTTTTCTGCGGCTCAACTTGACCTATATGAAGAAATAGATACGCCCATAAAAAAGATTTCTGAACGACTCTCCCTTTTGGTGGGTAGGAAAGTGTTTTTTGGCACGATAACGGTTGGAATGTTAACAGAACTTTATGTTTCACCTATTACAATTCTTGATCCGGGCCTTGTGTATACACCAAATACCAGGTTAGATACTTTTCATTAATATTGATTGACGACCTTTCAATTCATGACTATTATCACCTTTGAGAAACACTTTTAGTGTACCTTTATTGAAAACAATAAAGCTGAATGAACCTAAAGCCGATTACTAAACGACCTAAAAACAAATTAATCCGTTTTCTGAGGGTTTTAGGACCTGGTTTAACAACAGGTGCAGCTGATGATGATCCGTCAGGTATTGCTACCTATTCGCAAACGGGCGCACAATTTGGTTATGGACAATTATGGACCGCCTTGTATATGCTGCCGTTTATGATCGCAGTTCAGGAAGCCTGTGCACGTATAGGGATGGTAACAGGCAGGGGCATTGCCTCAGTAGTTAAGCTACATTATAATAAAACGGTATTGTACGGAGTTGTGACTTTGGTGCTTGTTGCCAACGTGATCAATATCGGCGCCGATATCGGTGCTATGGCATCGGCAGCACAGCTGCTAGTGCCGATCCCTTTTGTGATACTGACCTTATTTTTTACGATTATTATCCTTTTATTAGAGATATTTACCAATTACCATACGTATTCCAGGATATTAAAATGGCTCGCACTGGCCTTATTGGCCTATCCTATAACCCTGTTCATTGTACACCAGCCCTGGGCTACGGTGATGAAGGCAACATTTATTCCTCATTTTGAATTTACATTTAGTTTTCTCTTCATCATTACGGGTGTTTTGGGGACGACCATATCACCTTATATGTTCTTTTGGGAAGCGTCGCAGGAAGTGGAGGAGGAAAAGGAGCACAACAAGCTGATCGATGGAAAGCCGGTGATCAGCAAGGCTGCCATCAGGAATATGCGCATTGATAACAGTTCAGGGATGTTGTTTTCTGAATTCGCCACCTGGAGCATTATTGTTGTTGGTGCAACCGTCCTGCATCAAAGTGGTATCACTGATGTAAAAACAGCCGCTGATGCCGCGAAGGCGCTTGAGCCACTGGTGCATAGCTTTCCCCATGCCGGATTCCTGGCTAAACTGATTTTCTCTGTCGGCATCATTGGTTTGGGCTTGCTGGCGGTGCCTGTTTTGTCGGGCTCAGCAGCTTATGCTGTTTGTGAGGCTTTTGCCTGGGATTCAGGTTTGAATCTTAAATGGAATCGTGCCAAAGCTTTTTATCTGGTCATTTGTGTAGCTACGCTCATCGGCCTGCTGATCAATTTTATTGGGATCGACCCGGTGAAGGCATTGGTTTATGCCGCGGTATTAAATGGGGTTGCCGCTGTCCCCTTGTTATTTCTAATAGTCAGGATATCCGGCAATAAAAGTATCATGGGTGACTATAAAAACGGCCGGTTATCCAACACACTGCTTTGGCTTACTTTTTTGGCCATGGGGGCGGCAGCTATCGCGATGTTTTATACGATATTTAAATAGCCCTGTAATCTGTGTATCAAAATTGCTTTCTCGGACGTTTCTTTTTCAGAGGAGTACCCGGCCTTTCCTCTTTGATGTAACGCGGGATCCAGCAGATGCTGATTTATTGTTTTCGCTGTCTGGATTCACTTTTTCAAGGGTTTGACCAGGATCAGCAAAAAGAATGATGGCTGTCATGGCAGCGGAATGCCATAAGCTGTTCTTTTGGGCAATAAATATTAATAAACTTTTAAATTTTTATTGTGATGAAAACAGATCTTCAAATTCAACAAGATGTAATGGATGAAATTACCTGGCTCCCTTTTTTACATGCCGCTGAAATCGGCGTGGCCGTAAAAAATGGTGTTGTGACACTGTCAGGGCAAGTGGATACCTACAGTAAAAAAATCGCCGCGGAAAATGCGGCAAAAAAAATCAGTGGTGTAAAAGCTGTCGCCGAAGATATCCAGGTGGGTGTATCGCCTGTCTATCGTAAAACAGATGCGGAAATCGCGGAAGCGGTATTAAACGCCCTGAAATGGAATACAGCGGTACAGGAAGAGAAGGTAAAGATCAAAGTTGAAAATGGTATTGTTACCCTGCAGGGAGAGGTAGAATGGGCCTTTCAGCGCAACAATGCCAAAACGGCCATTCAGAACCTGACCGGGGTACGTTCCATTGTTAACCTGATTGAAATTAAGCCAAAAGTTTCCGCGTTTGAATTGGAACAAAAGATCGGCGCCGCTTTTCGCCGCAATGCGAATATCGATGCCGGAAGGATTAACGTAACAGTCGATGGCAGCAAGGTAATACTCACCGGCCGGGTAAGTACACTGACTGAAAAAGATGAAGCTGAAAATGCCGTATGGGCCGCTCCGGGGGTTTACAGTGTGGAAAGCAAGCTAACAGTGGAGGAGCCTGAAGGCATCTTAATGTAAGTGATTGGAAGTGTCGGTTTTTTCAGGGACTGTCTCCAAAAGATAGTCCCCGTTTTCGTTTAATAGATTTGAATCCTGTCTATGTACACTCTTTAATATGTTAAACCCAGGCTTTCAATAATTCCTTTTGTTTCAAAACGGCATCATAGCCGGCTTTAAAAAGCTGATCAGCATGCTTCATTTCGAACATTTGATGGCCCTGTAGTTCAGGTTCCAGAAAAATGTCACATTGGAGGGCATGAGCTGCCACTGTATTGGCCACGGCCAGGTGAAAGCTTTTTTCCAGCACCTGGAATCTTCCCAATTGTTCCGGATGATCATGGTAAAGTTTATTTACATGACTGCCAAGTAGCTTACGGCATTTGTTTCTGATACAATCCACAGGCAGATTGTCCCGGACCCCACCATCAACCAGGTAATGCCGGCCAAATTTAACCGGCGTGAACAAACCCGGTATAGATGACGAGCCGATAAGAACCGGATGCAATTGTCCTTCAGAAAAGGTAACCGATTCACCGCTCCCGATATCTGTCGGCGTTACATATAAAGGGATTCGTAAATGACCAAAGCTATCGTGCGGAATAGTTTCCTTTAATAATTTACCCAGACCGACAGGGGAGAAAAGCCCGGAGGGAGATAAGATCATCCTGACCAGGCTGGCGGAGGTATGCGCTTTAACCAATGCTGAAATATACTCTGGAGAATGCCCTGCCGCATATAAGTGGAAATACCAGTTAAGCTAACTTCATTCGTATCGGTGAGCCCTTATTACCGGTATAATAACCAGCAGGGCACACGCTATTTTGCTCCTTATGGACAACATAAGCCTATGGATACCTATTACACCAGTGATTATGATCTTTCTACCTTACACAGCAATTTTGTTGGGGCCAATATCAGGTTATCCCCTCCAACCGGGGTATTTGGCTGGCAACATTTCAATTCATTGGAGATCAGGGCTGGGCATTATATGCGTTCTACCGGCCTGAATTCAAATATTGTAACCCTGGCCATGAAGTTCAAATAGTA
Source organism: Mucilaginibacter sp. 22184 (assembly GCF_052045695.1). Lineage (NCBI taxonomy): Bacteria > Pseudomonadati > Bacteroidota > Sphingobacteriia > Sphingobacteriales > Sphingobacteriaceae > Mucilaginibacter > Mucilaginibacter sp. 22184. The sequence goes on from NZ_JBQEPI010000019.1 coordinate 15,992, forward strand.
TATTCGTTAATAAAACAATAACAAATGCATCACGAACACCACGTAACCAGTTCAGAAACCATCAGGGATATCGTGATCGGTATGTCTGATGGGTTAACAGTTCCGTTTGCTTTAGCGGCAGGTTTAAGTGGCGCTATAAGTTCTTCGGGCATTGTGGTCACAGCAGGCATCGCGGAGATCGTTGCGGGTTCTATAGCCATGGGCTTGGGTGGTTATCTTGCCGGACGGACAGAGGTGGATCATTATCAGTCTGAATTGAAGCGGGAATACGAAGAAGTAGAGCGCCTGCCCGAACAGGAAAAGGCGGAAGTGAGGGAGGTATTTGCAGGCTTTGGTCTTTCAGAAACTTTGCGGCACCAAATTGCCGATGAAATGGCCAAAGACAAAAAACAATGGGTGGAGTTTATGATGCGTTATGAATTGGGTCTGGAAGAACCCAACGCTAATCGGGCGACAAAAAGTGCGATTACTATTGGTGTTTCCTATATAGTCGGGGGTATTATACCCTTGTCGCCATATATTCTTATCAGTCAGGCGCAAGAGGCACTGCTCTATTCCTGTGGACTTACATTGATCTGTCTATTTATTTTCGGTTACTTTAAAAGTAAAATGACAGGACAGCCGGCATTAAGCGGTGCATTTAAGGTAGTGGTAATTGGTGCACTTGCCGCAGGGGCCGCGTTCCTGATGGCTAAGTTGATCACCGGAAAATAATCATTGATAGTCACCCCCGCCGTTGATCATATCAGAAACAATACCCTTATTACTCTTATGCTCGGCTAAAAAAACACCGACAAGATGAACAAAGATAAAGGCAAGTATCAGGTACATACAAAAGCCATGGACTTCTTTAACGCTGTGCCTGATAGATT
>NZ_JBQEPI010000020.1:0-10372 GCF_052045695.1 Mucilaginibacter sp. 22184
AAACTTAAACTGCTCCCCGGTGCTGCCGTAAAGCTAAAGCCCGGGCTCAGCGTGATACTGCTGTAACTGAAATACGAACCTGCTGCCGGCGTACCCGTCATCGGGGCGGTGACCTGCGTCTGCGCTTTTATGCCTATGGCTAAAAGCTGCAGGCTTAAGCCCATAAACAGGATCTTGATATGATTCATCGTGATAATGTCTTTGTAGGTTGCTTTATTTATTGTCCCTGGTAGTGATAGTCCATGTGTTTCAGAATGTTCCCGTCTTTATCCTTTACATTCATCAGCCGCTGGAAACCATCATATTCGTAATACGTCGTCTCGCCTTTGGCATCTGTCATGCTTGTCATACCTATCAGGGGATCGTAGGTATAGGTTGTCACTTGAGCGTTCTTTAAAAGAGCAGAATTCCTCAGTGGCAATAAAAAGTTAATAACAGCGGCATCAGTAGGATTCGTATTATCCCGAAACGACTTAACAGCGGTTGCTCCGCCCAATACACTTTCAACATCATTATAAGTGGCATTCGTGATCTCAGCAATTGGATACTTCCCGTTGTAAGTCCATACATAAACTGTACTGCTTCCGAATTTTTGATGTTTTTGCAACAGATTCAATTCGTCATCATATTTATCAAAAATATACCGTGTCCGATAACGTCCGTCATTCACAAATGTACCCGATTGTATCGCAGATGGTGTAAAATCGGTTAAAGAAACAGCGCTTTCAACTAACATGATGCTATCAGCGGTTGCTGTTAACGGATTGTAGGCTAATAACTGGGATGAGATCAAACGTTTATTTGTTCCAGCAACAGCGCTACGGTACTGGCTTCTTTCTACGGGTGTAATTATATTTTTGCCGTTCATATTGACAATGCCTTTCCATATGTCACCAACCGGATTGGCTGACGTATAGTCACTGGGATATTTGGTTTCAACAATTAACTTTTCGTCCTTACTCAAAAAAGTTTCCGTTCGTGTAGGTTGTAAATGCACAAGATTATCATAAAACAATTTAGTTTCAGTCGTAAGGGTATTACCTGAATCGTCCCAGGTTGTTTTAGTCTGATCGATTGGCAATTCAACCGCCGTTTCAATTGGATAATCTTTTACGAAATATATTATGTATGGACCTCCTTGTTGCGTATTGGTTAGGATATAACTTTCCTCGGCTGTCCGGAAACTGTTACCGTTATCATCGTAAGGTATTTTGATATTCCTGAACATCCTGATCTGAGGGATGCTTAGATAATTAAAGGTCTGATAGCTTGTTCCTTCCTGTTCAATTTTAAAATAATCATTTTGTTGGCTGCGGTACTTGAAAACTTCTTTATAGGTCAGTTTACTGTTAGTCCAATATTTTTCCCTAAAAGACTTGGGCGGGTTACTGCTGAAGTCAAATTGTGGCAATGAATAGTGATATATTGTTTTACCCAAACTGGCACCTAGCGCCGATTGCTGGTATTCCGTTACTGCCGAATAATAGATGGGCTTTTGATATGCTTCGGCCATTCCCGCAACCGGATTGGTGGTATAGACCCGTTCCCGGTGAGAGCCCACAAAACAGGTTGAACAGCCACCACCGCCGCTTTGATAATCCAGCACCGTTTGATCTGACCGGAAATCCATCGGGTCTGGCTGACAAGGTAAAAAACCATTCCCGTTTTCATTTTCACCGTATTTGAAATATCTGGTCAGTTTATTAACTCCGGAGCCGTCGTCGGATATAATCTTTTGTATTCGGATACCGGGTCCTTCGGTATTGTTTCCATAATAATTGGGTTCGTAATCAAATTCTGTACTTCCTCCCGTAGGATAGGTAATTGTTTTCAGCATCCCGCTTACTTTGTTAGGAAACGCAGGCGTTTTACAGTTGCTGCAACCATATCCGGCAACCTCAACCGACTCTTGCCCCTGGGATATATCTACCGGGAACTTATTGCCATTTGAATTGACATAGCCCCACCAATCGCAAGTTGTTATGTATTTGAACGCTTGGTCAGAATTAGTGAGCTGATTATCATAATAGGTTAAACTATATTTATCAGCAACATTATTATTGACATCCGTTTTATACACCGTACTTAAAGAGACCGCATTATTATTTGAAAGATTGCTCAGTGTTCCGGGAGTAGCGACATAGGTAAAATTTGACTTTTCCGTTAAATTATTATTCACGTCGACAATACTGATATTGTTTAATAACAGATTGGTATTATCATAGCTGAGATTAACTTTGCCCTCAGAAAAAGTAATGGTTTGCAGATAGCAAATCATGTAACTCCTGGTGGAGTAATTGCTGGTAACTGTGCCATAACTGGTGCCTGTTGAATTATTTGAAGCGGTATAAATCTTATCACGGTAAAGCAGCACAGAAGACGAACTATAGGGAGATACGATATTGTCGCCAGAAGCATCTGTCCACCTGTTTACATAGGCAAAAGAAATGTTACGTCCTGATGGTAAGGTTATCCTGGAAAGATACAATCCCGTCAGGTAATTACCCTGAAAACCATCGATAGTTAGCGTGGTATACTCATTTGAACTCGAATTAATGTCAAAATTATAGATAATACCATTGGGGTCAGTTATCACAAACGGGCCGTTTCTTGAACCAGATATCTTTAAATTGGTGAATGTTAACGGGACAATTTTACCAGATTTATCGATAATAAACTTCCCCGAAATACCATTAACATTATAGCTATAAATATCATGTTCCGCATCTCCGCGAGATGCCCTGCCTACACCCGGCGGATTGGGTATCATCATATCAACTGGCCTGAGGGTATTATACATCGAAATAACTCCCTGTGTATAATCCGGATTGTTGGATACCTGATCCACTGTCATTTCCAACCCGTTGTTATATAAATCATCAGGGCGTTCACGGATTTCCCTGGAAATATAGCCAGTGGCATTTAATGCCCACCCTACCCCCATGGATGAAAAGTCCAGCGCACTCCTTCTGCCCGATGCATGAAAATTAATATTGATCGGGAAACTGAAACTCCCCTGCCGGATGGTGTAAACGGGGATGCTAATTTGGGCCAGACCCATAGAATAGTCTACCGGATAATCACCAAACCGCTGAAAGGTGGCCATTGCCGGGGATAAAGGAATAATCTTGCTGTTAAAGTCAGGAGCAGACGATTGAGCCAAAGACTGGATAGCCAAGAGTGTAACAACCGCGTAAATGGCAGCATATTTAGATAAATAATTCATTTTTAAAAAAAAATTAAATGGCGTACTCGATAAACATACCTCGTTTATAGTCTACCTGCCAACAGGTTTTTTCTCTTTATGGCCTAATAAACTGTTCAATTGATCAATTTGCATTTGCTGCAAATTCTGATTTTTCTTAAAACGCTCATTTTCTTCCTTAAGCTCAATTAGATACAAAGTCAGCTCCTCGACTTTCTTCATCAACAGTTTATTCATTTCACCCAGATTCAATCCTTCCTTAGCAATTTGCTCCTCAGATGGAATTTCCGGTAAATGTTGATGCTGATCGATGTAGGCTTTAATTTCTTGAAGCGATGGCAATTGATAATCTTTCTTGAAAACATAATCAGGCCAGTTACCAACTGCTTTAACGGTCACGGAGGTAGCTATGACGCTTCCGTTTACGGCCAATTTATATCCTTTAGGGTCTGTAGTGCCAATAGATAGATTTCCGGCATTGTCTAATCGCATTTGCTCTGAAAAACCGTCATTTGGTAAATCGTACTTTCCAAAACTAATATGATTCGTGCTTGATGCGGCACCAAATATTCTAAATTCAAAAAGCCCCTGCCCAAAGCCACTGGCATCAGCACCAGAATCATAAATAAACAGTTTTTTATTCCCGGTAGGTATCCCAAGAGACAGTTTCGCGGACGGTGTCTGTGTCCCGATACCGACATTACCAGTGTTACTGTTGTAAATATTTGTCCCGTTGGTTAACCATTGGGCATGCAATAATGATGAAAAGCTCAAAAATAGAGATAGTGAGAGAAATAGTTTCTTCATGATGTAAAGGGTTGAAAGTTTGATTAAGAATGAATACCCAAGATCAATCTGTATTAGATCGGTACTAACGTGTTATGGAAAGAATAAAATGCAATTTAAATGAGGCCTTCAGAAGGCTAAGAGCTGGGGATTTCTTACTGTGATAATTTAGTCATATACTATTGTTCAGGTGCTTCAAATATAATTATTTATCAATTCAAACAAATAGCCTTCAATAATATTTAACATCTTATTTAAAACAATTGTTAATATTCTCTGCGAGCCGCCTGCGAACAAAACCGTCTGTGGAGGGAGAGCTTAAAAAGCGGCTTCACAGAATGCTTCACAAGAAAGTGGCGGAGTGTTTGATAAATGGCTGGTGGGAGAGAACTCAAACGGTGTGACACTTTCGAAGCGGTTTGCGAGAAGCAGGTGAGCCTAACATGAGACCCGATTGAGTTTAATTGTATGGAGCGTAGCGGAATGCTATTAAAGACAGAGAAAGGTTTCGTGATGCACGACTTTGCGATCTCAAATAGCATGACAGGGTGAGAGTGTAAGCATTATGAAGTACTGCACATTTTAAGATGGTGGTTATAGAGTAATAGCATGTGCAATAAAAATGTGCGGACTGATAGTGCTATGGCAAAAGAAGCCTGGCGTGATATTATGATGAGCTTAAGAGTTCAGAACACCGATGTACCTGCTGCCACGTACTATTTTAATGTAACCCATCAGTTCCAGTTCTCTAATTCGGTTATCAGCTAACTAATGACCAGGTTTACATCTTCCGTACTTACGTCCAGTGTTTCTGCTGATCGGTCTATAAGCTGAGCTGTTTGGATATGGTTGTATAGATCAAGGCTATCCCGAAAGGTAACCTGTTTGTTATCTGTACAGATCATCTTAGGGTTACTTTCAGTCTGTCCAGCCCGGTTAGTTTAATACCACCCAGAATAGTGATATGCAGCTTACCTGCAATGTAATACAGCAGTTCGGGGTTGTCTGTGAGTAGCTTGTCCTTAATCATCTATTTAACCTTTACGATGCAAATACACTTAATAGGTCAATTAATAACAAACCGAATTGAGTATTTATACTATCATTTAAGTTGTCTTTACCTAGAAGCTACCTTTAAGGGTAGAAACATTACGATCATGATGACTTTTGGCAACCGTTTAACTTCAATCAGGAAAGAACGTAAGGTATCACAAAGCGATTTAGGTATTAAAGCCGGAGTGCATGCTAACCTAATAGGTAGATATGAGCGTGATGAAGCTATACCTTCTGTTGAAGTTGCCGGTAAGATTGCCGATGCTCTAAGCGTGTCATTAGACTATCTTGTGGGCAAAGCTGATAAGCAGATAGATCAAGCTCTATTAGATAAAATATTAACTATCCAACAGCTTCCTGACGAAGACAGAGAACATATCATGTACGATATAGATGGCTTTATCCAACATGTTAAGACTCGAATAGCTTATAAAAAATAATGCCCAACCGATGTGGTTGGGCTTGTGCTATGTTTATTTGGCCAGTGAACCAAAGTATAACGCTCGCGGTGGTTGGGCTATTTTATAACTGTATCTTTATAATTCTTTTCAAATATTTGTTCTCCATTATTCCAAATCCCCCATGCTCTTTTGTTTGTTGGATTCCATTTATCGATATTTATCAATTCTTCGTCTGTAGGATTATATTCCTTCTGTTGAGGTTGCCGGTAAGATTGCTGATGCCTTAAGCGTCTCGTTAGACTACCTGGTAGGGAAAGCCGATAAGCAGATAGATCAAACTCTCTTAGATAAAGTATTATCTATCCAGCAACTACCCAATGAGGATAGAGAGCACATCATGTACGCCATAGATGGCCTCATTCAACATGCTAAGACAAGGCTAGCTTATAAAAAGTAAAAGCCCAACGCTTGGTTGGGCTTTAGGTCTATAAATCCTCTAAGAATTTGTTTAGCTTACTATTCTGCGATTGAGAGGAGTTGTACTTATGTATATCCTCGTAAGCTTTTTTTAGCTTGTGAGGTAACATCTTCTCAACATTGCTTCCTTTAGGTATAATTAAATGCCCTAAATAAGATATGTACAAAGCGTTTTCTACTTTTTGTACGACTTTATCGATCATCTGATTGACAAAGTCAAAGGACAAAGATACCCGCTGTAAATCGTTGTTGTTAATACTCTCCTGAGTGAACCTTTTAAAACAACTTACTTGCAGTGTTAATAACCCTTCATAGTCTTCGTCTAGTACTTCCTCGCTTATCTCAGGAAATTTATTGACTAATAAGTTGACAAACTCCTTTTCGCTAATTTTATCGCTCATTTGCTGCTTTGGTGTGTGCTTACTTGTCCTGTAAACCACAAGCGGGACGCTTGCGATAGCCGAGGTAACAACTGTAGTGGGCGCACCACTTGTAACGATAGGAGTTTGTCCATTTAATTCAGCACCGTCAACGGTCGCCAACGAGATTAAATTGCAATACTCCACCAGTTATCGATCTTTTTTGACTCCAGCAATAATTGGGGAAACTCCCCCCAAATTATACTTTTAGGCCAGTTATAATTAATTTTATATTTTGATAGTTGAACTTGATCGACCTGAAGATCTCTGGCTTTTGCAATAAAAGTTTCGTTTTTTTTGTTAAGTTGGATTAGGTTCGATAATTCAGCCCAACTTTCCTTTATTGTATTAGTTTCTATTATATTTCTTAATTTGTCATGCCCTCTTAAATACTTTATATTTAAAAAAAGATACACCTTATCTTCTGTATTCGGGTCAAGCGCCAGGATCGTACAATAATAGACTGTATCATCGTTAATACAAAACGCCTTTATAATATCATCATACCATTCAATAATCTGGATTTCACTAAATATCATGTTTTATTACTTTTTTGGTTTAAATAAATTATTAAACCACTCTGTTGCCTCATCGGTTACCGGTTTAGGTAAAAAGACGGTGTGATGTCTCGGATCATTCCCGGTTTGTTCCACTTTAAATACTTTTTCAACCTCTTCCTTACTCGCGGTTCTGGCATCCAAGTTACCAATCTTTCCACTTTTGGAAAGGCGTGTTGAAACTCCATGCGGAAACCCACCTGCCTCCGCTTTTGCAGCATCTTTAGCCAAAGCTGTCTTGGTCTCTGCTTCCGGACCAAACCTAATTAGTATATTTTTAGCCTCTTTGCCTGCGGTTGCTTCCGTTACTGTTTTGGCAAATAATGTTTTCGCTTGCCCAACTTCTGGTATAACCATGGCAGCGTCGCCAGCTGTGCTTAAAGCCTGACTTCCTACTTCTCTAACCGTTTTTGGTAGCGCTTCTTTGTATATCTCGGTATCAAAGGTTTGCTGGCCATTTACCGTTTTATATCCCAATCTATATGGCGATCCGACCTGCCTGTTTAATGTATTAAAAAGACCGTATACTGCATCGTGAATAACTGTTTTAACTAGCCTCGCAGCAAAATCGCCATTCATGACAGGATCATCATCCCCATCTGGATATCTCCCATCCGGGTCAGTTAATCTAATCGGGTTTCCAAATACATATCCATATGGGGTAGTACTTTCCTGTCCTACTTCAACCAATGGATCCACACTCGTCCACCTGGCAATCACCGGATCATAGAACCTGGCACCGTAGTCATATAAACCCAGGTTCTCCTGCAGCTCCTTCTTATTGTAAAGATACTCATTTTTAGGGCTCGCTGTGCTTGTGTTGATCTCCATCCCAAAGGCATAGTAATCATCTACCTGTACCTGCCGGGCTGTTCCCGTTCCCGTATCAAAGTTCACCCGGCTATTCCCCAGGTGATCGGTTAACGTGTATTCATAGTTGTAACTGATGGCGTCTTTAGGCAATGTCCTCCCCTCTTCCGTCTGGATAAAGCTGATTGTGGATGACGCCGCTGTGCCGTCATACTGGATACCGGAGATATAATCCGTCTTGGCTGTACTGATCAGCCTGCTTAGTTTCTGCCCGGTAGCATCATAGGTATAGGTCGTGCTCTTGCCCGTGATCGTCTGCGGCAGGTTCAATAGGTTATAGGCAATATTACTGATCCCTTTGCTGTTGTCACTGATCAGGTTACCGTTACCATCATACGCATAGCTGGCTATCCCGCTTTTCTGACCCGCATTGTTCGTCGTCGCATCCGTTACCGCCTGTAACTGGCTGCTCCCCGTCGGGTACGTGTACGTCAGCTGATCGATCAGCGTGCCACCCTGGTAGCGGTTTAAGCCCGTGATATTCCCCAGCTGATCATACGTGATGTTGTTCTCATCGTTCCCCGTTGATGCCGTCGCCGCCGTTAACCGGTTCAGCTGGTCATAGGCATACGCGTAATTCTTAGTCAGGTTACCCGGTGTTCCCCAGTACTGGTAGGCGATGTTGCCGTTATATTGTTTACTCGTCCCGGTATTGTAATACAGCTGCTCGGCAAACAGCGGCGCGCTGCTGGTATTCAGCCAGCCACGTTCATTATAGCTATAGGTGACCGTTTGTTTGAAGGTTGTGCTATCCGTACTGTGCAGGTTCTTTCTCCATACCTGTCCCAGTTCGTTATACTCTGTTTTCGACAGGATCGGGTTTGTATCTGCCGCCTGGCCCCCGTTCTGGATCTGCTCCCTGGTCGTCAGCTTCCTCCCCATATGGTCATAGCTGTACTGGTTGATGATCGTCAGTTTGGCTGTGCCGCCTGTAGCCACGGTAAAATGTCTTCGGTTGGTGCTGGTCACCTGGTCATTGAAGTTATACGTGTTTAACACCACATCGAAGTTGCCCGCGTTTACCGTACCACCCAGGTAGTGTTGTTTATAGCTCCGGATGTTCCTGCCTTTATCATCATAATAATTGACATCCCAAAGCGTGTCCGGCTTATCGTTGGCAATCGTGTTCAGTACCGTCGTTATACTCGCGGTCAGCAGACCTTTGGTCATGGTACTCACGCCATTGGTTACCAGGTAACCTGCCGGAAGATTAGGGACATTATAATCATCATAATAGTTTACCGTTAACCGCTTGCTCAGTACCGGGTAACTGCCCAGCACGTATCCTGTGGGATTGGCCGTGGTATTATTCGTCTGGTCACGGGTGTCCCATTGGGGTTTGGCATAGATACTGTCCTGCAAACTTTTTAACGTTTTAGCGGAGCCCGCGTTCCATAGTCCGGTGATAATTACCCGGCCCAGCGCGTCGTATTTGCTTACCGTCCATTGGTTGCCTTGTCTTTGCAGGCTATCCTGGCTCAATACAGGCTGGTCCAGACGGTTATATACCGTAAACTCCCAGCCCTTGCCCGGGATCTTCTTTTGCGTCAGCCGGTTCCGTTCGTCATAGCGGTACTGGTAACACAGGTTATTCAGCAATACCGATGAAGGTAAGGCGATATCCGCCAATGCCCTGGGCGGCAATACAAAGGCCAGGTTACCCAGGTCGTCATATACATAATACGTCGACAGGATCTGCAATCCGCTTTCTGATCCGTTAAACGTCCGTTTCAATATTACATGGCCCTCTTTGTCTTTATATTCTTCCGTCGTTCCGCTTCTGCCGCTTACCCAGTTCTCATCTTTGCTGACCGTTACATACAACTGCCCCGCTTTATAATAATTCCCCTGGCCATTCCCTAATACCAGCGTCCGGCTGCCGTTGGCATTGATCGTGGCCGTATACAGCATTGCCAGCATCGTACTTCCGGTATTGGAAAGCGGGGTCTCGTTATTGGTCGTGTACCCTATCTTCTGCGTATGCCCCGCTGTACTGTTCGCTACCGGCTGCCAGTCTGCTCCCGGTGCCCCCTGTTCTATCACCCGGTTCAGGGGTGAGGGCTCGAAATTCGTGATGGCGAAAGGGCTGTTGGTCGCTGTCACTCCCGAAGGCGGCGCCGTATAGAACTGGCTTTGGGCTCCGCTCAGCGCGTCTGGTTTGTAACTCCCGTCATTACTCCCTGGCGTTACATAGGGCAGGTATTTCTGCGCTTCCCGCCCGAACTGGTCATAGGCGAAGGGCTGTACCACATCACTACCCAGAGGGCTCCCTTTTACCTGCACCGTTTGCAAAGGCCTCCCCAGGCCATCAAAGTATTGTACCGTCTGCATCAGTTCGCAACTGCTCCGGTTCGCAAAGTCACCGGAGTTCGGCGTTGCCCCTACTGTTCGCATCCCACCAACACGGGGCGTACTCGTGACAATATAGTTCTGGTTCTGGTTAAAACTGTTCGCCAGTTGCTGGCAATCCGGGTTGGCGATATACAAACTTAAACTGCTCCCCGGTGCTGCCGTAAAGCTAAAGCCCGGGCTCAGCGTGATACTGCTGTAACTGAAATACGAACCTGCTGCCGGCGTACCCGTCATCGGGGCGGTGACCTGCGT
>NZ_JBQEPI010000021.1:0-9863 GCF_052045695.1 Mucilaginibacter sp. 22184
GGACAAAAACATCCGCTCCCAGGAGCCTATCTGTACAACAACTTTACTCTCTTTCAAACCCTAACTCAGAGGGGTCACTTTAGATTGGCGAAGAGGGGTCAATATCATTGGTATATCCATATATACTAATTTTCGTTTTGCAGTACAATTGAAATCCACGGAATCAGTCAAAAAACAACGCGACAATTCAATCTCCTATCCGGTTGAAGTCAGTAATCTCAATTATTTGCTCAACTTCGGGCTTCCTGGTTTTTATATACTCTATTATTATCCGGCAAATCAGTTTTATATCGCTTCTGTGGCGGAGGTCTATCGCAGCCTGTTAAAAAAGCATACTCCTGATAACTTGCCCAAAACCTACAAAGTTCAATTCATCCAGGTACTGGATCAACAGCAGATTGATGGAATTTATAAGGAAACTTTCGAGAATGGCATGCTACTGAAAAAATTAAGTGTTCATATGAGGATTCAGGCTGATGGTGATCAACCTGCAAAGGGTTTTGTCATTGATGAATTGCGCGATGTTTATAGCGTCGAACAGAATGTTGCCTTTATTGAACAGGTGGGATACCAGCTGCTAAATGAACATGCTTTTTCCCAGATCGTTGAGATCGAGCAGCGTACCCATCCTAGGGGCAAAGCTTCACCGACATTCAACATGATTTGCGGCGTAGCCTATTACCATCAGGCCAATTTATTCAAAGCAATCGAATTGCTGAAGCTGGCCTATAGCGAAATTGATAGCTTGTATCAAGAAGACCAAAGCATGCTATCTTACATTTTGGCACACGCCAAATACCTGTTGGGGCTTACCAGCGAACCAGACTTTCGCAAAGAAACGGCGGGGATCGTGGCCAATGAAAATGGAGGGACGTTTCTACAACTGGAGAACCTTCACAATCAGTTTATCGGAAGTAAGGAATCTGAGCAGGGGACACGCATTAAAAAGTATTATGATGGCGTGATGCGGATTGTTAACAAACACCCGGAATTCGATGATATGAGGGTCGTCGCCTACGCGAAAATATTGCATGTAGAATCAACCTTGCTTTTACATGAACTGGCTAAAAATGCGCTTCTGACGATGGGGCGCAAAAATGATGCTTTCCGTGATCTGCTCGTCGCCGATTGGTTGAAGTTCGACAACCAGTTTCTCAGTCAGTTACAGCAACTTTATGGCTACGCATTGAAGCATCGAAATTTTCTGGCACTGAGCAATTTGATCATGGAGAAAATAGAATGGGAGTTTGCTAAAATATTTCACTTCCATACTTTCAGCAATTGGAACAAAGAGCTACTAAATATCAATCCGGAAGTGGCAAAGAATGACCGTAACCTGCTACTTAAACTATTAGTCGACGCGGAGAAGATCGCTGAAACTTATGATCGGCTGCAGCATCGTGAAAATCAATTTGACTGCCTACGTTGCAAATACGAAATCCTTGATTTTTTAGGCAATAAAAAGGAGGCGGATGAATGTGCGAAAACGATGAAAAACTTGATTGCTACTTACGAAATGAATGCGTTGCGTAAGCGACTTGAAAGGATACTGCAAGGTGGTATGAAACACCGGAAATTTATGGTGGACATTGCTCAACGGAGAGCTACTATTGATCAGGTGGCAAAAAACTGTGGTATTTATGACCATTCATATGATGATATTACAGCTAACATGCTTAAGTACCTAAATCGCAAACCGGAATGGTCCCTGACTGAATTATTTCCGCTTACTTACCCAAATGAAGAACTGTAATACAGCAAGGCTGATTTGGGTGGCCTGCATTAATCGTTAATAAAGCAAGGTATTTCTTGATTTTTTAATGTTCCACTCGCCTACTCACCCGGTTGTGCATAGTCCCAGCAATAAAGATTGTTAACCCTAAAAAATCAGTATGTCCAAAGACAGGAAACAAGACAATTGTCGCCCACTTGGTAACATTGTTCCCACAGTTTCCAATCTGCTTTATATTTAATTTGAAAATCTTCGGGAAACCATTCTATCGCGTCCACTTTTTCAGGTTTTGTTTCAAGGCGTCCCTTATAAAAAAAGTCTCCTGCCACTGTCCATGCTGGTACTTTAGAATCTTTAAGTAAGTACGTGAACGGGAAATCATTGGAATGTAGCTTCCATTTGACGATGCCATCTTCCATAAAGATGACCATAGCAGGGAAACTGCCCAAAGAAATGTACTTTATAAAAGTTGCTAAAAGTGATGTCTGAAAATAGCCACTTACATCTTCAATTAAGCCTATACTCAATTTTTTTCCCGTGACCTTGCTCCTGTACAAAGGTTCAGGCATCAGCAGTTCAGATGCAAAAGTATTTGCTTCTTGCTCCTGCAATCCCTTTTTATACCATTCAGAAAGCGTTAGGTCGGTATCGGAAAATAATACTGCTGCATCTTTATGAAGGATAAAATGTCCGACCTCATGTCCCAATATAAAATTTCTTCGGCCTGGATGTGTTATGGCGTTGCTGATGGAAACTATTGCGGTATTGCCGTTGATCAATATTCGGCCATCAGAACCCTCAATGGTAGTGTCCTTAACAAGGATGCCTAATGCGCTTGCGATTTCATCCAAAGAAAGATCACCTGGCTGGGTCCATCCGAGCGATGCATGTATCGACCTAGCTGCGCTTATAGGGCTATTGCGGATCATCATCAATCTCATTTTTAAGCGCCTCGATCAATAATAATAGTTCTTGATCTTCCAATATCGATGCCTCATCCTCTTTGGTCAATTCTTCGAATTTTCTAAATAATGGAATCAGTTGCGCCTGTTGCTGAGGACTGGCTAGCTTTTTGATCTCTTCAATTCCCTTTTCCTTTAACTTTCTTATCTGTTCTAAAGCCCGCTGAAAACGTAGTGTGTTTTGTTGTGCTTTTAGTTTAGCAGTAAGTTGCTTTATCTTCAATAAATGTTTGTCAATCTGGGGGTCGGGTTTTTGTTGCAGCTCTTCCAGTACTTCCTCATCCGGCCGATGATAATTAATTTCCATCATCAAGCCATATAGATTGCTTAAAACTTGCTTTGCATTGAAGGTTGCCATATTACTTTTTTGATGGTTGTTGCTGATTTTGTATTCTTCTCATAAGTTTTTCCCGGAGTTTATCCAGTTGTCTTACGCCTATGTTTAGAAGCTCTGCAATGTCTGCTCTTTTTTTTCCTTCTTTTAGGCCTTCAATCATAAACTCCAGATGTTCATCTCCAACAACCGCGGTCTCTATCATTTTTAACCGTTGTTCAATTTCATGTTGTTCTTGTTCGTCTGCAGGCGGAGCAGCTAAATCATAAAACTCTTCCTCTACATTTTTGTATATGATTTTAAACGCTTCTCCTTTCGCAGATGTTGCCTTCGCAACCCCTTTGCTAATATAGCTATCTGCTATGCGTATCATTTGTTGTGCTAAAGTATGTTCATCTTTCCATTCCCATTCCCCCAACAATATTTTTTCATAGGCGATACCTAAATAATGATCTATCGGATCAGCACCTAAGCTGGAGGCTGAATGAGCCCCAGATAAGGTTCGCTGCCGCAGTCTCCACCGGATATGCTCCTTGCATTGGGCTAACGCCACTTTCCAGTCGGATTCGACTAATTGCTCTGTCTTGCGCTGATTAGCCTGGTAATACTTGCCTGTTTCCATACTTATAATAACCGGATAAATATTTTTTTACACCGGTGGGGGAATTCTTTGAAGGTTCGGTTAATTTATAACCATTTAATGCTGTAAATGTTGCCCCAAGCTTGTTGTGGAGGTTTTTGAGAGGTCTTTGGAGGGTACTGAAAATAAAAAGGCACCTACAATGTTTTGTAAGTGCCTGATAATCAGTGGAGGATAACGGAGTCGAACCGATGACCTCTTGCATGCCATGCGCAATTGGCTGTATTTCAATTAGTTGCAAGTATGGTGGCATGGCCTTTAATCGATTGATTTTCAATTTATTAATATTGACGGTAAAAAGCAATTTTCGCTAATTTAAACCCGTTTTAGCTGTCTTCGGAGGGTACTGGGAGGGTACTGGAAATCAGTAAACAATTTCGAATATTCAACATTACATAGCGATTCAAACCCTTTTGTCTTCCATTCTCCAATCAATTTCTCAAAAAAGGTTTGATCACAGGATTCGGTATTGCTGCTTTATGTAGTGAGTTTTTCATTACACTTTCCTTAATTAGATCAATCTCGTCAATTTCCCGGACTTTATACACTCCTCAATAATCAGGCGTTAGACGGTGATTGAGAGCTATCGTAAGAAAGGCCAAGTTCCATAGCAAAGTTTCTTTCTGCTTCAATAATTAATTTTCTTCTTTCTTCAATAATTTCCAATTTAAGATCCCGTTTGTCGTCCTTTAATAAATATAAGTTGGCCATTTCTTCGGTTAAGAAATATTTACTTAGGTCGTCAGTCCAAAATTCTAATAATCCAGATAGATCTGTTGACTTCGAATAATATACCTGATTCTTTTCTAGAATAGGAATCACTGATGCCGGAAATAAATCTCCTTTTTCGTTTCTGACGTTATAAAATAGATAGAGTAACTCTACAGAATCAGTAGTCTCAAAATTAATTGCACTAAACCCGTTCGCATAGTTTAAAAGTAGCAATATCAATGCTTTTGCGCGAACGCTACCGAAATGAATTTTTCCGGGAAAATCACTTACGGTAAATGGAGTATCTGGTCGATCATTATAAAAAGGATCATTATTAATTCCGTCAATAAATAATAAGAAATGTTCGAAAGCTTCTTTTCGTTTACTCGGTGATAGAATTGTGAAATAATTTGAATAGGTAGTTTGCCAAAACCATCGCTTTAGTGCCTCTTTAAAATCATTTGATGGTTCAGGAATTCTATTAAAAAATTCAGTGATAAAAATTAATTGGATATTAGCTGGTAATAATTTACTATCTACCACCAATAATTCTTCATATAGAAACCTAACCGCTTTTTTTATGCTTTGAATTGTTTTCAAGGCGTTAGACTTAAAGTCAGATCTATTAACAACATCATCAGTTTTCATTTCAAAATATATTTGCCCGAACGAACTCTGAATGCATTGTAAAATGACCTCTCGTTTAATTCCTCCAAAGTTGAACGGTCTAAGTTCCGCTAGTAAATTGTCAATTTCTGTACCTAATCGGAAATTATCATGTATATCATAAGTTCTAGCTGATACTATCCAATCTGCTGATATTTGCGAACCTTTAGAATTTAGTCGCCAAAAAATATCAATTGCTTCATCAACGGTTCCTCCATTTATATCGATTGATGGTAGATGAAAGCTCAACAATGTATTGCCTATTTGTTCATAGCGCTCAAGGTAAAGTTCTGCTTCCTCTTGCGGAATGTCAAATAAGCTTCGCTGCCAAAAAAAAGTTTCCTTATTATCAATGAGCTTATAGACGGGAATCTGGTGCACTTCTAAACTATTTCCACGTTGCAGAGAAAACTCTTCAGTTTTTAAATCATAATAAATACGGAAATTCTTCATTAATGAGCTGTCGTAGCTCAATGAAGTCTTATCCGGATTAATAAGGCAGCCAAATAAAGTGTTAATTCTTTGAAACCCATCTAAGATATAAAAGAAGTTGCTAGGTGATTGAGGAATAAAATATGGACCAACCTTGGCATTTTCTCCATAAGAGCGATCAGGCTTCCAAAGCAAAAGAGTCCCTATAGGATAGCCCATTTTTAAGCTACTGAATAACTCAAGCATGTCTGCAATTGTCCAAATAAAGTCTCGCTGAAATCCAGGTACTTGTAAAAGGCCATTTTCAATATCGCCTATGTAATCGGATAATCTACGCACCCGAGTTGAAATTTTCAGCGTTGCACTCATAACAAATTTTCTATTTCGGATAATATTTGATCAAGTTCGTTTGGATTTGGCTGATGGGCTGTTCGTTGTTTCAATGTTTTCTGGTGAACATTGTAATGCTCCATTTTTTTGGGATATTCCGCTTTAAATTTCGACATTTTCGCTCCCTGATTCAGTATTTCAAAATTAGCTGTAGATACTGAATGATATAGTTTGGCTATTTCTGGATGCATGTCTCCCCTTAAAGCAAGTTGTCCAAACCCACGTTGGATGGAAATAAAGTCTTTTTGCTCATCGGTTAATGAAAGATAAGCATTTCGATACGCCTTTGGAATCTCTTCAATTTTCTCAAAAACCTCGTCTGGTAGGTAATTCTCCATGGCTCGCTTATGTAAGATGTGAAATTTTATACCCTTTTGCTCAAGGATAGGCACTAAGTTTTGATAACTTTGCTTCAATGGAGCGGTAGAGTACTCTTTATCGCTATCCAATAGGACGTAGCAGCGTAAATATTTAAAATTATCTTTAGGTAAATGCCTAAAAGCTTTTTCAAGTTGCTCGATCACATTCTCAACATTGTCGCAACCGCCACCGTTTTCAAATTTCAACCATCCCCGGTTAATGTGCTTATCAAGTTGAGTGTCTTTTGATAAAAATTTAACCAGAGCTTCTAAAAAATAGGCATCATTTAAACTATTCTCTACAATTAAATACACTGGTTCTGATAAATATCTAATCCCCTCATCCAAATTAAAAACATCCACCGCATTTGATTGCGAAATTCGGGCATTTGGGGTGATTTTAACACCTTGAACATCAGCAGTGTAATATAAAATTAGCAACTCCTTTTGCCAAGCGTGCAATTTTTCAAAATTTTCGGTCCGCGCGATTTTATGATATCGACATAATATCCTATGTCGCTCACTATGCAAACATATTGATATTAGATGGCTGAAATCAGTGAATTCGCCTTGGCTGAACACATCATTAAGTATTTCAATTTTCATAGTGTTCACCTTCTTCTTGAGCTTCCCTTAACGCTATTGCTTCATCTAACGCTTCATTAAATATATTTCCAGGCCAAAAATCGACATAACCATTGTTATCTATTTTGATCGGCTTGAGGCAACTAGTGTTATTTTTGTCGTCGAAGTCAACGAAGTAAATCGCTAGATTTTCCGCATTAAACCAAGAGTATTTCTTTTCAGCGATTAATCTACGAAGCCGCAAAACAAAATTTTGAGAATGTGTTTCGATAAAATAATGTCGATTTTTTTCCGCCAAAGATTCTACAAATAATTCGGCAAGATTTCCATGTGCAGCTGGATGTAAATGAAGTTCAGGCTGCTCAATAATTGCTATTTCATCCATCTGAACAGGCATCATTGCTTTAACTACTAACGGCAGTGCTTGGCTCATGCCTTGCCCCACGTCAGCCAAGTTTATGTAAATAGAGTCGTCTTTTCTATATAGTTCGATTTGAGAAAAGGGATCTTTGTCTTTATTAAGGTATATCCCCCAATTTTCAAAGCTTTTCTGATACCATTTACTAACTCGACTTATCAAATAACGCTGAGTTGTTAAACCGTCTTGCAGTAAAAGTGAATAGGCCCCTTCACCTTCGTAGCCTAGCTTTTTAACTTCTACATTCGCATTTATTCCACTTAATTCTCTTGGTGGAACCATTCTAAATGGCCCAATATAATCGATGTTATAAGAGAGGTCGTTGATCTGCAATTCCTTTTCGTTAGACTCAAGTCGAAACCCTCTAAAAACGTTGTCGAATCCGATCTTCTCGACGCCGTTGAATGTCCAGGAAAAAATTTTGGGTACTTCCTTTTCAGTTCCAATTATAATTTCCAGTTTATTGTTATTTGAGTCACTAATCTCTAGTTCCAATTTTCCCGTTCGTGAACGTCCATAAATCAAATCTTCAAATACAGCACCCAATTCAATACCATTATCGTATCCTGTGATTTTTAGTGGGTACTCAGAATCGCCTCGCAATGAGTTTTCAACGAGGGCAAGTAATTTAGCAATAGCACTTTTGCCAGAACTGTTTTTGCCAATTAGTACTGTAATAGGTTTTATTTCAAGTTCTTGCCGCTCCTTAAAAGATTTATAGTTCTTAAATGCAATTTTAGTAATCATTTGGAAATCAAGTTGCCTTATATGGTTCCTTTATCGAACAAAAGTAATATAATGACTTCATTTGCTAAAATCAAGAATAGTAGATAGATTATTATTCTTTTCAATGCGGTCAGCTAAAAAATCTAATTTTTAATATTAGGTTTTAGTATAATAAAAGCCGTCAGATTTTTCTTCCTTTTTTTTTGATGACTTTACCTTTATTCCTATCAAAATTCAATGCTCTGTTAATTTCATCTGCGACCGGCTTATCGTCCAAGTCATCCAGATAAATTGCTGTTTGAGACTCTTCCTCGTGCCCCAACGCTTCTTTAATAATTGAAATATCAACTTTGTTATTACGCAAATGGGTAGCAAATCCGTGCCTTAAAGAGTAGCTTGTAAATTTCCTTTTCCAACCTACGACTTCAGCCATTGCTTTTAAATCCTCATTAAAATCTTTAAGTGCAGATTCAATTCTTTGGTCTATCTTTCTGGGAGTATCGTGTATTGAAAATATAAATGGGAAAACATTGCCTGAATCACTTTGCTCTGGGTAATTTTTAAAATAATTCACAACTTCCATTGCCTTTGGGTGAAGCGTGTAATCATATTCACGGTGATTTTTTGATCTGGTATAGTGAATAGTTTCATTGGCAATGTTTCCCCACTTAAGCTTACACATGTCGCCAAAATTGATTCCCCGACCGTAATAGATAAATTGTAGAAGAAGCTGTGAGCGGCGCATACGGGAACCATCATCGTATTTAAGCTCCATTATTTCATGTAAGTAATCCTGGTTTATGGATCGCTTTTTGGTTCTGATTTTTTTATAAGGTTGGAACTTGATAAACTTTGCAGGATGATGCTTTTCCCTGGTACAATAGCCTTCTTTAATTGCCATATTCCAGACTCTGAAGTAAGTTCTCAGGTAGAAGCTTATGGTGGATTCTGATGTGTTTTCTGAAATCAGTTTTTCATATTTCTGGTGATCTTCTTTTGTAAAGGCAAGAAATGATTTGTCTTTTTCTTTTTCCCGTTCATCGGGAGGAATGTGTTTTCCATTGTTTAAAAGTTTGCTTACGGTCGATCGTGTGCTTTCAAAAATATCGGCGTACCCAGGATTACCGGCTTCCTCCAAATCACTTATCACTTTATCAAAGAATTCAAGGATTTTTAAATGCCCTACCTGAATCGGCAAATTGGTATCTGTATGTAGTATTTTGCGCTTTATCTCAAGACACGAAATGTACTGTCCCACTTTTTCAGCCGATTTTACTTCGAACGATATATCGTCCAAATACTGGTTGATCTTTTTTGAAAGATCTCTATAGTATGGGTGGCTAGGTTTAGGAAGTTGTAATCGTTCATCCCAGTTTTCTAAGCTGGAGCTATACCCTAAAGGAATAAATTCCTTTTCTTTAAATTGCGATATACGTATGCGTACCTCATGCTCACCCTCCGTAAATGTGTTACCGGATTTTTTTACAGTACGTATGGTATGTATTAATGCCTTTACTTCCACCTCTCACCCTCATTATTTATCGTTTCAAAACTCAGGAACTGTTTTAAGTAATTCCTAAGTCCAAATTTTTGATACCGTTATTTGTTATTTTAGTTTGTAGATTACATCATTTAACTCGTCCAGGTTGTAATAGCAGATCCCGCCCAATTTTCGAAAAGGTATAACGCCTTTGTTGCGTAATGTTTGCAAGGTGACCTCAGACATGCCCAGCATCTCCATTACCTCTTGGGTTTTTAGCCATTTTTTGGGAACACTATTTTGTAATAGCTGGATAAAACACATGAAAATGACCCTATCCGGCCAGATCAAAAAGGCCCCCTTCGCCAGTTGAAAGTGACCACGTTCGCCAAAGCAAAGTGACCCCTCTTCGCCACGTGAAAGTGACC
>NZ_JBQEPI010000022.1:0-2662 GCF_052045695.1 Mucilaginibacter sp. 22184
TGGATAAAACACATGAAAATGACCCTATCCGGCCAGATCAAAAAGGCCCCCTTCGCCAGTTGAAAGTGACCACGTTCGCCAAAGCAAAGTGACCCCTCTTCGCCACGTGAAAGTGACCCCTCAAAAGAGAATAAAGTAATGTACCGATAGGTTTTTGCGGACAAGGTTTTTGTTTAGCTTTTTAGATAAACAAAAACCAGCGAATACATGTCCAATAAACCGATCAAGATGAACAAACTACGACAGATCATCCGCCTGTATTGTCAGGGCACAGGGATCAAAACGATCCAGGGGATGATAGGAACCTCCCGTAACACGATTAAAAAGTATGTACGTGTATGGCATACTCTGGGCCTCACTCATGAAGAGTTCGGTGCCAGAAGTGACAGTGAACTCGCTTTATTGTTTATGACCACAGAATCCAAGACTGCAAACAGTCCACGTATGCAGATATTGCAAGGCCTGCTTCCCGAGATAAGCAAGCGGCTCAAAAAGAAGGGTGTAACCCGTGAAATGCTATATGCTGAGTATATAGCAAAGCATCCTGACGGCTACGGCCGTTCCCGGTTTAATAATGCAATTCATATTTATTCTCAGCTCTCAAGGCCGGTGATGCATGTAGATCATAAAGCCGGAGATAAGATGTATATAGATTTCACGGGAAGTAAGCTACAACTTACCACATCTCAGGAAGACACGATGCATAATGTAGAGGTGTTTGTTGCCATCTTGGGATGCAGTCAGCTTACGTATGTGGAAGCAGTAGAAAGCCAGAGAAAGGAAGATCTGATCAAAGCATGTGAGAATGCATTACACTATTTCGGCGGGGTTCCTGGTGCCATTGTCCCTGACAACCTTCGATCTGCGGTAACCAGGGGAAGTAAGTACGAAGCCATTCTGAATGATGAGTTTGCATCCTTTGCGGAGCATTACTCAGTTACGGTTGTTCCTGCACGTGTTTATAAGCCCCGTGACAAGTCTTTAGTGGAAGGAGCTGTTAAGTTGATCTACCGCAGCATATACACCCGGCTGGAAGGCCGGAGATTCAGCGATCTGGAATCGCTGAACTCTGCTATACGCCCCGCTTTAGAGATCCATAACAACAAGCCCTTTTCCGGGCGGACCTACTCTCGCAGAGAGCAGTTTGAAGAGATTGAACGCGAAGCATTGGGTCCGCTTAACCCAATACGTTATGAGGTTAATAAACAAGTCATGGTCACGGTAATGAAGAACGGTTACGTTCGTTTAGGAGAAGATATTCATTACTACAGTGTACCTTACAGCTATATCGGCAAGAAAGTAAAGGTCTTATATACCTCCATTGCGGTAAAAATATATTATCAATATACCCTGATCGCTTCTCATCGCCGTATCCGTATCAAATACCGTTATACCACAGATGAGAACCATCTAGCCTCACAGCATCGTTTCCTTACTGAATGGTCACCTGAAAAGTTTATCCAGCAAGCAGAGGCTATTCATGAAGATGTAGCCCGCTATATAACCAAGGTGCTCGAACACAAAGTTTACCCGGAGCAGGCCTACAAATCATGCTCTGGTATCCTAAGCTTCGCCCGTCGGGTTGGTGCCGGAAGACTGGCTGATGCTTGTCGCTGGGCCGATAACCTGGGTCAGTACAACTATCCCGTCATCGAAGAGATCCTCAAAAAACGCCTGGATCAGCTTCAACATGAAGATGAACCATCGACAATTCCCGCACATAACAACATCAGAGGAAAAGAATACTTTCAATAATAACCCATAAAACATAGAACGAATGAATAATGAAACATTAGACAAGATGCGTCAGCTTCGCCTTTACGGCATGTATGATGCCTTTAAAACCAATCTGGAGACTTCAGTAAAAGAATCGCTTACAGCCGACCAATTCATCGCCTTACTGGTCGCCAGCGAATGGGATGACAGGCGTAACCGATACGTAGAAAGGGCCATCAGAGTAGCAGGCTTTAGGTATAAGGCCTCGCTTGAACAGATCGACTATGCTATCGACCGGGGCCTGGAAAAGAATCAGGTCCACAGACTTGCCGCCCTGGACTTTGTTAAGGAACGTAAGGACCTGTTCATCACAGGCTCCACAGGGACCGGCAAAAGCTATCTGGCAACAGCGCTCGGTTACCAGGCTTGTCAAAATGGTTACAAGGTATTGTATGTCAATACAGCCAAGCTTATGGGCCAGTTGAAACTGGCCAAAGCAAAGGGTACCATTCTGGCAGAACTGAAAAGAATAGAACGGGTGGACCTGCTGATCCTGGACGACTTCGGCTTACAACCTTTTGATGCGCAAAGCCGGGCCTCTCTATTGGATATCATAGAAGATCGGCACCAGAAGCGATCTACAGTAGTCACTTCGCAAATACCGGTGAAGGAATGGTATGATATTATTGGCGAGAAAACCATCGCTGATGCTATCCTTGACCGCATTGTTCATCACTCATTAAGAGTCGAACTCTACGGCGAATCACTAAGGAGAAGAAACTCTAAAACAGAAAATGTATTTTTGTAAAAATAATAGTTGTTAAACCGGACAAAAACATCCGCTCCCAGGAGCCTATCTGTACAACAACTTTACTCTCTTTCAAACCCTAACTCAGAGGGGTCACTTTAGATTGGCGAAGAGGGGTCAATATCATTGGTATATCCA
>NZ_JBQEPI010000023.1:0-770 GCF_052045695.1 Mucilaginibacter sp. 22184
GATCATGTAGAGTTTGTTCTGGATGAAGCAGCGGCTTCTGAACTCACCCGTTTTGATACGCCATGGCTGGTTAAAGATTGTTCATGGGAAGATAATGTGTTGAAGAAGAAAGCCGTGATCTGGTTAGCCGATACTATTGGTAAACCGGTATTGAAGTTAACCGAGGAAGATTATAACAATCACGGGATGGCGCAGCTGGCTGTGGAGCAAGGCCCGGTGTACAACATCAATATTGATATTTTTAACCAGATACAGCATACCATTACTGGCTGGCCGGGTGGCAAGCCCGATGCGGATGATTCGCAGCGTCCGGAGCGTGCTTTGCCTGCCAAAAAACGTTCTATCATTTTCTCTCCGCATCCTGATGATGATGTGATCTCCATGGGAGGTACTTTTATCCGTTTGGTGGATCAGGGGCATGATGTGCATGTGGCTTATCAAACTTCGGGTAATACCGCCGTATGGGATGATGATGTATTACGTTACATGGAGTTTGCTATTGATTTTACCAACTCTATTGGTGAAGACAGTGGTCATCTGCATCAGTTATATGAAGAGATGCGGGCTTTCTTTCCGAATAAACAGCCCAACCAGATCGATACCCAGGAGATCCGCAACGTAAAAGGCTTCATCCGTAAAACAGAAGCTATCTCGGGTGCCCGTTACGCGGGTTTGCCCGATGATCATATCCATTTTATGGCTTTGCCTTTTTATGAAACCGGCAAGACCAAGAAAAACGCGGTGGGCGAGGAAGACATTCTTTTAACCAT
>NZ_JBQEPI010000024.1:0-734 GCF_052045695.1 Mucilaginibacter sp. 22184
AATTGCAGGTAAGTAGCCGGCACCTCGCCCGACATTTCGCCTTCTACCGCTTTTTTGATGATAGGTGCTTTTTTCTTGCTCCAGGCCATCAGGATAATTTCGCGGGCTTTAAAAATGGTACCAATACCCATGGTGATGGCTTTGGTAGGCACATTGGCTTTACCACCAAAATCACGGGCGGCATCGCTGCGGGTCAGGTCGTCCAAAGTTACCAAACGGGTCCCCGAGTTAGGAGCAGAACCCGGCTCGTTAAAACCGATGTGACCGGTACGGCCAATACCCAGGATCTGGAGATCAAGGCCACCGAGTTCTTCGATCTGGCGCTCATAGTTTAAACAGAAAGCCACCACATCGTCCTTATCCAAAGTACCATCGGGGATGTGTACGTTGGCTTTATCAATATCAACATGGCTGAAAAGGTTCTCATACATGAAAGTAACATAGCTTTGGGCTGCATCGGGTTTCATGGGATAATACTCATCGAGATTGAAAGTGATCACGTTCTGGAAAGAAAGCCCTTCCTCCTTATGTAGCCGCACCAGTTCGTTATACACACCAATAGGAGTAACACCGGTAGCCAAACCGAGCACAGCTTTTTCGCCACGTGATTGTTTATCACGGATCAGGGCTGCAATGCGGGCGGCTACTGCCAGTGAGGCTTCCTGTTGACTGCCATAAACGCTTACCGGTAGCTTCTCGTACCGGGTCTCTTCCAATAAATTTAATCGGGCCAT